>VXRC01000049.1:302526-605053 GCA_009838645.1 Gemmatimonadota bacterium | reverse complement strand
TCAGCAGGCCTGCCTGCGCTGCGTCCCTCATTCTTGTGCTGTCATACCGATTTGCAGGTATACGGCCCGTGGCCGGAGAGGAGCCTTTCCATGAAGCTTACATTCACCGATCTCAACGATATGATACGCGAGCTGAAGGAGAAAAGCGTCCAGTCGATCCGGGTGAATGAAGTGATTCGTGATGTACAGGTGATGATTCCGGATGAGTATCCCATGCCCATCAAAACCTTTTCGGTCTATATAACCGCCAGTATCGATGGAGAATGGAACGAGGATCTCGTGGCAGAATACGTGGAGCACGTCGGCTGCGTCGACGAGCTTGCGGGCGAAGAGGTCCTCGGCGATCTGCATCGGCGTACGGGCAACAAGGTGGAAATCCTGCGCGAGCTGCTGGCGGGTGAATTCCTGACCGTGGGTTCGGGCCGGTTCGAAGAATGAACGATGCTGCATCGCATGCCGGTCCGGCAGGAGGAAGTCCCGCCCGGACCGGCGTTGACATACCCATTCACATGAAAAGGAGTTCGTCTTGAGTACCGATCCCGTCGGTTTCGGCGTGATAGGGCTTGGCATGGGGGCGGTGCGCGCCCGTTTCATAAGCGAGACGGAAGGCGCGCGGCTCGTGGCGGTGGCGGAACTCGACGAGGAGCGGGGCCGGAAAGCCGCGGCGGAGTACGGGATCGACTGGTACCGGGACTACCGCCGGCTGCTCGACCGCGACGATATCGACGTCATCACCGTGATGACGCCCAGCGGCACCCATGCGGACTTCGCCATCGCGGCCGCGGAAGCCGGCAAGCATGTCATCACCACCAAGCCCGTGGAGGTCAGCCTGGAACGGGCGGACCGGATGATCGCGGCCTGCCGCGAGGCCGGTGTGATCCTGGCCGTCGATTTCGAAGCGCGGTACATGGCCGACAACGTGCGCGTCAAGCAGGCCGTGGACGAAGGGCGCCTCGGGCGGATGATCCTGGGCGAGGTGCGGCTCAAGTGGTTCAGGAACGACGCCTACTACGAGGGCTGGCACGGCACGTGGGCGCTGGACGGCGGCGGGTCGCTGATCAACCAGTCCGTGCACCAGATCGACCTGCTGGGCTGGTACATGGGGGAGGTCGACCGCGTCCAGGGCCAGATCGGGGTGTTCAACCACGACATCGAGTCCGAGGACCTCGGCATGGCCATGCTCCGGTTCAAGAGCGGCGCCGTCGGAACCATCCTGGGGACGACGACCTGTCCCGTCACCATCCCCGCGGGGGTGGAGCTGCACGGCACGCAGGGGCTGGTCATAACGGCCGGCAACAAGGTCGATACCTGGCATGTTCCGGATGAATCGGCCGATGATCCATTTTCCTACGAGGGCCCGCGCAACGTGATCGAGGACATGGTCGGCCTGGTCCGGCACGGCGGCGCGCCCCGCATCACGGGCGAGGAAGCCAAGAAGTCCCTCGCGCTCATCCTCGCCATCTACGATTCTTCCCGGACGGGACAGGCCGTGTCCCTGTAAACCGGTGTCCCTTTAGATCGGAATCTCCCAGCATGTCCAGCGCATTCGACGTTTTGAAGGAACGGGGGTTCGTCTCCCAGGTCACGAACGAAGAGGCCGTGGCCAAGGCCTTCGAAGACGAGACCGTCACCTGCTACATCGGATTCGATCCGACGGGGCAGAGCCTGCACGTGGGCAACCTCGTCCAGATCATGATGCTGGCTCACGTGCAGCGCGGCGGCCACCTGCCCATCGCCCTGGTGGGCGGCGGCACGGCCATGATCCCCGATCCGAGCGGCAAGGACGCCCTGCGTCCCCAGCTTTCGACGGAGGACATCGACCGGAACATCCTCCGGATCAAGAAGCAGCTGAGCAGTTACCTCGATTTCGACGGTGGCCACGAGGACCGGGCGGGCAGGGCGGACCGAGCGCTGATGGTGAACAACGCGGACTGGCTGCGCACGCTGAACTACATCACCTTCCTGCGGGAGATCGGAGAGCATTTCAGCGTAAACCGGATGCTGACAGCCGAGGCCTACAGACTTCGCATGGAGACGGGCCTCACCTTCCTGGAATTCAACTACCAGATCCTCCAGGCCTACGATTTCCTCATGCTCTTCCGGGAGTACGGCTGCACGATGCAGTTCGGGGGCGACGACCAGTGGGGGAACATCGTGGCCGGCGTCGACCTGATCCGGCGCAAGGAACGGGCGGCCGCGCAGGCAATTACGACGCCCCTGCTGACCCTGTCGGACGGTAAGAAGATGGGCAAGACGGCCGAAGGCGCCGTCTGGCTCGATCCCGGGATGACCTCGCCCTACGACTTCTACCAGTTCTGGATCAACGTGGATGACCGGGACGTGGAAGGCCTCCTGGGCCATTTTACCTTCCTGCCCATGGAGCAGGTACGGGAACTCGGCGCTCTCGAGGGCGAGAAGATCCGCCACGCCAAGTCGGTCCTGGCCTTCGAGACGACGAAGATCACCCACGGCGAGGAAGCGGCGTCCCAGGCTGAGCGCGGCGCACGGAGCGTATTCGGCGGCGCGCAGGCGGGGGCGGAGGACGTGCCGACCGTGGAGATCGGCCGGGAACGCCTGGAGGCCGGCATCAACGTGGTCGACCTGTTCGTGGAAGCCGAGCTGGGCAAGAGCAAGAGCGAGGTGCGCCGGCTGATCCAGCAGGGCGGCGCGTCCGTCAACGGCGAACGCGTGGCCGCCATCGACCGAATGCTCGGTACGGGGGACCTCGACGACGAAGGCGTCCTGCTCCTGAGGGCCGGCAAGAAGCGGTTCCAGCGCGTCAAGACCGGGTAAGGCCGGTAAGGTCGGGCTATGTTCAAGAACCTCAATCCAGGCATGATCGGCATCCACGCTTCCCTGGCCGAAGCGCTGGATATGGCTGCGCAGTACGGTTTCGGCGGCGTCGACCTAAACCTGCCTGACGTGGCCGAATTGGCCCGGGAGACTTCTGTCGAGGAGGTCCGCGGTCTGTTTGCGAGGGCAGGTTACCGTCCCGGTAACTGGGGATTGCCGATCGAATGGCACGGCACCAGGGAGAAGTGGACAGATGAACTGACCCGGCTTCGCCGGTATGCCGCCCTGGCAAGGGACATTGGCGCACAAAGGACGACCGCCGTGGTCATGCCCTGGTCGGATGATCGGACCTTCGACGAGAACTACGCCTTCCACGTGGAGCGGCTGAAGCCCGTGGCGGAGATCCTCGCGGAGCACGACTGCCGGTTCGGCCTGGAGTTCATCGGACCGGAAACGCTTCGCCAGGGCAAAAAGCACGCGTTCATCTATACAATGGACGGCATGCTGGCGCTATGCCGTGACCTTGGTCCCAACGTGGGCCTGCTGCTGGACCTTTGGCACTGGTACACGTCCCACGGCACCTGGGATGACCTCGCGCGGCTGGAAAACGACGACGTGGTCAACGTGCACGTCAACGACGCGCCGGCCGGGGTCCCGGCGGACGAGCAGATCGACAACAAGCGTTGCCTGCCCGGCGAGACCGGCGTCCTCGACATAGCCCGGTTCCTCAAGGCGCTGGACGCCATGGGCTACGACGGACCGGTCACGGCCGAGCCATTCAGCGCGCGGGTAAACGCCCTGGCCCCGCAGGACGCCCTGCGGGAGACGTCCGAGGCCATGCATCGGGCATGGGCATCGGCCGGTATCGCGTAGTTGCGTAGTCCGGCGGCAAGGTCCGGCATCCCTTCTGGTCGCCACCTTCCTATTACAAATACCATCTAACAGGTTCGAGAATGGCCTCATCCCCCGATCGCGTTTCCGTCCACGGCGGCCACAGCGGTGAGTTCTGCGATCACGCGGAGGACTCGCTGGAGGAGATCGTACGGGCCTACATCGACCATGGATACACCTGGGTGGGCATCACCGAGCACATGCCGCCGGAGCGGGACGCACTGAGCTACCCCGACGAACTGGCTGCCGGGTTGAACGCCGTCGATCAGCAGGCGAGATTCGCCAGGTACATGGCGGTCTGCCGCCGACTCCGGGACAAGTACGCGTCGCAGATCAGGGTCCTGGTAGCCTTCGAAACGGAGGCGTACCGCGGGTATGAAAGCTGGGTACCCGACGTGAGGGAGGAATGCAAGCCCGATTACATCGTGGGTTCCGTGCACCAGATCAACGACGAGTTGTTCGATGGATCGCCGGATTGGTACCAGGCCGCGGCGGATACGGTCGGAGGCGTGGACGAGTTGTACTGCGCGTACTTCGACCGTCAGTTCGAAATGATCACGAAGCTGCGTCCCGAGGTGATCGGCCACTTCGATCTGGTCAGGATCTTCGACCCCGATTACAGGGCGCGCCTCGTCAAGCCCTTCGTGTGGGACCGGGTCGTGCGCAACCTGGAGGCGATTCGCGATCTCGGTTCGATCCTGGACTACAACCTGGCCGCGCTTAAGAAAGGCCAGGCCGAGCCCTACGTCTCCAGGCCGGTACTCGAGCAAGCGCTGAAAATGGGAATTGCCGTGGTACCCGGGGACGATTCCCACGGTGTAGGCAACGTCGACCGCCACTGGGACGAGGGGATTGGTTTCCTGCGGGAAGCGGGGTGTGATTTGAACTGGAAATGTCCTGCGTGAGGTGGGCTTACGACCCAAGTGCGCACCTGGCCAGTTGTCTTGCCAGGTGGTGGTTCTCAGAAAAAACTACATTTTAATCGAAAAACTTCAAAACGGTACTGACTAATCCATTAAGACCAATACCAGGAAGAACAGGCTAGGGTTGATGGATAGATAGACGTGGATGTCTGTGACTGGATGAAAGAGGTGCCGAAATGAACGAATCTGAAAACCTATCTCCGTCTTCGCCGGGTACACCAATCGTCTTTCAGAATGAATGGCTGATGGTTCAGCTCATTGACATTCGGAAGGAAATAGGCGAAATACGGGCAGAAATCGAAAAATCCAGGACTGAGGCGGTGGACAGGGAAAACAGGATACTCAGGTGGGCAATCGTCCTGGTTCCGGTTACTGCCCTTGCGTTGTTGAAAATCTGGGATCTGCTGCCCATAAACTGAACGAGAACGAAGACCTGCAGGTACAGTATCTAGTACTTTCGCTCCCAGGGCCCTATCGGCACCTCGATCAGTGTCGGGGCGTCCGCCGCAACGGCCTCGCCCACGGCCGCTTCCAGCTGTGACGGGTCCGCGACCATCACCCCCCTTGCGCCATAGGCTTCGGCCAGTTTCACGAAATCCGGGTTGTGGAGTTCGGTGCCGATGACGCGGCCGTCGAACTCTTCCAACTGGGCCCGCAACACGTTACCGTAGGCGTTGTCGTTGAAGACGACGGCCACGATGTTGATGCCGTACTGCACGGCCGTGGCGAGTTCCTGGAGGTTGTAGAGGATGCCGCCGTCGCCGGAGACCACGACGACCGCGCGGTCGGGGCGTCCGATCTTGAGACCGATGCCGACGGGGAACACGCTGCCCAGCGTGCCGTGGTGGGAGGAAGTTTGGTATCCCCTCGGGGATTGGGCATGGTAGTAGTTCCGGCCGTAGTATCCCATCTGGTTCATCCCGCCCACGAAGATACCGTCATCTGGAATCGCCGCGCACATGGCGTCCATGAAAGCGCCCTGGGGCTGGAGTTGTTCCGCCGGACCGAAGCGGTGGGCATTGATCGCCTGGATGTCCTCGGTGACGTTGGGCCCGGGGCCTGACAGGCCGGCCAGGTTTTCGTACAGGACCTCCAGGCTCAGCGCGGCGTCGCCCAGGATGCCGTGGGTATGGCTTCCGTCCTGGTTGATCTCGTCGGGGTCGTCGTCGATCCGGATCACCGTCTGCCCATCCAGTCGCGCGCTCAGGTCGGTCGCCGTGCCCACGGCCAGGATCACGTCGCAGTCGTCCACCCGGTCCTTCAGCGGCTTGAACCGTGCCTCGAACATCCCCAGCGAAAGCGGATGCCGTGCCGGAAGGATGCCCTTCCCGCTGCGACTGCTGACGACCGGGCTGCCCAGGTGCTCGGCGATCTTCCGGACCAAAGGCGCGCCTTCCGACGCCCCGGCGCCGACCCAGAGCAGCGGCCGTTCCGATTCCGCCAGCAGCCGGGCCGCGTGCGCCAGCTGGTCGGCGTCGCCCGCCGCGGGCGAGTACGACGCCGCTTCCAGCAGGCGGACCTCCTCCTCGGCCCTGAATACGTGAGGGCCGATCTCCAGGACGACGGGCCGTTTCCGCGGAGTGCTGAGCTGGCGGAAGGCCTCCCGGACCAGGCCGGGGATGTCGCCGGGCGATTCCGCACGGCCCGCCCACTTCGAATAGGCGCCGTAGTCACCCAGGCTGTCGTGCCGGGGCCGGCCGGGTAAAGACACGCCGTGGTGGTCTCCGGTAACCAGCAGTACGGGGGAGGACTGTGCGAAAGCGGTGGCCAGTCCGGCTGTGGTGTTGAAGAACCCGGGGCCTTCGACCGCGATGCCCACGCCCGGCTTGCCGCTCACACGGGCGTAGCCGTCGGCCATGTAGCTGATCGCTTGTTCGTTCCGCGTGGTGATATACCGCATGCCCTCCTGCCGGTAGATCGCGTCGATGGCTTCGTACTGGCCGGCGCCGGGCAGTCCGAAGACGACCTCGACGCCGTTGGCGTGCATGGACCGGACGAGGGCCTCGCCGCCGTTCATGACGGGCATCAATAACTCCTCTATTCTTTGATCTGTGATTTACTCTCTAGCTTGAAGTATGCAATATAAAGTCTACGCACTGGCCGCCTGCCTGCGGAACCACAACAGGTACACCGGCACGCCGAGGAGCAGGACGAAAATGCCTGGCAGGGCGTCGCCGAAGCTGAAAACGACCGTCGATACGATGTATCCGAGGGACACCACGATGAAGAAGAGCGGTGTGACGGGGTAGCCCCACACCTTGAATGGCCGGGGTTCGTCAGGATACTTCCGGCGGAGGATGAACACGGCGATCACGGTCAACACGTAGAACACGAACAGCACGTACATCACGGCCAGGACGATTTCCATGAAGTTGCCGACGAGGCTCCACGCCATGCCCAGGATCGTCAGGGTGGTGATCGTTCGCGACGGGGTCCGGAACCTGGGATGGACCCGGGTGAACCAGCCGAAGAAGAGGCGCTCGCGGGCCATGCCGTAAGCGATGCGCGGCATGTACATGATGTTGGCGTTCAAGGTCCCGAAGGTGGCGACGACCACCGCCAGGGAGGTGAGTGAGCCGCCTACCGGGCCGATCAGCCTTTCCGCTACCTCGGCGGCGATCTGATTCGACCCGGCGATTTCGTCGATGTTCATAACGTAAAGGTATGCCCAGTTGACGGCCAGGTAGACCAGCATGCACAGGCTCAGTCCGATGATGATGGCCAGGGGCAGCACGCGGCGCGGGTCCTTCACCTCGCCCGCCACGTTGTTCGTGTTGTACCAGCCGTTGTACGAGAACAGGATGCCGACCATGGCCGTTCCCAGCGCACCGAAGAGGCTCATCTCCCTGCCCGTGGCCGACGGCGTGGAGAAATGCTCTGCGGACCCACCGACGATCAGGGCGAGGAATACCAGGCCCAGCAGGGCCGCGACCTTGGCGAAAGTGGACACATTGGATATGATCCCCCCGAATCGCACGCCCGCGTAATTGACGGCTCCGAGCAGGGCCAGGACGGCGAAGATCGCCAGGTGCTGGGTCGAGACCAGCACCGGTCCTGCCTGCATCAGCACATGTTCCAGGGAGATATCCGGTACGAAGTAACCAAGATACGAGGTGCAGATCATGGCGACGGCGGCCAGCGCGCCGGGACAGATCACGGCGGTTTCCGTCCACCCGTAGAGAAAGGACACGTAGGGCGGATAGGATTCCCGCAAGTACACGATGATGCCGCCCGTGCGGGGCATCATGGCGCCCAGTTCGGCGAAACACAGCGCACCCGAGAAGCAGAGCAGGCCGCCGATGACCCAGACCAGCAGGAACAGTTCGGGGGAGCCCAGTACGGCCGCGATGCCCGCGGGCGCCCCGAAAATCCCGGACCCGATGATGCCGCCGACGATGATCGTCGTGGCCGCGACCAGGCCGAGATCCCGGGCCAGCTCGGTCTCGAGTTGAAATCGACTTCCGACGCGATCGGGTGATGATTCAGCCATGGCCTTCCTCCGTTGCCGTCACGCACGGGAACTGGATTGATTTTAAATCGTTGAAGAAACTTAAAACAAAATGGACGCGGGTTGATCGTCAAGGACAATATACCCCTCGTACATCCGCTTTGACAGGGTCCCTCGAAAAGAGTATATTCAGCCCGGTTTTCGTCTTCCTTCTCTGCAACCAGGCGGACCTGAAATGCACCTAATCGTCGCCATCGTAGGCATGACCGGGTCGGGGAAATCGACGGCCGCCGAATGCCTGGTCGACCGGGGCTGGCGCCACATCCGGTTCGGCCAGGTGACCATCGACCGCCTCAGGGCGGAAGGCTGGGCAGTGAATCCGGAGAACGAGAAGGAGATGCGCGAAGGGCTGCGGCGCGAACACGGGATGGGCGCCTTCGCGCTGCTTTCGCTGCCCGCCATCGAGGATGGGCTGAGACACGGCCACGTGGTGATCGACGGGCTGTATTCGTGGTCGGAACACAAGATCCTCAAAGAAACCTACGGCGACCGCATCCACGTGGTGGCCGTGGTCTCTTCGCCGAAGACCCGCTACCGCAGGCTGGAACACCGGACCCACGACGCGCGGACGGACCCCCAGTTCCGGATGCGGCCCCTCACGGCGGAAGAGGCGCGAAAGCGGGACCATGCGGAGATCGAGAACATCGAGAAAGGCGGGCCCATCGCCATGGCAGACTTCACCGTCGTCAACGAATCGGCCCCGCAGGACCTGGTCGACGCCGTCCTGGCCTACGTGGACCGCGTCGCATCAACGTAATCAGCCAATCAACACTTACAACGGCAAAGCGATGGCCTTGCCCTCCGACATGCTCCGGGTCACGGCCTCGGTGAATTCCATGTACTTGATCCCGATGTCGAAGGGCGTGTGGGACACCTTCTCGAGACCGCGGATGGCGTTGATAAATTCCTCTTCCACCCGCCATTCCCCGTGGTCCTCGGGCTGGATCTCGATTTCGGACAGGGCGTCGTCGCCCCGGCGGGCCCCGTAAAGCTTGCTGTCGCCCATGCGGATCGTGCCCTCGCTGCCGTAGATAGTGGCTTCGCTTTCGTTGGCCAGGCCCTGGACGGTCGAAACCTTGACATAGGCCGACGCGCCGCAGATCATGTCCATCACGATGTCGATATGCTCCGGCACCCTGACGGCGCGCATTACGCCCGTTTCGGCGTCACGGCGCATCTTCGTGAAGGTCTTTCCCTGGGCGAAAACCGAAAGCGGATCACCGACCCAGCGCCGCATGGCCTCGTACCAGATGCCCATGGTCATGACGTTCATCCCGCTGTAGTCGACATTCTGCCGCCAGTGCATGGGCCCGTCGCGGTCGATGAAATCGCTTCCCGATGACCGGAGTTCCACGCTGAGGATTTCGCCCACGTACCCTTCCGCGATCAGACGCTGAATGGTCTTGTCCGCCCACAACGTCATGGGGGAAGGCACGATCTGGGCGACGAGGTCAGGGTTGTTCTGCGCGGCGTCGTGCATGAGCTGGGCTTCTTCGTAGTTCATGGCCATGCGCGCCTCGCACAGGATGTGCTTGCCGTTTGCCAGGGCCGCCATACTCGTGGCGCAGTGAAGATAGGGCCAGGTCCCCACGACGATGGCGTCCGTATCGTCGGCCTCGATCAACTCGGTCCACGTTTCGTAGGTCTTCGGAATGCCGAACTGCTTCGCCACCCGCTCCGACGACGCGCGGCTTCGGTTGCACACGCTGACGATCTTCACGCCTTCAATAGCCTGCAGCTTCGGTATATGCATGGTCACGGTATTGGTGCCGGCGCCGACCACGCCTACCCGGATGGTTTCCATTTGTTTCCCCTTTTGGTCTGCTGGATGCTAGTCCGCTGGACGGTGAACAGTACTCCGCTGGTTATGTGCCGTTTGATACTATGTTCTGCGTGCACGGATGATGTCCGCCAGGTTCCGCGCCATTTCCTCGAAACCGGCGGGCGCCGGATGCACGAGGTCTACCGTGAGGCCGGTGTTGGACCGGAGCATGGCGTCTCCCGGAATGTGAACGAGCTTCGGGCGGTTCAATTCCATCACCCGTTCCGCCACGATGGACCGGAAGGTCTCGCATTTTTCGACGCCCGTAAAATCATACCGGCACGGGAAGATGTCAATGCAGAAGATCCAGTCGTCGGGATGGGCGTCGGCGATCGTGGTCACGAAGTACTCGACGCGGTTGTAAAACTCGTCCACGCTGAAGGACTGCACGACGTTGATGCCCATCTCCAGCGTGGCGACGTGCCAGTCCGTGCGTCCGGCGATGTAATCCGCCATGCCCCCTTCCATGTGGGCGCCTCCGCCGAATCCCAGGTTGAAGAGATCGGTGCCCAGCAGCTCGGCGGTCCGGGCAGGATACGTCCCCGTGGGCCGGACGGCCGTGCTTCCGTGGGTAATCGACGATCCGTAGGCCAGGTACCGGGTCTGCGGCGTCTGGTCCGGCCGCGGCAGAGACGTGTCGCCTTCGATGGAGACCAGGCGGACTGAGGGACGCCACGGCAGGACCACCCGGGTGAGGCCGGTATCGAACCGCGCGTCGGACGGCGTGACCCGGCGCATGTCCGTTTCGGACTCTGGGCGCGCCACGGAGATTCGCGTTGGGGCCGCATCGACGATATGCAGGGCGCTGAAGAAATCGCCCTGGTACACTTCCGCGAGCGTCGGGCCATCGGGGCTCTGGAGCGTGACGGCCGCCTCCGGTCCCTCCAGGTTGAACCGGATTTCGCACCCGGAGGCCTGCAGGGCGTTGTTCTTCGCCGATTCGTTCAGCTTCACGCGCAGGTCGTTCGGCACGCGGCAGCAGGTACTGCCCGCGCCGCCGGGGTCGTCCAGCAGTTCGTGTACGTTGTGTAGTTCAGCTTGACCGAGAATCACGTAATCCTCCTGTCCTTAAATGCCCAGCAGACGGGCCGCGTTTTCGCCCAGTGCCATGCGTTTCGCTTCGGGTGAGATCCGGGCCGTGATGATCTTGCCGATCTGCGGCCGCGGGTCCATCAGGGGCATGTCCGATCCGTACAGCACGCGGTCGGCCCCGCCCTTTTCCACCAGTTCCTCGATCACGCCGGGCGTCCGGTACGTCGAGCAGGTCTCCAGGTAGACGTTCGCGTACTTCTGCGCCGCGGCGATGGCCTCCGCGCGGGCCTCGGGTACGTTCCCGCAGTGGGCGGAGACGAAGTTCACCCGGGGGTAGGCCGGCGCGAGGTCTTCGAAGTAACGGGGCCGGCTGTTGATGAAGTGGTCCGTGTGGAAGATGATGGCCAACCCCCGGTCCTGGGCGAATTCATAGATCGGATGCCAGGGTTCCTCGTTGAAGGGCCAGGGCGTATAGGGCGGGTAAAGCTTGATGGCCGGAAACCCCAGTTTGTCGATCGCCCTCTCCAGTTCGGGTACCATCCGGTCGGGCATCGTCGGTGAGACATAGGCGAAACCGACAAAGCGGTCCGGGTTCCGGGCGACGAATTTCGCAGTCAGATCGTTGCCCGTAGTCCCGTCCGGATGAAATATGTGGAACAGGCACGCGGTATCGATGCCGACGGCATCCATGGCCCCCAGGAGGAGTTCCGGGTCGTCCACCATGCCGTACCGTTCCCATCTTCCCACGTGACCGTGGTAGTCGATCACCCTCGTGCCGTCTATCATGACCCCTCCGTTAGTCCGAGCAGCCGCTCGACGTTTCCGGCGCAGACTCGTGCGAGTTCATCCACGCCCATGCGGGTGTGGTGCAGGTAGAACAGGATCGGCCCCATGGCGTACCGGGGATACCACGAACCGTAGACGAACCGTTCCGCGCCGAACCGTTTCACGAGGGCCTCCACCTCGCCGATGGGTTCGTACCGGCTGAGTTCCAGTACGGCACGGGGACTCGCTTCCAGCAGGCCGCGCACGACCAGCGCGTGAGTATAGTGCGCGCCGACGAGCACGGTGTGCAGGTCCGGATAGGCCTTGAGCGTCGTGACCAGGTGGTCCGCTTCCACGTCCATCAACGGTATCCAGAGCGGGATCCCGGCGTCTGAAAGAAGGGTCAGGAGTTCGTCGTAACCCCATGGGAGAAAGGGAAGTCCGGCGGACTGGCAGTCGTGCAGGCGGGCGGAACGCACGCGGCCCCGGCCGTGGAGTTCCGCGATCTGCTTCATGGAGGTTTCCACCGGCGCGACCATCCACTGGGGGACGAGCCTCCCGTCCTCGTCGAGCCAGTCCTCCAGGTACTCGTTGCCGTCCGTCGGACTGATCTGTTCGCCCTGGGCATGGTAGATCACGGCGCGCTCGACACCGTGGAAATCCATTTCGTCGAGCAGTTGCGCGGGGCTCTGGCAGGGCGATGGTCCGGTATGGTGATTCCCCACGCACACATTAGCGTCGATGACGGGCACGCGGGGCGAGAAGTTCAGTGAGGACACGTGGACGGGTTTCCGTGGTTATGACGATCCGCCATCCATGCCCGGACGGATGCCGAAAGCCAGGTCGAACGCTTCCCAGAGTTCGGCCGAAATCGTCTCGGTGGCGGCCTCGTAGGCGTCGTGGACGTGCCGGATGCTCGCCGGCCCGAACATGACGATGCTGTCCACCGGCGCCGCCAGGCAGAATTGTATGGCCAGATGGCGGATGTTGACGTCGTGCTCTCGGCACCAGGTCCAGATTCGATGCGCGCGCGGCTCGGACCCGGGATGCATGCCTCGCTCGCGGTCCGGATCGGGCGCCTGTCCGGTCAGCAGGCCCATGCCCTGAACGCTGGCCAGGATGATGCCCGTTGCTCGTTTTCTGGCCGCCGGAAAGATGGTGGCGGCGGCCGACTGATTGACCAGGGTGTAGTCCAGGAAGGTCAGGGATACGTCGCTGATGCCCTCGTCGATCAACCGTACGTGCCAGTCATGGGAACGGGCGCCGAGTCCTATATTCCTGACCACGCCCTGCGATTTCATTTCGTGCAGCACGTCAAATACCGCACCTTCGCGCAACAATTCGTCCACATCGGCCGGATCGTGTACGAGTACGCAGTCGAGATAGTCTGTCTTCAGGGATCGCAGGCTTTGGTCCAGGCTCCACCTGGCGCCTTCTTCGGAGAAGTCCTTCCTGCGTTCGGGATGGGTGCCGATCTTGGCCTGGAGATAGTAAGAGGACCGGGGCACGCCGGAGAGCGCCTCGCCCCATTTCTCCTCGTGGTGGCCCGGATAGGTATCGAAATAGTTGACGCCCAGTTCCAGGGCGGTCTGGATGGCTTCGACCGCCTCGGGGCTTTCGTGCAGGAAGGCGGCTCCCATGGCCAGCGCCGCCGGACGCATGTCGGTTCGCCCGAACGAGCGGGCGGGTAGGTTGTTCACGTACGCTTTCGATTACCGCCTGTCCGCATCAGGGAAATCATCGTCGTCCTCCACTGTATCGTCCTCCACGACGGTTTCATCTTCGTCTTCGATATCGAAGTCCGCGTCGTCGTCTTCCAGGTCGAAATCGTCGTCGTCCGCTTCGGCTTTCGCTGATGCCTGGTTCGCATCGTCCGAGTCGTCCGCTTCGACCTGGTCCGCTTCGGCGACGTCTTCGACTTCCTCTTCTGCGTCCTCGGCGACCACGTCTTCAACTTCCTCTTCCGTGTCCTCGGCGACGTCGGCGTCTTCTACCGCCGCTTTCGGTTCTTCCTCTTCGGTCACCTCGGTGTCATCCGCTTCGGCTTCCGCATCGTCATCAACCTCATCAACAGTCGCCGCGGCGTCCTCCGCCTCATCCTCGGCCTCTATCGATTCGGCCTCATCCTCGCCTTCTACCGATTCCGTACCTTCATCGGCTACATCGGCGTCTACCAATACCGCCACATCTTCGGCATCCGCCTCATCCTCGGCCTCTGCCTCATCTTCAGTCTCTGCCGACTCCACGTCATCGTCGGCTCCATCGTCGGCCCCGTCTTCCTCGATTTCCTCTTCGGTCTCCACCGCGTCGGCGTCGTCCCAATCGACCTCCGCCACCACGGCGGCCTCGGCGACTTCTTCCACGCCGTACTGCACGGCCGGCTCCTCGGACTCCTCGAACTCGTCGGATTCGTCCGGCGCTTCGACCTCACCTACCTCGACCGCGAACGTGACGTACTCGAGCCAGCCCTCGCTTTTGTTGGCGAATCGATGGGCAACCCCGGGCAGTACGTGGGCCGCGGAACCTTCTGTGACCAGTTGACGGTCCCCGTCCAGGTCTTCAACGATACCGTATCCGCTGAGCACGTAGTGGACCAGCTCGATGCCATCCAACTGCTGCCAGTCGGTTCCCTGGCGTCCCTGGACCGCGTAGCGGGTCACGCTTTGCACGCGCTGGAGCACGCCGCCTTCGCCGGCCGGGGCTTCTTCCTCGCGCCGCAGCAGCGGCCAGGAGACGGTGCCGCCTTCCAGCACGACCGGATGAACGTCGCGCCAGTCCCGCACCGCGGGCGTGCCCTCCCGGATTTCGTCGAGCGGGCAACTGACGATCAGGTGCTCCATCCAGCCTTCGCCGTCGTTGAACGCCTGGTGGGGTACGTTGACGGGCATGTAGACGGCCGTGCCGTCCCGGACGTCCACCTTGTCGTCCCCGATCAGCAACTGGCCGCGCCCGCGGAGGATGAAATACAATTGCTCGATGGCGTCGTGCTGGTGGTGGTCCGAGTGCTGGTGGCCCTGGAGCCCGTGCTTGACGAAGCTGTTGATGCCGTGCAGCCGGTTGATTTCCGGCGGAGATGTCGCGTCTTTGTCATGGGACTGGTACAGCGTCCAGACCAGCGCGCTGATATGCCCGACATAAGGCGCCTGATCACGCCAGTTTCGCACGCGGATGCTCATGATGTCTCCTTTGGGTTTCGGCTACTTCTCCCCGGTTCGGGATGCGTGTACAGCGCCAAGTTGTATCAGTCGGTCGATCTCGTCATCGTCGTATCCGGAGTCCGAAAGGACCGGACGCGTATGTTCGCCTTCGACGGGAGGCGGAAGCGGGGCTTCGGACTCCGGCGAATCCGTACGGTACGGCGCCCTGACCTGACGGCTTTCCGACCGGTCGGAAGCGACGAGATGGTAAAACGGGTTTCGATACTGTATATAAGGGTCGCACGGCAGATCGTCAAGGCTGTATATGGGGGCGCAGGGCACATCGGCTTCGCGCAGTCTCCGGTCCCATTCCCGGCAGGATGCCGTGGCGAAAACGGCACGGAGTTTCTCCCTGATTTCGGTTGCCCGTTCCAGCCGTTTCCTCGCCGGCCAGCTCCGCCAGCCGTCCAGTTCCATGACATCGCAGAGACGGGCCCAGAAATGGTCCTCGTGGACGATCCCGAGGCTGATGTGCCGGCCGTCCGAGGTCTCGTAGATCCCGTAATGGGGGATGTTCCCAAGGAACTGCCCCCGAACCGCCTCCGGATCCTGCGCCGCCGCGGCGATGTCGAGCGCCATCCAGGACAGGACGCAGTCGGTCATGGACAGATCGATGAAGCATCCCTCCCCCGTGGCCGCGCGCCGCATGAGCGCGGCGGAAACGGCCAGCGCGGCGTAAAGACCGGAGGACAGGTCTGAAATCAGTACGGGAGGGACCGTGGGCGGATCGCCGCGTCCGAGCAGGCCGCCGATCGCGAGGTAGTTGATGTCGTGACCGGCACGGTCCCGGTAGGGGCCGTCCTGTCCGAATCCAGATATGGCGCAGTACACAACGGCGGGGTTCAGGCGTTTCGCCGCGGGATAGTCCACGCCGAGCCGTTCGGCCACACCGGGCCGGAATCCTTCCAGCACGACGTCCGCCCGGCCGATCAGGCGGCTCATGACCGCCCTGCCTGCGTCCTTTTTGAGGTCGATCACGATATTCCGCTTGCCGCGGTTGACGCTGGCGAATGCCGGGGGGAAACCGCGCAGGGGATCACCGCCGGGCGGTTCCACCTTGATCACCCGGGCGCCGAGATCGGCCAGCAGCATGGCGCAGTAGGGGCCCGGCAGTTGCGTGGTCAGCTCCACCACCAGGCAGTCGTTTAGCGCGGAAATCATGGATGCTCGGACGCTTCGTGCAATGCGATGGCCAGCCCGTCGCGCCACGTGTCAAGCTGCTCCAGGTCGTAGCCTGCGTCGCCGTGACGGTGCGTGGTTTCAGTGGCCGGCGAACCCTGATCGAACACGACGATGCACGGATCGGATCCACGCGTTTCCACCGCCTTGAAGCCGGCCGGGGCGAGGGAAACGCGGCGGTCGAAATCCACCCACCCCTCACGCTCCCACCCCACGGAAAGCCAGTGGGTGATCCGGCTGCAGTCGTCCATGATCCGGCCGATCACGTCCGCTACGGTATCGGACGCGATCACCAACGTCGACCGGGACTCGTTAATCTGGTCCTTCAGCACCTGTGACGTGGACGCGTCCTGGCCCAGTACGGCCACGGCGCCCGCGCGCATGCAACCGAGCACGGACTCCCACCAGGCCGTGCATAGCGGCAGCAGGATGAATACCCGCTGTCCCGGACGCACGCCGTGGTGGTGCAACACGTAGGCGACCTTCTCGGAACGTATCTTCATGTCCTGGAAGGTCACGTCCGTCGTGAAGCCGCCTGTGTTTTGCCATCGCAGGGCGATCCGGCCCGGTTCCCGCGCATGGCGGTCCACGACGTCCACGGCGAAATTGGAGATGGCTGCAGTCATGGAATGCGGTTTCCGTGCATGCGGTTTCCGTCCCGGCGCGCGCTGGACGGGCGGCTCAGTCCATCAACAGGCCGCCGTTGACGTCCAGGATCTCGCCGGTAATGTGCCGCGACCGGTCCGATGCCAGGAAAAGCGCCGCCTCGGCCACGTCCCGCGGTTCCCCTTTGCTGCCGCCCAGGGGGATCGCGTCGACGAACGCGGGATCGTGATGGGCGGTCAGGGCGGTGTCTATGATCCCGGGTGCGATGGCGTTGACCCGAACCCCGTGCGGTGCCAGTTCGCGGGCCAGCGACTTGGTCAGGCACTCGATTCCAGCCTTGGATACCGAATAGGGCGCGCCGGACACCACGCCGCCGGTCTTCCCCGCGACCGAGGCCAGGTTGATCACCGCGCCGGATCGCTGGGCTGTCATGGTGGGCAGCAGGGCCTTTGACAGCAGGAACGGTCCCTTGAGGTTTACCGCCATCACCCGGTCCCATTCTTCCTCTGAGCAATCTTCCACCGACCTGAACAGGGCCAGTCCCGCGTTATTCACGAGAATGTCCACGCGGCCGTATTCTTCCACGACCCCGTCGACCAGGGCGCTAATCTCCGCTGCTACCGAGATGTCGGCCCGGACGGCCTGCGCAGACCGTCCTGCATAGCCTTTCCGATTCAACTGCCGAGCGGTCTCCTCCGCGGCGGATTCGTTGATATCCACGACCACGACGGCGGCGCCTTCTTCGGCGAAGATACCGCATATCGCCCGGCCGATACCCTGGCCGCCGCCGGTAACGATGGCCGTACGTTTTTTCAAAATCATGCGAGCACCCTTTCCTCGAATAGCCTGGTGAACGCCTGGACGTCCACCGCGGTGCAGACCCTCGCGTTTGGTTCGCCCCACCGGTCGGAACGAAGGTCGGACACGGTCATACCCGTGGTGAGATCGCCGGCGGTTTCCACGTCCACCCTGGCCGGCACCGTCGTGACGAGGTCTTCCCGGACGGCGACGGCCACGGCGAGGGGATCGTGGAGAAAACAGCCGTTGACGCCCCTGTTCTGCCGGTGAAAGGCCACGTAACGGGCCGTGCAGTCGCGAACGAAGACGGCCCTGGCGCCCGCTTCAGCGGCGAAACGGTCGATCGTTCCCGCATCCAGGAACGCCTGCCGGGTCACGTCCAGGGGAACGAAGACCAGGGGGATCCCGGAATCGCAGACGATTTGAGCGGCATGGGGATCGGCGTGGATGTTGAATTCCGCCACTGGAGATACGTTTCCGCCGGTCTCGAAGGCGCCGCCCATGATGATGATTGCTCGCAGCCCGCGCATGCGGTCCGGATCCTTCATGACGGCCCGCGCGACGTTGGTGAGCGGCCCCACGGCGACCAGGATAAGCTCACCCGGGTACCGCCCGGCGAGGTTCGTGATCAGATCGACTGCGTGCTCGGTACTCGGCCGCTGGTCGGGATCAGGGTATACGCGGCGCCCGTCCGCGTCCACCTGTCGGGACACGCCGCCCAGTCCGTCCTCGCCGTGGATATCCCCGGCGAAGGCCAGTTCGCGGACCAGCGGCCGTTCCTCTCCGCGGGCGACAACCGGCGTTTCACGGGCATCGAGTACGCTCAGGGTGAGGTGAATGTTCCGCACGCAGTTCTCGAGGGACGTGTTTCCGCAGACCCCCGTGATGGCCTCGACACGAAGCTCGGGCGACCGCATGGCCAGCAGGATGGCCAGGGCGTCGTCGACCCCCGTATCGGTGTCCAGGATTACGCGTACGGGCATTCGGGCTCCGTCGGGAGTAGATTCAGGGCCGTCGCGGGCCCTTCCGGCCGGCTATGGGTCGGCCGGTTCGCGCAGTATGGGGTAGTGCTCCGCGCCTTCGAGTACATCGTCCATCAGCGCCCATGCGACCAGGCCGTCGTCGGACCGGGGTTCCAGCAGGTAGTATACCAGCCTGCCCAGCTTCTGATCCACCGGTACGACCAGCGTGCCCGGTCCCAGCGTGTGGACCACGGGTTCGTAGACGCCCGACAGCGTCCGTTCGTGCCTGCCCTGGAAGGGCCGCTCGGCGGCTTGCGACGCGTCTATCCTGAACCGCTCCAGCGCTAATTCGCGCGGACTGGAGAGTTCCTCGAACCAGATGCCGTGGGCGCCGAGCCGTTCGATCACGGTGGACAGGGATGGGGGTACGAAATACGTCCGGGGCGCGCGTACCGTTTCCGTCGCGGAGAAAGTCCCGTATTCGTACATCGAAGTTGGATTGAGGACTTCCTTCCGGAGATACATGACCTCGCCCGTGTAGGGGTTGCGCGTCTCGTCGACTTCACCCAGCAGGATTTCCACCGGTTCACCGGACCGGGCGAATTCGGAACGGACGGCCAGGTCCCGGCCCACGACCGATGCCAGGTCCACGGTCTCCAGGATCGCGCGTATCGAAGACGCGTTCCGGTGGGCGAAGTGGACGTTCTCCTTCACGAAGGCCAGGGTGGCCATGACGCGGTCTTCGAAGGACGCGTAGGCATAGGCTTCGCTCAGTATGGCAATACGGTTCCGGAGTCCCACGTAGTTGTTATTGAACCGGGGCCGGTGATCGAAGGTGTACCATCCCGGTTCACGGGCCGATCCGGTCCGGGGCACGTTGCCGTAGTAGTAGAACTCCCACCCGTAGTTCTCCCGGATGGTGGCTCGCACCTCGGGCAGCCACCGACCCCGTAACAGTTCGATAATCCGGCTGGCGGTATTGGGGTTTAACGGAGGCGAGTAGGTAAGGTGGTAGCCGTGGACGGTGCCGTTCGTGGTGTGGAGATCGATCAGCACGTGGGGATCGTATTCGTTCATGAGCCAGACCAGGGACCGTGCCTCGGGGGAATCCAGCTTCATGTGATCGCGGTTCAGGTCGAACCCCTGGGCGTTCGGCCGCTGGCCCATGCCCCCCACGGGTCCATGCTGGCGTGGACGGTTGTACAGGCTGATCCGCTCGTTGCCGTCGGCGTTGTAGATCGGCGCCATCATCAGCACCAGGGAATCGGCCCAGTCCGCATACGCTCCGGAGGCCAGTTCCCGGATCAGGATGAGCAGAGCTTCCTTGCCGCACACCTCCCCGGCGTGGATGTTCGCCTGGACGAACACCCTCGTTTTGCCGGTCCGGGCGATTTCCGCCGAGGATGCGTCCCAGACGTCGCCGAAGACGAGCAGAGGCAGGGTCCGGCCTTCCGTCGTGTAGCCGAATTCGGTCAGATGGAGCCGGTCGGACGCGAGCACGGCAGCCCGGAGATAGGACATGACCTCCGCGTACCGGGTCGTCTCGTCGTAATCGGAGTACTCGGCGCGCGTCTGGAGCTCGGAGACGTCATATTCCTGGGCGATGGCGGGGCAAGCGGACGCCATGACCAGGGCGAGGGTGGCGAAGATTCGGTACATCGGGTCCCTGCGTTGCTCGGTCAATGCTCCTGGAAGAACTCGATCACCTCGCCGCACGGGCCATTGAAGAAAGCGACGGTCACTTCGAGTCCTCCCAGATTGACCTCTTTCGGTTCGATCGTCACCTCGTATCCGTGGGACCGGACGTGTTCGATCGCAGTCCGCGCATCCGTCGTGGCCAGCGCGATATGGGTGACCGGGTCATTGGGCGAGGGACCGCCCGGCAAAGGGGTATCGTTCGTGGGCTGGAACAGTTCGATGTGACTGCCGTCCCCGGCGTCGAGGAGCATGATCCTCCGCTCGGCGGGGCCGAATTCCGCCACGGGCTGCATGCCCAGGACATCCTGGTACAGCCGCAGCGATGCGTTCCAGTCCCGTGTCTGAACGGCGACGTGATGCGTGCCGCATCCGGGAACCAACTGGTTTTTGCTGCCGACCGGCATAAATATAGTCTCCAGGTTTTCAACGTGTGCGGTTTTCAACGTGTGCGGTTTTCAACGTGCGCGATCCGGCCTACCGCGTCTGGGTGGTCTGACCGGATGATTTGAGAGCCCGTGCGCTGACCCCCAGCACGCCCAGGAATCCCTCGGAATCCTTGTGGTCGAAATCCCCCACGCCCTCCATGGATGCCGTTGTCTCGGAATAGAGCGAGTTAGGGACGTTCTCGGCCGACACGAAGGACACGCCGCCCTTGTACAGATCGACCTGGATGGTCCCCGTGGCGAGCTGGTTGAACACGTCGACGGATGCCCGCAAAGCCTGGGTGGCGGGATCGTACCAGTAGCCCTGGTAGATCTGCTCCGCGATGACTTCCGAGGCCTGGTCGAAGGAACGCCGGGCGCGGCGGTCGAGAATGAGCTGCAGCAGGAACTCGTAGCATTGACCGAGGAGCGTCATGGCCGGCGACTCGTAGACGCCCCGGCTTTTGATGCCCACGAAGCGGTTTTCCACCGTGTGGATCCCGATCCCGATGCCGTTTCTGCCGCCGATCCGATTGGCCGTCTCGATGACCGACAGCGGCGTCGCCGGGTCTCCGTTAATCCGGACCGGTACGCCTTGTTCGAAGCGGACGGCAAACCGTTCGGGCGCATCGGGCGCTTCCCGGGGATGGACGCCCATGCCGGGCGTGATGAAACCGGCCGGGGTTTCGAGCGACTCGAGGCGGCCGGCCTCATGAGTCAGTCCGAGGATGTTCGCGTCCGTGGAATAGGGTTTCTCGTGGGAAGCCTGTATCGGCAACTCGCGGTCTTCACAGAAGTCGATCATCTCTTTTCGTCCGGGAAAATCATCCAGGAAGGCCTGGTCCCTCCAGGGGGCGTAGACCTCTACCGAAGGGTCGATCATGTTGGCCACGAGCTGGAACCTGACCTGGTCGTTCCCGCGGCCTGTCGCGCCGTGGGAGAGGATATCGATGCCGCGCTTCTTGAGCTCGGGCAGCAGGGTCCGCACCGTAATGTGACGGGCTATGCCGGTCGTGTTCCAGTAGTTCCCCTCGTAGGCGGCCTGGCACTGGATGACCTCGATGCCGGCCTGCGCCAGTTCATCCTTCGCGTCTACGATTACGGCGTCCTTCGCGCCGCACCGCATCATGCGTTCGGCGACGTAGTCGATGCGTTCTTCATCCGGCTGGCCCAGGTCGGCGGTCACGCAAACCACGTCCACGTCGTGATCCGCCAGCCACCGGGTGACGGTACAACTGTCCAGTCCGCCCGATACCGCGGCGCCGACGGTCCTGCCTTTCAACCCACTCAGGTCCATGAGGTCGAAACTCCTCGAAACAACCGGTTGATACGGATTAAGATCGAAATCTGGAAGTAATGCATACGCAAGTCAAAAGTCAAGGCACTAATCGGGGAAAGGGACCTGCATCCGGCGCTTCAGCACTCACCCGGAACCCCTACAATTCATTTGCCTTTCCCCGGTGGCGCCTCTATCTTCGTATGCGGGTTGAAACGGCGATGAACCGGAGTCTGAGAGGCCTTCGCCAGGCATTGATTCCCCGCCCGCCAGCCACGTCGAAATCAATCGCCCGTGGGAGGATTCGAGTTGGATCTCTTGCGCGAGTTCCATGGCCCAAACGCCGGTTACGTGATCGCGTTATACGAGCAATACCTCGAAGATCCCGAATCTGTCGACGCGGAAACCCGCGCGCTGTTCTCCCGCCATGCAGCCGACCTCGACGGAGATCCAACTGCCGGCACCGACGGCACTTCAAGCGCCGCCAGCCCCGCCAGAGCCGACGGCGTCACCAGCGCCGCCAGCGCAGACGGCAGCGCCAGTCCGGCCGGTATCGACCAGATCGTCTTCATCGCCAATCTCGCCCAGAACGTCCGCGAGTATGGACATCTCGGCGCCCACCTGGACCCCCTGGCCGATCCCAGGTATTTTCCCTATTCCGTCTTCGCGACCGAGGACGACGCCGCACTGGGCGACCCCCTGACCGAGCTGGAACTGGAGGCGCAGGGCGTGACCGAAGTGACCATGCGACAACTGCCCTCCTCCCTTATCGGCGGTCCGGTGGGCCAGCAGTGCGGCAACGCCTCCGAGGCCCTCAAGAAACTCAAGCGCGTCTATTCCTCCACCACCGGTTACGACTACATGCACATCGAGGTGCCCGGAGAGCGGGAATGGCTGCAGGAGGCCGCGGAAACGGGGCGGTTCAGACCCTCGGAAGATGACGAGAGCGCACTGGCCATCCTCGACCGTCTCACCGAGGTGGAGGTCTTCGAGCAGTTTCTGCACCGGACCTTCCCCGGCAAGACCCGGTTCTCCATCGAAGGCCTTGACACCATGATCCTCGTCCTGGACGGGGTGATTGGCGAGGCCGCGGAGAACAACACCTGCAACATCCTGATCGGCATGGCCCACCGGGGCCGGCTCAACGTGCTGGCCCACATCCTGCACAAACCCTACGAACACATCCTGGCCGAATTCCGGGACCCGGTGCAGCGGGTCAACAAGACCGGCAACGACACGGGCTGGACCGGCGACGTGAAGTACCACAGCGGCGCCCAGCGCAGATACCAGGACCGGCAGGGCATGGAAGTGGACCTGCATATCCACCTCGCACCGAACCCCAGCCACCTGGAAGCGGTCAATCCGGTGCTCGAGGGCATGGCCCGCGCCGCGGGGACGATCGTCAACCTGCCGGGGGACGTCCGGCCCCTGCCCGAGCGGAACCTGCCCATTCTGATCCATGGCGATGCGGCGTTTTCGGGACAGGGCGTCGTCGCGGAGACCTTTACGCTTTACCGCGTCCCGGGATTCAGGACGGGCGGCACGATCCACCTCATCACCAACAACCAACTCGGGTACACCACACCGTCGGAACAGTCCCGCAGCACGCTGTACGCCAGCGACATCGCGCGGGGATTTGAAATCCCGATCATTCATGTGAACGCCGACGACCCGGCGGCCTGTCTGGAGGCCGCCCGCATCGCCTACGCCTACCGCGTCAAGTTCCGCAAGGACTTCCTGATCGACCTGATCGGGTACCGCCGGCACGGCCACAACGAGGGAGACGACCCATCGCTCACCCATCCCAGTCTCTACCGGCGGATCGACGCGCATCCGACGGTAAGGAAGCTGTGGGCCGACCGGCTCGTGGCGGAGGGCCGGATCGAAGCGGGGAAGCCGGAGGAATTGGTCGCCGGCCGCATGGGGGCCATGCAGACGATGCTGGATGAATTGAAACCGGAAGAAATGCTCATGGAGCCCTATTACAAGCCGCCGAGGTCGGGAACCGCCCGGCGGACGCGTTCTTCCGTTTCCATGCGGCGGCTGAAGAACCTGAACAAGGCGCTGTGGACGTTTCCGGATCAATTCACCCTCCATCCCAGGCTCAAGCGGGTGATCGAACGGCGTCGGCGGGCGCTGGACGACGTGGACGCCCGGAAAATCGACTGGGCCCATGCCGAGACCCTGGCCTTCGCCACCATCATCGAGGACGGCGTGCCGGTCCGCCTCACGGGCCAGGACGTGGAGCGGGGAACCTTCAGCCAGCGGCACAACGTGCTGCACGACTACGAGACCGACCGGGCCTGGACGCCGCTGCGCCGGCTGCCCCAGGCGAATGCCTCCTTCGAGACGCGGAACACGCCGCTGACCGAATACGCCGCGCTGGGATTCGAGTACGGGTACAGCATCCAGGCGCCGGAGCGATTCGTGCTCTGGGAAGCCCAGTACGGCGACTTCGTGGACGGCGCCCAGATCATCATCGACGAATTCCTCGTTTCCGGCCGGGCCAAGTGGGGGCAGACCTCGTCCCTGACCATCCTGCTCCCGCACGGATTCGAAGGGCAGGGGCCGGATCACTCCAGCGGGCTGATGGAGCGATTCCTGTCCTTCGGCGCCGATTTCAACATACGCATTGCCAACTGCACCACGGCGGCCCAGTACTTCCACCTGCTGAGGCGGCAGTCGAGGCTACTCGAATCCGACCCGCTGCCCCTCATCATCATGACGCCCAAGAGCCTGTTGCGTCATCCCGACGTGGCTTCTACCGCCCGCGAGCTGGCCGAAGGGAAATGGATGCCGATTATCGAAGACGAGCGTGCGAAGGAACATCCGGAGAAGATCCGGAGACTGGTGTTCTGCAGCGGCAAAGTGTACGTCGACCTGATGAACGACGAACTGTGGGAAAGCGCAACCCATGCCGCGGTCGTTCGCATTGAACAACTCTACCCGGTTGCGGAGGACCAGGTGGCCCGGATCGTTGGGGAGTTCCCCGGGTTGGAGGAAGTCGTCTGGCTCCAGGAAGAACCGGAGAACATGGGCGCCTGGGACTACAACCGCAAGGTCCTGGAGACAGTCCTGGATGGCCGGTGCCCGGTCTACCGCGTATCCCGCCCGCCGAGCGCGGTGCCCTCGGAGGGTTCGACGGCTATTCACAACCACAACCAGAAAAACCTCGTTGAAATGGCCTTTGCCATGGGCGCATCGGGAAATATAGAGATGCATTGACAGATCGCCGCGTCCGGCGCATTTTGTACGATTCGGGCATGCGTCTGGAAGCCGGAACATGCTGGCTCGAGGCAGCCCCTTCAGTCTGGCCGAAGTAAATCTAAATCGCAGTTGTCCTGAACCTCTTTTGAATTGAACTGCCGAATACGAAGTGAAGACCCCGGGAGTTTGAATGGCCATCGATATCACCGTGCCGCAATTGGGTGAATCCATCGTAGAGGCAACTGTCGTCCAGTGGTTCAAACAGGAAGGCGACCCGGTCACGACCGGCGAAGCCCTCCTGGAACTCGAGACGGAGAAAGTCACCCTCGAAGTGAATGCCAACGACAGCGGTGTACTTTCCCGTATCGAACGGGCCGCGGGCGAGGACGTCCGCATCGGCGACCTCCTCGGCGTACTGGACGAAAGCGGCGAAGCGGCGGCGACGGACAGCACGGACAGCGCGGGAAGTACGGACAGCAAGGGCGCGTCAGCGGATGAATCCGCAACCGCGGCTGAACCCGCTTCCGCAATAGAATCCGGTTCCGCGGATGAACCCCCCGTATCCGCCCGGGAAGCGTCAGGGCCGTCCCAAGCGGTCACCGACGACCGGGTAACGCCCGTGGCACGGCGCATTGCGGATGAAGCGGGGATTTCCCTGTCGGACGTGGAAGGGACCGGGATGGGTGGCCGGATCCGCAGGGAGGACGTGGAACGCGCGGTGGCGACACGTGCGGCCGAACCCACAGCGCCCGAGGCCGAACCAGCAGCGCGTGCGGCCGAACCCACGACGCCCGCGGCCGACCCGGTCGGTGACGACCGGGAGGAAATCGTGCCTATGTCCCGGCGCCGGCGCACCATTGCCAGCCGGCTCGTGGAGGCGCAGCAGACCGCGGCGATGCTGACGACCTTCAACGAGATCGACATGAGCACGGTGATGACGATACGCCGAAGGAACCGCGAGGCCTTCGAGGAACGGCACGGCGTGCGGCTGGGATTCATGTCCTTCTTCGTCAAGGCCGTGATCGGCGCGCTCAGGGATTTCCCCGAACTCAATGCCGAGATCCGCGGGGACGCGATCGTCAGGAAGCACTACTACGACATCGGGATCGCGGTGGGCGCCGAGGACGGACTCGTGGTGCCGGTCCTGCGGGACGCGGTCCGCATGTCATTCGCCGAGATCGAAAGCAATATCAGACAGTACGCGGCAAAGGCCGGCGAGGGCAAACTTTCGCTGGAGGATCTGCGCGGCGGCACCTTTACGATCACGAACGGAGGGGTTTTCGGTTCGATGCTGAGCACGCCCATCCTGAACCCGCCGCAGGTCGGCATACTGGGGCTGCACCGCATCGACGACCGTCCTGTGGCCGTCGACGGAGAGGTCGTGATCCGTCCCATGATGTACGTGGCGCTGAGCTACGACCACCGGATCATCGACGGCCGGGAAGCCGTGCAGTTCCTGGCCAGGGTCAAGTCCCTGATCGAGGTGCCCGCGGCTTTGCTGCTCGAAGTGTGACGTCCTGACGGCGATTTACCTGATTCCGGGAGGGGCTGATGGCCTGGTGGGTCTGGATTGTTGGCGGCGTGTTGCTCTGCCTGGCCGAGATGGCCACGCCAGGCGCTTTCTACCTGCTGTTCTTCGGCGTCGCCGCGCTCGTGGTCGGCGTGCTGGCCTGGGTAGGCCTGGTGGAAACAACCTGGGTTCAGTTTCTCCTGTTTTCCGTTGTCTCCATCGCCTCGCTCGTCCTGTTCCGCCGGATGCTGACCGAAAGACTTAATCCCGATGAACCCGCTACCAAAATCAACACCCTGGAGGGCGAATCGGGAAAGGCCCTCGAGGACATCCCGGCCAATGGCACCGGCAAGGTGGAAGTGCGGGGCACGAGCTGGAACGCCGTGAACAAGGGAGACACGCTTATCGAAAAGGGACAGGCCTGCCTGGTCGAAAGTGTTGAAGGCGTCTCACTCTGGGTAAGAAGCGCGTAAACTCAACCCGGATGGCGTCGAGGGGTTCTTTACGACCTCTTCCGTCATCAATTACGCTGGAAGGAATCTGTAATGGAAACCTTGATCGTAACCATCGTCGTCGCGATCGCTGCGATTATATTCCTGAGAAACCTGATCATCGTCGTGCCGCAGCAGGAAGCCCGCGTCATCGAAAGGCTGGGGAAGTACAGCAAGACGCTGAATGCCGGTTTCTACATCCTGCTGCCCTTCGTGGACCGGGTGGCCTACCGGCACACGCTGAAGGAACAGTCCATCGACATTCCTGAACAGCTCTGCATCACGCGGGACAACGTGCAGGTCGGCGTGGACGGTGTACTCTACATGCAGGTGCTGGACGCGGAGCGGGCCTCCTACGGCATAGCCGATTACGACCTGGCCATCACGCAACTCGCCCAGACGACCCTGAGAAGCGAGGTCGGCAAGATCGACCTGGACAAGACCTTCGAAGAGCGCGGCGCCATCAACTTTGCCGTCGTCAGCGAACTGGACAAGGCGTCCGATCCCTGGGGCGTCAAGGTCCTGCGGTATGAAATCAGCAACATCAGTCCGCCCCGGGACGTCCTGGAGGCCATGGAGAAGCAGATGCGGGCGGAACGGGAGAAGCGGGCGGCCATCCTGAATTCGGAGGGGCTGCGCGACTCCAACATCAACCAGGCCGAGGGCGAGAAGCAGAAGGTCATCAAGGAATCCGAGGCCACGAAGCAGCAGCAGATCAATGAAGCCGAGGGCGAAGCCCAGGCCATCCTCACCGTCGCCAACGCCACGGCCGAGGGTGTCCGGGCCATAGCCGGCGCCATCAAGTCGGACGGAGGCGACGAGGCCGTGCAGCTGCGGGTGGCCGAGCAGTACATCGAAACCTTCGGCAACCTGGCCAAGTCGGGCAACAGCCTGATCATTCCGTCCAATCTCAGTGACGTCAGTTCCATCATCGCATCGGCCATGTCCGTGATCAAGCACGACCGGAACGCGGACAACGGCGATCGGGGGCGCGTCTAGCTTACGACCATGGCCAACCGACCGAAGATCGCCGCGATCACGACCATCTACCATCCTTACGCCCACACCCAGCATATCGTGGACCGCTTCCTGGAGGGGTACGGCTGGGCCGGACGGCACCACCACCCGCCCATGGACCTGGTCTCCCTGTACGTGGACCAGGTGCGCGAGAATGATCTCAGCCGGGACCGGGCCGCCCGGTTCCCCGGCATGAAGATCTACCCCACGGTCGCCGAAGCGCTCACCCTGGGCGGGGATTCGCTGCAGGTGGACGGTGTCCTCCTGGTGGGCGAGCACGGCGAGTATCCGACCAACGAGAAGGGGCAGCGGCTCTATCCTCGCTACGAACTGTTCCGCGAGATCGTGGAGGTCTACGAGGCCAGCGGCCGTGCCGCGCCGATCTTCAACGACAAGCACCTGTCGTGGAACTGGGAATGGGCCCGGGAGATGTACGATACCTCGCGGCGGCTGGGGTTCGCCTTCATGGCGGGGTCCAGCCTGCCGGTCACCTGGCGGACGCCCTCTGTCGACATGCCGCTGCACACCGAGGTGGAGGAGGCCATGTGCGTGTGCTACGGCGGGGTCGACAGCTACGACTTCCACGGCCTGGAGACCCTGCAGTGCATGGTCGAACGGCGCGGTGGCGGCGAGACGGGTGTAGCCTGGCTCCACGCCCGGCGTGGCGATGCCTTCTGGGAAGCCTACCACGACGAGGTGTGGTCCCGCGAACTCTTCGAAGCGGCGCTTTGCCGCAGCCATACGCTGAAACCCTCCCGCGACGGCTTCAACCATATCTTCCCGACCATCAACGAGATGAAGCGGATGGTGGAAGATCCGGTGTCCTACACCTACGAGCACCGCGACGGGCTCCGGTGCACCATGATCCTCTTCAACGGACTGGTGGAGGACTTCAACTTCGCGGCGCGCCTCGCGGGGCGGAGCGAACCGCTGTCGACGCAAATGTACCTTCCCATGCCGCCCGCGCGGACTTCGCTGGCCAACTTCTTCTCGCCGCAGGTCAACAACGTGGAGCAGATGTTCCTCACCGGCGAGGCCGCCTATCCCGTGGAACGGACTCTGCTGACGACAGGCCTCACCGCAGCGGGGGTGGACAGCCTGCACGAGGGACAGGTGCGCCTCGAAACGCCCCATCTCGACGTCGCCTACCCGGCGCCTGCGCGCTCCACGTTCTGGAGATATTGACATCATGGCCAAACGGCTCGCCGTCATCAGTTCCATCTACACCTATCTGTCTCACTCACAGCATTTCGCGGACCGGTTCCTCGTGGGCTATCCGCGGTCCGGCCGCTGGCACCGGCCGGACGTGGAAGTGGTGTCACTCTACGTCGACCAGCGGCCCGAGGGCGACCAGAGTACCGGCCGCGCCCGAGAGTTCGGTTTCGAGGTCTATCCCACCATCGCCGAAGCACTACGGTGCGGCGGGGATACGCTGGCGGTGGACGGGATCCTGATCATCTGCGAGCACGGCGATTATCCGAACAACGAAAAAGGACAGAAACTCTACCCGCGCTACGAGATGTTCAAGGCCTGCGTCGAGGTGTTCGAGCAGGACGGCCGCTCGGTGCCGGTCTACAACGACAAGAACCTGTCCTACAGCTTCGACCGGGGGCTGGAGATGGTGGCCGATTCGAAGCGGCTCGGTTTTCCGGTGCTCGCGGGCTCGAGCCTGCCGGTCACCTGGCGGCTGCCCGACCTGGAACTCCCGCTGGAATGCGACATCGAGGAAGCGTTGATGGTGGGCGTCGGCGGTTCGGACGCCATGGACTACCACGCCCTCGAAGCCATGCAGAGCATGATCGAGCGCCGCAGGGGAGGAGAAACGGGGGTCAAGGCAGTGCAGATGATCGTGGACGACGCCGTGTGGGAAGCGGGCGAGCAGGGACGCTATTCGAAGGAACTGCTGGAATCGGCGCTGTCCCGCTGCGACAGTCCGAAGGGGCTTACGGACGAGGACGGACGAACCCAGGACCTGCTGGGCACGGGCGAGTTGCAACGGCTCGCTACTGAGCCGGCCGCCTACTTCATCGAACACGTGGATGGACTGAAGACCACACTGCTCATGCTCAACGGCGCCATCGGGGACTACTGTTTCGCCGCCCGCCTGAAGGACGAACCCGAGCCGAAGTCGACCCAGTTCTTCCTGCCGCCCACGCCTCCGGTCACCTATTCCGCCTGCCTGGTGTCGAAGATCGACGAGATGTTCGAGACCGGCGTTTCCCCGATCCCGGTGGAACGGACGCTCACCGTCTGCGGCATCCTCGACCACTGCCTCACTTCGAAGCAGCAGGGCGGCATCCGCGTGGAGACGCCCGATCACCGCGTGCAGTACCGGGCGCCGGTCCGGTCGCAACACTGCGGTCCCGCCCAGGACGGATACACTTCCTGAACCGGTTATACTTCCTGAGCCGGATATCCGAAGATTAGATGAACGAGCCTTTCCGGCTCGCGGTGGGTTCCGCTCAGCAGAACCAGGCCTCGGTCAGCCTGGGGACGCGCCGCCGTTTGAGCGGGATGTCGTGAAAAGGCTGCTCCGAAGGCGCCTCGACGCCCGCCATTTCCGCGGCCAGACACCTGATCCGGTGGAACACCCGCTGGTTGTCCCTTTCCTCTCCCGACGCGTCGGCCTCCTCCACAAGACGGGTAACCTGTTGATGCAGGCGATCCATGCGCCCGTCGACATGTCGCCATGCGTAGGTGAAGCCGGCTTCATCCAGTTCGCCGATCCATGAGCGGGTATCCGCTTCGGACAGAAGGGCCGACCCCGGTGGCACGAGCAGGCGGATGGTGTACTGCACCGGGTCGATGTGGTCGACCAGGTCGTGGACTTCGACGAAATCCAGCAGATCCAGGTAGTCGTCCAGGGTCGCCCAGGGCGTGAAGGCCACCAGCGAGGGCCGCATGGGCAGGTCCGCGTCACGCAGGACGGCGAGGGCCTGGACGACGTCGTCGCGGTTGTGTCCTTTCCTGAGCCGCTCCAGCACCAGGTCGCTGACCGATTCCACGGCCGATACGACGAAGATGCCGCCCAGGTCCCGGGCTTCCGGTAAAATGCACGGGTGCCGGTTTATATGTTCGATCTTGGGGGTGAAATCGACGGTGAGGCCGGGGGGGGGGTCGCCCACCCTTATTAGTATGCGCAGGACGTGGGTGGGGCCATTCAGGAAATCCGGATCCCCGAAGGTGATGTGCCGGGCACCCATCTGTACCTGCTGGGCCACGTCGGCGAGCACCACGTCGGCGGGCACGGCGAAGAACCGGCCGTTGTACACCGGGGTGATCGGGCAGTGCAAACAGGTATGCAGGCAGCCGCGCGTGGCCTCGGTATACCCGGCGGGAAGTGATTCAATGCCGTTGTCCAGCTGGGCGTACCGCTTCAGTCCGGGCAGCGTATCGCGGTCCGGGACCAGCCAGGACTGGCGGGCGAGATTCGGGGTGGCAGCCGCACCACCGGCCGCACCGCCGACCGATGCGGGATCGCCGGCCGATGCGTGATCCCCGGCCGATGCGTGATCGCCGGTCGAAGCGGAACCTCCGGCCTTAGGGAGTTTTCCGGTCGCCGCTGACGATTCGCCGTCGCACAGCTTCCCGACCAGGTCGCAGAGCGGCTGTTCGAACTCGCCGCCGATCACCGAGTCGGCCCCGTGGGACAGGAGATACTCGGCGTTCAGCGTGGCGTAGAGTCCGTAGAAGCAGAGATGCGCGCCGGGGTTGAGGTTCCGGATGCGGCGCGACAGGTCCATCCCGACCCGCATGGCCGTGTGCATGGGCACCGAGATGCCGATGAAACCCGCCCGGCGGACGATATCCTCCGGGACCGGTTCGATCGCGGCGTCGACGACAGAGACGTTATATCCTTCGGATTTCAGGCGTGCGGCGGGGGAGGCCAGGCTGAAGGGCTGATGGCCCAGTTCATAGCAGGAGATGAGCAGGATATCATCGTCACGCTTCATGATGAAACCACGGGGCGGCGACGGCTGCGGTGACGGCGGTGACCGGTTTATTTCGTCTGAGGGGGACGGTATCCCGGCGGCATTTCGGCGCCTTCGCCAAAGAAGAACTCTTCCAGGTGCCGGTCGTAGACTTCCTGGCCCTCGGTCGTGGCGAGATTCAGGCGGTACTCGTTGATGACCATGACCGAATAGTTGATCCACATCTGCCAGGCCTGTTTGGAAATGTTATCGTAGATGCGCTGGCCGAGTTCGTTGGGGAAGGGGACGAAATCGAGTCCTTCGAGTTCCTCTTTGAGCTTGGCGCAGTGGACCATGCGGGCCATGCCGGGCCTCCTCGTATCGGGCGTAGTATTCGATGATCAGTTGCCGGCTGGTATCGTTTGCGTTACAACACAGGCTATATACCCGTCCGCCCCTGGTTTGTCAAGTTGACCGTGGCCGGTTTCCCGGTGTCAAATCGAGGCTCCCCGTCTCGAAGCGCCGCGCCTGGACGGGGTACCCGCCTTCTCGCCCGGTTCCTCCGCGTTCCTGCGATGGCCGCCTCAGTCCTCGATGTACTGCGTCAGCACCGCGTCCATGGCGGCATTGCCGCTGGGATAGCGTCCTTCAGGAACGCCGAGACCGTGGTCGAGCAATAGACCGAGCGCGGCGGGATACCCGCCGTTATCCCGATTCCACTGGCAGTGCAACACGGCGTGGATCGGATCCTGGAAATACCCGCCGATGGGCTCGGTGGAAGCGCCCCGCCGGAGGAGGAAGTCGACCATCTCGGGATTCCCCTTGCACAGGGCCCAGTACAGGGGCGTGGCATTCATCCAGCCCCGGGCGTCAATCGGCCATCCCAGGTCCGCCATGAGACGGACCGCGGCCCAGTTGTCCACCTGGGCCACGTGGCTGATCAGGGTCCGGTCGTCTTCGGTCAGGCCGGGTAGTTGCCTGTCTTTCAGCTGCTCTACGACTTCGAGGTCCGATTTGGCGCACGCGACTATGAAGCGATCGTATTCGGACAGGGGGGACGGTACAGCGCCATGTCGCTTGAGGAGCGCCGCGACCTCCCCGCGGCCGAGTCGCAGGGCGAAATCCAGCGGCGTCCGGCCGACGATCCCGAGTGACGTGCTCTTCCCGGTCGTGGTGCGGGCATTGGGGTCCGCACCGGCCTCCAGGAGCGTGCCGATCACTTCTACCGTGTTGTTTCTCTTTACGGCCCAGTGTAGCGACGTTTCCCCGTCGGCGGGATGGATGGCGTTGGGATCGGCGCCCTGGTCGAGAAACCACCGGATGCCCTCCGTCCAGTTCATGTCCATGACGTGCTTGATGCAGTAGGAAATCGCTTCCGCGTCCAGCCCGTTCGCCGCGACCGTATCCAGCAGTTCCAGGTTGAACTTCTCGCAGGCGTGGTACAGGGATTCGTTGTCGTTGGGGTCGGCGCCCGCGACCACCAGTACCCGGGCCGCCGGCACGCAGTTGTTCTCCACGCATCCGTAGAGGGCCGACTCCTTCCAGTCGTCATCGTTCACCCAGTAGCTGTCCGGATCGGCGCCGTGCCGCAGGAGCAGTTCCAGGATGCGGACCATGGCGTCGGCACGCTCGGAAAGAAAACAGGACCACGTCGCGTGAAGGATCGGGGTCCAGTCTCTCGGGCCGCCCTTCGTCGTGGCTGCGGCGGGATCGATCGCCAGGATGTCCGTGACGGCATCCACGTCACCGGCGGCGCAGGCGGCGTGGATATCTCCCCGGACAAGTTCCGGCGCCGATGCGAGCACGGCCTCGGCGCGTTTCCGATCGCCCCAAAACCAGGCCGAGGACAGGAACATCTCCCGCTTTTCGTCCAGGTCCCGGGCGGCGACTTCGAGGTGGATCTTCAGGTGGGGCCAGGACTTGAACCCATGTTCCCGGGCGATGGCGTGATAGGCGTCCGACAGCACGACGCGGTCACGCCGCGTGCCGGTGGCCGACCTAATCCTGTCGACGGCGTCTTCTTCGCCGCTGCGCGCGGATTTCAGCAGCGTTTTCGCCTGCAGCCTGAGATGGCGTATATCGGGATGGGAAGGCAGGGACGGCATGGAACCTCCTTCGCGCGGTCATGAGACCGCCGTCACACCCGTGTGTCCGCCGTACGGGCAGGAAGAAGGTTGCCACGGCAGAAGGGAACCGATACAGGTGAACTTGTGTTCTTTCCGCGGACGGGCGGCGTCCTGCACACGCCGGTCATGAAATGGTACAGGCGCCTCGCGGGTGCGTCAAGGGAAAGCGTCCGGTGCGAACGAGGGCGGAATGAAGGTCGGGCCTCAGTCCGGCATGCGGCTCCAGGTGGTCTCGGGAAAGGGGGAGTGCGGTGCGCCGAGTCGTCCGCGTTCACGCTTTTCCTTTCGATACCGCTCTACCCAGATCTCCGAGACGTCATCGGCCTGCTTCTGAAGCAGCCTTGGGCCGAAGACAAGGTCAGGCGGATACGAAAGGCCTAACCAGTCCAGGATCTTCAAGGCCGTCGCCTCGTAAGCGGATGCCAGGTCTTCGTAGATTACCGTAAATGGGACGATGGCGTGCCGGTCGAAGTATGCCTGCCAGGCCGCCTCGTGCATCACGACCTCCTGCACGAAATGGTCAATCGCCTCGAAGCTATACACCGGCTCCTTGCGCGGTGGGGGAGGGTCGATCCCCGCTTTACTAAACCAGACCAGGGTCTGCAGACTCTTCCAAAAGGAAACGGCTTGGCGCACCTTGTCACGCCGCGTGATCCATATATAGCGCAGACCGGGAAACAACCGCGCCAGCAATTCATGTGAAGAGCCGTTTTGCCGGCCGTATTCAGGTGTCTCGCGGACCCTTGAAACAAAGACGTCGAAGTATCCCCACATGACTTTGGTGCCGAAAACGCAGTTTTTCGTGGTGCTTCGCTTGATCACTTCGTGCAGATAGTCGGTGTAATTCGCTGTACCCCACTTCCGGGTCCAGCGTGCTTCATCCCAGAAGTATTCTCCCGGAATCCCAGCGAGACCGGTGTTTTGCAGGGCCTCGCATAACAGATTGCTGCCGCAACGAGGCGTGGCGCAGATCAGATAGGAAAGCCGGAGGTTCATAGGACACGGCCGTGAAGAGCAGTGCTTGTCCAGCGTCGTGATTGGATGTGGTTTTCCGAAAGATACGCGGCTGAGGGAACCGAGGCAAGAGCGCGCTCCCACTTGACGCACGCACCTTTTCCCGTTACCTATCGCATCAGTCATGATCTATCGGGAATTCGAAACGCACGCCGGCCTCGCGCCTTACGTCCAACTCGTCTGGATGATGGAATCCGAGCACGAGGACGACCACGCGCCCAGGTCGCTCATCGTGCCGGACGGCATCGTGGAGATCGTATTCCACTACGGCGATCCGTGGATCACGACCGTGGCGGGTGGAAAGCGCATGGTCCAGCCGCGGAGTTTCGCAATCTCCCAGATGCGCAAGTACATCGAAATCGAGTCCGATGGCCGGACCGGCTTCGTTTCGGTACGCTTCTATCCGTGGGGCGCCTATCATTTTTTCGACAGACCCGTCCACAGTTTTCTGGATGATACGGTGAGCACCTCGGCCCTTTGGCCGGACGATTACGAGGATTTGATGGAGAAAATCCGTGCAGTAGCGAGCGGCACGGTCGGTGCGAGCGATACGACGGCGGGCGGCGAGGGTTTCGCCTCTGTCCTGCAGGGGTTCCTGTTGGAACGACTGGGGGAGCATTACAAGGATGACGTGGCGCTCGACGAAGCGGTCAAGCTCATCCGGTCCACGGGTGGGCAACTGTCCGTCGAAGAGGTCGGTGAATGCGTCGGCCTCTCCAGGAAGCAGCTGGAAAGGAAGTTCGTGGCTACGGTCGGCACGACGCCAAAGACCTTCGCCCGCACCAGCCGGTTCCTGAACATCTGCCATCACCTGGACAGGTACCGGGACAGTACGCTTACTCGACTGGCCCACGAATGCGGGTATTTCGACCAGGCGCATTTCATCAGGGAATTCAATGCCTTTACCGGGTTCACACCGAAGGCGTTCTTTGATAAAAACAACGTTAAATTCGCGGAACTCTAGACTTGTGTCTCATTTTTACAATTTTAACACATCGCGCGTTGTATCTTTTGTCATGAAAGTGAACTGACGTCGACGAATCCGCCACCTGCGCGGTAGGTGACCTGACAAACCCGTCACACGCTCGGTGGCTTACCTTAAGGAGATCTATCGTGAAACTGGTACCCTATCTGGCATTCAACGGTCAATGCGAGGAAGCGCTCGAGTTTTACCGGGACTGCCTGGGCGGTTCAGTCGTGAACCTGAGTCACTACAGCAAAGACCAGGACATCGGCATGGATATCCCCGACCACATGGTGGGTCAGGCCATGCACATGTCCATTCAGTTCGGAGACAACATGCTCATGGGTTCGGACCATATTGAAACGGTCCCTTCGGACACCAACATCTCGCTTTCGATCGACTTCGCGAGCGTGGATGAACAGGAGCAGGCGTTCAATGCCATGTCTGCCGGCGGCGAGGTGACCATGCCGCTGCAGGATACCTTCTGGGGCGCCCGGTTCGGAATGATCACGGACAAATACGGCACAAACTGGATGTTCAACTGTCACCTGAATACACAGGAGCAGCCGTCATGAAGCGCGTACCATTGGGATTGATCGCCGGCGCGGTGCTTGGCCTGCTGGACGGGCTGTCCGCGTTCCTGATTCCCGAGGCACAGGGCATGATGACCGAGATCATCGTGTGGGGAACGGCGAAGGGCCTGGTCACGGGTCTGCTAGTCGGCATGATCGCGTGCAGAATCGATGGGGTAGGCAAGAACGTGCTGGCCGGCGGCGCGGTGGGTGCGGTGCTTTCTCTGCTCGCGGCGGTCTCCACGGGATCCTACGTCGAGATCGTGCCACCGGGGATAGTCGTCGGGTTGCTGGCGGGCCTTGTCGTTTCGAAATGGGGAAAGTGATCCCGGCAACGGTTGAGGATTCATCGGGATGGGCGTCATGCTATCCGGCGCGGCGGGTGCCGATTCAGGACCCCGGGCGGTCCTTCGGCGTGTCCGTGACGTCTGATTCCACGCCCCCGTATCCGCGCAGTAATTCGGCCAGGTCGTCCCTTCGACTCAAACCGGCAAGACGCTCCAGTCTGTCGAGCGGTGTCAGGCCCGCGTTGTTTCTGGCATTGACATCGGCTTCGTGCGTTACGAGCAGCCGGAGTATCTCCTCGGTATCCTCCATCCGGTTATCCACGTCGAGACAGTGCAGCGGCGTGTTCCCCCCGTCGTCCCGTTCGCGGGCGCAGGCGGGGTCATTCTCCAGTAGCTCCCGAACGCGGTCCAGCAGATCCGATTTTACGAGCCGGTGTACCCCGGCAAACGGTGCCAGATAGTCGACCACATGGTCCTGCTGGTAGTGGCTGGCATGACCGATCGCGTCGATGCCGTGTCCTCTATCTCGTTGTGATGCATCAACCCCCAGCTCGACCAGCAGCTTGATCATGTCCAGGTGGCCGTACCGGGCCGCTTCGTGCATTCCGCAGGCATTCAAGTCGAACCCCAGTTCGGCCATCAGCCGGACCGCGTCCCCGTTGTCCGATCCAATGGCGTTCTCCATGAGCGCGTTACCGCGATCTCCGAGTTTTTCGACAAGCAATGGATCGCGGGCCAGCAACGCGCGGGCCCGGTCCGTGTCTCCAGCGATGCAGGCACCGGCGAATCGGTCCAGTTCGTCCAGCGGGAACGTACATGAGCCGCGGGCCGCCAGGTACTCGGCGATGGCCTCATTCCCGTGGTAGGCGGCTTCGCCGTAAGGGGAGCGCGCATCAGGCCGATTGGACGGCCGGTTAACGTCTGCCCCGTTCTCGACCAGCAGGCGTACCCGGTCCGGATAGTTCCACCGAGCAGCCCATTGTAGTTGATAGGCCAGCATGTCAGCCGGACTGCTCACCCAGCCCTTCGATTGCTCGCCCAGTAACCGGTACCAGGGCCGTTTCCCTTCCTTTCCCAGTCCGTGGACGAACAGTAACCGCAGGTGCTCGTCGTCTCGGCTGAACATCCGGTTGTAGAGCGTCTGCGAATCGTTGGGATCGGCGCCGGCCGCGATTAGGAGCTCCGCCAGTTCGTAGCAATTCCGGTGGGGCGGGCACCTCGCCGGGCCGTTTTCCCCCTCGCCGAATACCCCGGTCAGGACGGTGTAAGGACAGGGGAAGCCCGCCCAGAGATATCCCGCGTTCGGGTCGGCGCCATGGGCGAGCAGCAACCGGGCTGTTTGGACGGCCACAGGTTCCGATGTCCCGGGGTCCAGACGGGAAAACGCCACGTAGAGCAGGGGTTCCCAGTCATGGGGGCCGCCCGGAGTCTTCGCAATTTCGGGGCTTGCTTTCAGAAAAGCGGACACGGCGGAAACGTCACCGGCCGCGGCGGCGGCGTAAATACTCATCCGGGAAAGTTCCGGATGGGCATCCAGCATACTCCGTGCCCTTGCCCACCTCGACGGGTGATCCTGGGCGCCCTGCGTCAGACAGGCGAGACGAATGAAATCGTCGGCGTATCCGGCGCCGTCACACGGATTCGACGGCGTGGGTTCCACGTTGGGACTGCGTGTGTAGTCTTCGACCGTGCGGAAGTACCGTTCGACACAGCTCCAGTCCGTGAATCCGTAGCTACGGGCCACGGCGTCGCGGGCGTCCTGCGGGGTGAGGGTGGACGGATCCGGTGCGGGAAGGTTCCGGGCTGCCTTGTCCGGCACTGCTTCCGCACCGGCCCGGTGTGCCTCGAACAGCTCGCGGGCTTCGCCGGCGATATCGTCCAGGGCGACCGGATACGGCCATGGTCTGGGTGGGACTGGATCTAGTTCTGGCATGCTGCGTATTCTCGGGTTCGGATCGGCCGCCTGCGGCCTGCGGATACGGTTCAGCCACCCGCCTCCGTGACGTGTCGAAGCGCGTCCTGGTTCACGAGATCGGGATAGACGAATCTCCGGGCATACTCGGCCGCCGTCACATCCCTCCACGTGTATTCCCCGCCCTCCGGCGTCGGTTTGCGAAGGGACGCGCGCACCGCCGGGTCGGCTCCGTGTTCCAGGAGCAGGTCCGCCATGTCCGTGAAGTTGCGCGGCACGTGCAGAGAGGCCATGGTATGGAATAGCGGCGTCCAGCCCCCGTACCCCTCGTCGTCGGTTCCGGCGGGCGCATTGACGTCGGCGCCTTGTTCAAGCAGCCACCGGGCCATTTCCACGTCGCAGAACTCGACGGCCATGTGAAGCAGCGTTACGCCGCCGGCCAAAGGGGTCGCACAGGCGTAAGGAGCGGGATGCCTGATCCCGAAGTCCGATGGAAAGATCTCCTCCACGCTGAACAGCCTCTCGAGCATGTGAGGATCGCCGTCCAGGTGCCACTCGAGACGGTCCCTGTCCCTGAGATGCAGCGCCATGGGCGGTGTGTCCGGCAACGATATCCCCGCCTGCTTAAGGACGCGCAGGCACGCGGCCTTGTCGACAGGTCGTCTTTCATTCGTCGCCAGGATCATCCCGGCGTTATCCGACAAGAGCGTACCGCCCGCCGAGGCCAGGCGGTCCAGCATTGCCGGCGCCAACGTCATGCAGGGATAGTCGATCACCCGGTACGGTACACCGGAGGGCGAGGTCGTCGACGCGTCGGGGTCCGCGCCGCGGCCGAGCAGCAAGTCGACGGCGGGGAGGTTCCGATCGAAGCACGCCGCGGCCCGCAATGCCTTTTCCTCCCCTTCGTGTACATCCGCCCCGGCATCGATCAAGGTCTTCATGACCCCGGTCCTGCCGAAAAAGGCGGCGTAGGCCAGGGGCCGGTAACCGTTGTGCCGGCGCCGCTTAACCCAGTGCCCCTCCCGGTGTATCAGTCCGGGATCGTCCCGCAGCAACAGCCTCACCCGATCGGTGTCGTCCGCCTGGATCGCCCGTTCGAGTGTCCCCATAGTGCCTATCGACCCGACGTAGGACGCTAGTTTCGACCAACTGGGAAATCCGTAACGGTCTGCGATCCGCTGCCGTGCATCGGGCAGCGATGGGCAGGAACCTTCCTCGAGCAGGCCTTCAGCCTCTGCTTCCAAGCGTACCAGGTCGGGCTGATCGGGCAGTTGCACTATGGCGGTGTCGGCCATACTTTCTCACCATCCTCGCGATCGTGCTTCCATTCAGACTAGAATCGGACGAATGTCTATACGGAAGTTTGTGCATCTACCGAACACATGCGCGGTAATGTCCCGAAATTGTTCGGTACTGTGCGGTACGAATGTAATAAGAAACGCTCCGTCGTAGACAGGGGTAGTCATGGGTTTGGATTTCTCGTTTCTACCTGATTTGCCCCAGGTGGAAACGCTCAAGCGAGTCGCACCTGAAATCTGGTCCAACGAAGAGGTGCGGGCCTTCTGGATCGAAGGCAGCTTCGGTCAGGGGACCGCGGACCGGTACAGCGACGTGGATCTTCGGTTGGCGGTTCCCGCCGCGCGATTCCGGAAATGGCAAACTCCCGATTTTACGGCGCTTTTTAAGGACCTGTGTTTCGCGCACCAACGGCTTTTTCCGCAAGAAGAAGCGATCTTGCATCACGTTCTGCTCGAAACCGGCGAAATGTACGACCTCGGCATCCAGCGGATCGATCGGCTTGCCCTGCATGGCACCAGCCGCCTGCTTGGTTGCCGGGACCCCGCGCTGGCCGAGAGTTTCACGGAACCGGTCACTGTATCGGCCGCTGTATCGCCCGGATCGCCGGATACGGATCCGGATCCCGGTACTGTTGGCCAGTTGATCGTCGATTTCTGGATTAACTCCAACAAACATCGCAAGGTGCTGTACCGCGGGCTCGATCCCATGGTCGTCGTGGGACTGCAGACCGAGCGCGCGATTCTGATCAGGCTTTGGGCGATACACGCATCCGGACGGGATACGGGCAAGGAGACGCCGACTATTCATACGCTGACGCCCCAGGTCCGGTCGATCGGAATAACCGGAAGAAACGCGCTGGAAGTCCTCGGAGCGCCGGTGCGAAACCGCAACGAACTGAAAGCGCTGATCGAACGGCATCGGGATGAGGTCGCCCGCGTCGGGCGTTCGCTGGCTGAGCGGTATGCCTTCGGCTATCCCGAAGTCGTGGAAGCGACGGTCCGAGCCGGCTGGGACGAGTTTCTTTCCACGGTTTGATGACCCGGCCGTTATGCATCCTCAGTCCCTCCACTCCCGGATCAATTCGGTAATCTCATCTTCTCCCTTCTCCGCGGCGATCGCCAGCGGAAGGGTCCAGGGCCAGTCGGCCAGGCCGGGGTCGGCGCCATGTTCCAGCAACAGGCGAACCATGCCGGTCTGGCTGTGCTCGACCGCGACCGCCAGGGGCGTGCGGCCATCTTTCTCATCGAGTACGTTCACCGACGCGCCGAGTTCGATCAGAGACCGGGCGGTGGATGCCCAGCCCTGCCGGGCGCAGACGTGCAGGTAGGTCTGGCCCTCGAAAGTGCGGCGGTTCGGATCCAGGCCCGCCGCGACCAGCTTGCCTGTGATCGCGGCGTTGTCGCCCCAGCCCGGCAGGTACTGAAGATCTACCAGGCGTCCCGGCGTATAGGGATCGTCGGCCAGCAATGTATCGATCAGTCGCTCGTCTTCCGAACCGATCACTTCAGCGGCCACATAAGGATCCCGGACCCGGTTCGACTTGCCGTCTACCAGTTTCCGGAGTGCTACGCGGTCCAGGCTCCAGGACGGTGGGTATACCGCGCCATGGTGTATAAGCAGGTCTCTTATGGATTGATCGTTCGTGCCCGCGGCGCATCCGCAGGAGTCCAGTTCCACGTTGGGATTGGCGCCGTGATCCAGAAGCAGTGCGGCCAGATCCGCCTGCTTGTGCCACACGGCCACGAAGAGCGCTTCGTCTACGGCGTGTCCGTCGATGCCCGCTTCGAGCAGCAGTCGAACGATGGGTTCATGTCCTGCGCGCACCGCATAGGACAGGGGGGACCTCAGGGCTGCATCGCGGTGCTTTTCGGCGGGATGTGCTTCGAGTATCGACTTTACCCGATCCAGGTCGCCCAGGTGGCAGGCCGCTGTAATGGCGTAATGTGCGCCGTTCTCCAACAGGAACTCCGTGAGACCGAGTTTCGGATCCGGCGGATCGAGTCCGAATCCGACATCGAAGGACAGGGTCAGCGGGGTCTTGCCGTCCGCTCGCCGGGTATCGACGGGCAGGCCGCGGTTTAGAAAAAGCTCGATCATGTCTTTGCGGCCGTTCAGTACGCCCAGGTGAAGACCGCTGTTTCCGTCTTCGGCCGCTCGCCGGGCCAATTCGGGCTGTTCGCGCAATACCGCTGCAACACGCTCGAATGCAACGCGCTCGAAGCTGCCTGCCTTTATGAGATCGACGATCTCCCTGAACGCGCGATCGTAGCCGAACTGGGCGTTCATCGATATCTCTAGAACTGCTGCCACGTCGTCAAAGCCTCGTTCCCGGGCGCCTTCGAGAAGACGCGCCCAGGTCGAATTGAATATGTTGAGACCGGGATCGGCGCCCCGGTCGAGTAGCAGTTGCACGGCATCGGCATGGCCGTGGCGCGCGGCCATGTGCACCGGCTGGGTGTACCAGTGCAAGGCGTTCACCAGGCGCGGATCTTCGTCGAGGAGTGCCGCGATGGCCGCCAGATCACCGGCAGCGCCGGCTTTGAACAGGGACCAGGCGGCTTTGCCGTCGATCCAGTCGGTCTCGTCGCCCCAGCGGTCGTCGTAGTAGGGCCGTCCGTAATCGGGACCCAGACCCGGACAGATCATGAACCCGGTCCGGCAGGCGTCCAGGTACACCCGTCCACGGAACTTTCCTGGAAACGCCATGCGCGCGGCGCGGTCGGGGTACTTTCCTTTGATTTCCAGTGCGTTGCTCCGATCCGTTGCTCGAATATGCCGATCCGTTACCCGATCGAATCCTTTATGTTGCCTGGCCGATGCCGCCCGGCCGGACCTCGTTTTCAACCGGTTTTGCCGACAAGTTCAACGAGCGCTTGGAACGCCGTCCGGCCCCTTGCGAAAGCGGCACAGTCCAGCGGCGTTCTGCCCCCGTGGTCCAGCGCGTCCGGGTCGGCGCCGGCTTCGACCAGCGCACGGATCGTACCGGTTCCCGTCCCTCTCGCGCAGACCAGGTGCAGCGCGGTACGGCCTTCACCATCCCGGAGGTTGGGATCGGCCCCGAGATCCAGGAGCAGACGGACCCGCTTGCCGTGACCGTGATTGGCGTCGTGGTGCAGTAGGGTGCGACCGTCCACCCGTTCGTTGATGTCCCAACCGTGCCTGACCAGCAGTCCGAGGCCCTTCGCCATCGATGCGCTCGGCGTATGCTTGAGGCCGCCCCGGTTCGGTTCCGCGCCGTTTTCCAGCAGGAATCGCGCGCCTTCCAGGGTGCCGAATCGCAGTTGCATCATGAGCGGGGTTTCCCCGGCACATCCCACCGTAGTCAGGGCGTTCACGTCGGCCCCGCCGTCCAGCAGCATCCTGCCGACGGGGACGGACCGCCAGTGATGTATCGCCCGAGCGATCCCCCGGCCTCCAGTGAATTCGGCATGTACGAGCCTGGGATCTTCCGTCAGCCTGGACCGGACCGCTTCGATCCGGTCCGCCATCACGGCATCCCTGAAGGCGCGCACCCGGTCGGGAATCAGCAGGTCCGCAATAGCCCTGTGGGCCGGCTTATAGCAGTGGCCGCAATTCCGGCGGACGAATTCTCGCAGAAGAGGATGGGCCGCGATCCCGTCGTAGCCTGCGAGCCGTGGCTGGCTTTCGACAGCGGCCTGCGCGGCTTCCAGATCTCCGCGTTCGAACCTCGCAAGGAAGGCTTCGTCAGATACGGACTCCATACCGATTGGACCTTCCGGGCACGACATGTCTCAATCCCTGGCCGCCAACCGCCCGCCGATCCATGCCATGGGCAGATACGCACCGATCAGGTCCGCCGCGATGAACCAGCCCGGAGCGGGCAGCATCATGGCATTGGCGATGCCGCCGAGGAGAAACAGTGATCCGATGAGCATGGATAGCTTCAACCTGTGCCCCGACGCAATCTTCACGGCCAGGTACGCGGCTGCCAGCGTGCCGGCTGCATGAGCCAGGAAGGGAAAGACGAAATGCCGGAACTGGAACAGGTGCATGGACGACGCCAGGGATTCCATATCCGTTACGTCGACGCCGGGCGGCGGCGGTATGACCATGGGGCCCAACAAAACCAGGCCCATGTTGACCGCGCTACCGGCCGCCATGCCCAGCACCACCGCCAGGACGATTCTGATCGTTCTACCCATAGTGTGCCCCTCCTGGATTGGCGTGGAGTTCACCAACAACCCTTACTCCACAGTCGTCATATCGCGATCATGGGCATGGTCGCGGGTGTTTGCGGAAAAAGGACCTCCATGACCGATTTAACGGAAACCGGCATCCGTACGTTTGGCGAACCTGCCACATCGTCGACCGTACGGTAACCCAGCACCAGTTGGAGCAGTGCGGCCTGTGGGATGGTTACTTCATGAGCGTCCGGTTGACGATGCTTGAACCGGCGTATCCTGCCGTGTTCGACCTGCAGCCCTGCGGCACCGGAATCCGTGACGAACCAGAGACCGACGTTTGCAGTCCACTTCGCATCTCGCAGCCTGAAACCCAAATCCGATCGCAATTCCAGAAGGAAACGGGGCAGATCGAGCACGCGCCCCATATCCTCCGCGTTTACGTGATACTGGATCTCCCACACACATCCCAGCCGGCTGCAAAAGACGCCGAACGGATGGTCAAGCGGCATCCTGAAGTGGACGCGCTCGAATCCGGCCCGGCGAGCCCGTGTACCGATCGCGTTAGCCAGCGACTCGAACGCGACGTGTGAACGACCATTCAATTCCTGTACGAAATACCGGTCGCCACGCGGTCTGCATAGTGCGTACCCCGTCACCCGTCCCCGTTGGTCCTCAGCGAGCAATAGTGTCCCCGGCGGCCTGCCATAGTTGATCAGTCTGTCGAAGCGCCAGTCCGCAGGACGGACCAGGGTACCGGTACGATATCGATTGCACTGGTTGTAAAGCCTTACCAGCGCAGGTTGTTCATTGACGCGCGCCCGGCGTACACCGTGTTGCCTTCGGGTCTGAAGCAGGTTGTCGGTTTCTACGAAGAGTCGATATACCGGAAACACCACGTCGTAATCGAAACGGTGGTAGAAGCCGGGAATAGCATTCATCAAGGCAATGGAGCAACCTTGTTCTCGCAGGAAACGATGGGACGCCTCCATCAACCGGCGAGCATGTCCTTCCCGACGTCGATCATGCGGTGTATGGAGTCCGGCCACTCCACCAGTTGTTATCATCGCGTGTCCGATGCGCAGGCGCTCCCTGACCAGTTCGACCCGACAGAGTTCCTCTCCACTTCGGTCCAGATGCAGCTTCCATCGATTTTCGGTCTTCGCAGCTATCTTTAAAACGTCATTCTTCATATACCACCATTTCAGGTCAACCAGCCGTTATAAACCTACTTTCCCCTTAGCCCGCTGGCAAAGCAAATCAACACCGGTTATTGGACTTGTCCGGCTCTCGTGCCGAAAGTACGTTGGTATTCGTCGTCCGAATCCAGTCGGACCGCAGGATTTCATCAACATCACTCAGAAGAAGCTTGCGAGGTAGCAGACATGGGAGTTTATGAGGAACTGGGCGTCCGTCCGTTCATCAACGCCGCGGACCACTATACGCGGTACGGCGGGTCGATCATGTGGCCCTGCGCGGTGGAAGCCATGGTCGAGGCGTCCCGCCAGTACGTCAACCTGTACGAAATGCAGACCCGGGTCGGCGAGGCCATTGCCGGGTTGACAGGGAACGAAGCCGCGTACGTGAGCTGCGGCGCCGCGAGCGGAATCGCGCTGGCCGTCGCGGCCTGCATGGCCGGCAAGGATCCGGTCCGAATCGAACAACTGCCCGATACGACGGGCATGAAGAACGAAGTCATCGTGCACCGGTGCGCGCGGTTTTACGAGGACATCGCCATCCAGGTCCCCGGCGCGACGGTCGTGGAAATGGGCGACGAACGGGGCGCTACTGAAGCACAACTCGCCGCCTGCATCAGCGAGCGCACGGCCGCCGTGCTGACCCTGTCGCCCTGGGGCCGCATGCTGCCCATCGACCGGATCGTCCATATCGCCCACGCGCGCGGTGTGCCGGTGCTCGTGGACGCGGCGTTCAGCATACCGCCAAGGGCCAATTTCCGGTACTTCACCCGCGAACTAGGCGTCGATGCCATCATCGCCAGCGGCGGCAAGGCGATCCGCGGTCCCCAGACCACCGGGCTCGTTATCGGGAAGAAGTCCCTCGTGGAAGCATGTGCCGCCCACGGCAATCCCAACCGGGCCATCGGCCGTACCATGAAGGTCGGAAAGGAAGAGCTGGCCGGCGTCTATGCGGCGGTGAAGCACATCATGGAAAGGGACGAGGACGCGGTCCGCCGGGAAGTTAACCGGATGGGGCTGGAAATCCGAAAGGGATTGTCCTCCTCATCCCTGGTGAAGTCGGTCAAGCGAAGCGGCGACGTGGTCTCGATCGATATCGATCTCGCGCGGCGGGGGTGGTCGGACCAGGAGTTCGAACGGCTGCTGCTCGACGGTGAGCCCTCGATCGTTACCTGGTGCAGAAACGGCCGCTTCCGGGTGAAACTCGGTACGCTTCAACCGGGCGAGGTGGACCGGATGATCCGGCGGCTGCGGGAACTACTATGCGACTGAGCGCGCAGGATCGGCATGCCATCTGAACCTTCGTTCTACCCGCCCATTACTTCCCTCTCCCTCGTCGAGGGGACGTATCTGTCCCGGGCCAACCGATTCAGCGTAACGTGCCTGATCGACGGCATGGAGGAGTACGTCTTCATGCCGAATCCCGGCAGGATGAGAGAACTGCTTCTGCCGGGGGTACGGCTGATCCTGGCCGATCACGGCCGACGGGCGGACCGAAGGACGCGGTATACGGTGATGGCCGTGCGCTACCGGGAGCGCATCGTGTTCCTCCACACCCATCTGAACAACCTCGCGGCACGCAACCTGGTCGAAGACAGGGCGGTCCCCGGACTGAGGGACTTCGAGGTCGCGGGAACGGAGGTGACCGTCGGCGTCCACCGGTTCGACCTCCTCTTGCGGGACAATGCGGCAGACCTGTACCTGGAAGTCAAGTCCTGTACCCTGTCCGCGAACGGTATCGCCATGTTTCCCGACGCGGTCACGGACCGGGGGCGCAGGCATCTGCTCGCCCTGGCACAGATGCACGCGGAAGGAAAGCGGGGCGCCCTGCTGTTCCTGATTCACCATGGAAACGCCAGGGCTTTTCTGCCGGATTATCACACCGATTTAGCATTCGCCAGGGCATTCTGCGACGTGAAGGACCGACTGCCCGTCCTGGCCGTTGCCCTGGAATGGACGCCGGACCTGCGCTACCGCGTCTCGAATCCGCGCGTAATCATCCCGTGGAACACCATCCGCACAGAATGCGTGGACCGGGGCCACCTGGTCTGCGTCGCGCGCGATGGGACGGGATACCGGATTTCGCTGACACGCTATTCGGACGAGTTGTCCAGGAGGGCGGGGAAGGGCGCGGCGACGGGCGCAAGCACTGGCGCGGGCACGGGCACAGGAACCGGCGCAGGCCGCACAGGTGCGGTATACCCCGTCCGGTCTTCCATCGACTGTTCGGAGTGTATGGTGAGCGTGCTGTCAGGGCTTTATGGAAACCCGTCAGTAGAAGCCGACGGCTGGACGTTCAGGTGTGCAACCGACCCGGTACCTACGCCCGAGTTTCAAGAAGCGCTCCTGGACTTCCGCATGCCGCGCCGGCTGCAGCCGGGTTCGCACTGAAACGCATTTCATCGAATTAACATCTTAACCGAACAACTGCAGCACGTCCGGCGGCCGATGGTTGCGGACCGCGTAGTCCAGCGGTGTTTCTCCCCTGGAGGATTTCGCCGATCGGTCCGCGCCGTGGGCCAGGAGCAATTCGACGATTTCCCGGTCGGCCCCCGCGGCGGCGAAATGCAGGGCCGTTTCACCGTATACGTGTCCGGGGTCGGTCGTCGGCGCGTCTTCGTGGCAGGCCTGGTCGACGTTGGCGCCGTTCTCGAGGAAGAAACGCACGACGTCCGGGAGGTTGTGCTGGACCGCCACGTGCAGTCCCGTGACGCCGTTCATGGGCTGGGCGAGATTGATGTCCGCCCCGGCACCCACTTCCAGGTATAGGCGCAGGTACCGCAGTTGGCCGCGGTAGGCGGAAAACGTCATGAGGATGCCCTCGTCGAATCCCGCAAAGTTCACGTCGGTGCCCACGGTAAAAAGGTATCTCATGATCTCGTAGTGTTCATCGGTTTCCTGCTGAGGCGGTATGTGCGCGGGGGTAATGATCGCCGCGTCGGCACCTTGCTCGATCGCCCTGTGAACCTTCGCCAGGTCGCCGTTCTCCACGGCGTCGATCAAGGTCGCGTTCAGGTCTGCATGTTCGGACACGATGGCCTCACTTCCGTCGGTAGTACGGTGAAAAGACGCCCTGAGCCTGCCGATCAACAAAGCCCTTGTATGCCAGCCGTGCGTTTAGTTTAATTGGATGTATAGTATTCAGTCAACACATACACATCCACAGCGTTTTTGCATCTGCCGTGAATAGCCCACGCACCATCCTGCACGCGGATATGGATGCCTTCTTCGCGGCCGTCGAGCAGCGGGACCGTCCCGAACTGCGCGGCAAGCCGGTCATCGTCGGCGGCGATGGACCGCGGTCCGTCGTGTCGACCTGTTCCTACGAGGCGCGCGAATACGGTGTCCATTCCGCCATGCCGGGCACGACGGCCAGGAAGCTGTGTCCCCATGGGATCTTCCTGCCCGTCAGATCGGAGGCTTACGGAGCGGTTTCACGGCAGGTACAGGAGGTCTTCCACCGGTACACGCCCCTCGTCGAACCGTTGTCGCTCGACGAGGCGTTCCTGGACGTCACTGGTTCGTCGCAGCTGTTCGGCGACGGCGAAGCGATCGCCCGGTCGATCAAGGCGGACGTGCTGAAGGAAACGCGCCTCACCATTTCCGTCGGCGTGTCGCCGTGCAAATTCGTGTCCAAAGTGGCCTCCGACCTGGACAAGCCCGACGGCCTGGTGATCGTCCCTCCGGTCCGCGTGATGGATTTCCTGGCGCCCCTGCCCGTATCCTGCCTGTGGGGCGCGGGCAGGGACATGCAGGATCGCATGGTCCGTCACGGACTCCGGATGATCGGGGATGTGCAGCAGCGATCATCGGAGGAACTGCAACGGTTGCTCGGTAACGCCGCCGGCGCCCATTTCGCGCGGATCTCCCGGGGACAGGACGACCGGCCCGTGGTGACCGGGCATCCCGCGAAGTCGGTGGGCCACGAGAACACGTTCGGCACGGACCTGTCGGACCGGGAGGAATGCCACGGCGTGCTGGTGGACCAGAGCGACAAGGTGGGACGCCGGCTGCGGAAAGCGGGGCGGCTGGGCAGGACGGTCCGGGTCAAGGTCCGGTTCGGGGACTTCAAGACCCTCACACGGCAGGCGGCCGTGGCGCCGACAGACAACGATTTCGTCATCGGCAAGACGGCCGTGGAACTGTTCGACGGCGTATGGGACGGCAGGACGGGCATTCGGCTGCTCGGCGTGGCCGTCGGCAATCTGGTAAGGCCGGAGGAACCGGTGCAAACGGATCTATTCAGGGAAGGCGACGGGAAGTCCGATCGTCTCGTGCGCGCCCTCGACACCATCAGGGACCGCTACGGCCGCCGCGCCATACGGCACGGCGCATCCGCGATGAAAGCCTGATCCGCGATGAAAGCCTGATCCGCGTTCGAACCCGCGAATGACGGGGATGGGAGGATTATGATAAAAAAACTGTTGCTGGTCTTTGTCGTCGCGGTCGTGGCCGGTGTGTCCGTCATGGGGTATTATCTGTGGAAGGGCCCCGACCTTTCCTCCTATGGCCATCTCGTCGAACCCGCGATTTCAACCATGCAGCCCCAGCGGATGATCGTGGTCGAGGCCAGGGGCGACCCGGACCACGTTGCATCCGAAGCTTACGAATTGCTGTACGATCTGTACTACAGTGTCGATGGCGTGGATTACTGGCCCCTGCCGGCGCCCAGGGCCCGCTGGCCGGTCTCGCCCGATCAGCCCAGGGAAGAGTGGGTCGGTATCTATGGCATACCCGTTCCCGATTCAGTGGAGGAACTGCCGGAGTACGTCCACATACCCGGCATGACGGTTTCGCTTTCGACCTGGGATTACGGAGAAGTCGTGGAACTGCTCTACATCGGTCCCTATGAAGACGAAACACCCTCCATTGAAAGACTGCGGAGCTTCGCGGCGGAAAGAGGATATACCTTCGCCGGCCCTCACGAAGAAGAGTACCTGAAGGGACCCGGCATGATTTTCAGGGGAAACCCCGAGGAATACGTCACCATCCTGCGGTACGTGATCAAGCCGATGATGGAATCTCCGGATGACGGAACCATCTCGGAATCCACCGGTGAAACCGAAAGCGAACCATTGGAAGAGACCGACGTACCACAATAAACCCCTGCTGAACCAAGGAGGCGTCATGCTTGAGTTAACCGGACTGAACTGGCTGGCCATTCTCGTGGCAACCGTCGCTGGATTCGCACTCGGCGCGATCTGGTACGGCCCGATTTTCGGCGAAGCGTGGTTGTCCGCGCTGGGCAAGACGGCGGACCAGATTCAGCCGTCCGCCACCCCCTTCGTCATCAGTTTCTTCACCGCACTGATTACGGCGGTCGTACTCGCGATGTTAATCAGCGCCTTGAACATATCGACGCTGGGCGGAGGCGTGACGATCGGACTCCTCGTGGGCATCGGCTTTATCGCCACGGCGATGGCTTCAGACGCCGCCTTCGGCGACACGGGGCTGAAACTGTGGTTGATCCAGTCCGGATACCGCGTGCTCTACAGCGTGGTGATGGGCGCGATTCTCGCCATATGGCGGTAGGCGGACCGTACGGACCACACGGCAGCACGGACAGCACGGAAAGCACCCTCATGGACCCGGACGCACTCCGCAGGGAATACGTATTCGGCAGTCTGGAAGAACAGGATCTGAATCCAGATCCGTTCAAGCAGTTCGACATCTGGTTCGGGAACGCGGTCGACGCGGGAATCGAGCTGGCGGACGTAATGACGGTCGCCACGGCTTCGCGGGCCGGCGTGCCGTCGGCCAGGATCGTCGTGCTGCGGGGGGTCGACGAGCGGGGGTTCGTATTCTACACGGACTACCGAAGCGCGAAGAGCCGGGACCTGGACGAGAATCCCAGGGCCGCGCTGGTGTTCTACTGGCGCGAGCTCGGACGCCAGATCCGGATTGCGGGCGCGGTTCACCGGGTATCCGAAGAAGAATCCGCCCGTTACTTCCGGTCCAGGCCCCTGGAAAGCCGCCTGGCGGCCCTGGCCTCGAGTCAGAGCGAGGTCATTTCCGATCGGAAGGTGCTGGAAGACCGCTACGAGGCACTAAAGGCGGAACACCCATCAGGTGACGTTCCCTGTCCCGAAGACTGGGGCGGATACCGCGTTTCGCCCGATGAGTTCGAATTCTGGCAGGGACGGGAACTACGCCTGCACGATCGTATACGTTACCGGCGCGGCGCAGACGGTCATTGGGTGATCGAACGGCTGTCGCCCTAGATCCCGCCGTTCCCAACACGGGAAACAAACGATGACACAAAAGGAAAGAGCGATTCGGTTCGGTGTAGTGGGCTGCGGAGGGGCCGGCCATGCCGCCATTCGTTCGGCCTGTGCGAGCAAGCTGCTCGACGTCGTCGCGATAAGCGACCTGATCGAGGAGCGACTGGGTCGGGTGGGCCGTGAGGAGGGCATCCCCCGTCTGTACGGACCCTACCAGGACCTGCTGGCCGACAAGGACGTGGAAGCCGTCCTCCTGGCGGTGAATCCGCCCGCCCGCTATCCCATGGTCCTCGACGCGATTGCCGCGGGCAAGCACGTGCTGGTGCAGAAACCGCACGCCACCCGCGCCGACCACATCCTGACGTTCAAGGAAGCGGCCGAGCGCGCCGGCGTAACGATGCAGTTCTGCTTCTTCATGCGTCATGCCCCGGTGAACCGCAGGACGCGCGTCGCGTTGAGCCGGGGGCGCATCGGCGAACCGTATCACGCCCGCATCTTTCTGAAATACAACCACAGGGCGCCGTTGGACAGTCCCGAAGCCTGGACCCACGTCTTCGGCCAGAAGGGCGGCGCTTTGGGCCAGCACGCGTCCCACGAACTGGACCTGGCCTGGTGGTGGATGGGCTGTCCGGATCCCCAGTGGGCCTTTGCCGCCAAGCACGTCGTCGAGGCACTGTATGACGGACCGGAAGGACCGGCCGAAGACTATTTCTCGGGGATAGCCGGTTTCGAAGGAGGAAAGACGATCCAGATCGACTGTTCCCGATGGGTGCACTGCGATACGCCCACCGTAGTGGAGGTCTACGGTAGCGAGGGCGCCTATTCCCACGGTCAACTGTGGAACATGGAGGACGGCGTTTTCACCTCCCGGGAGATCGACGACGAATCCGACGTGCCCCATTCCGATCCGCCGAAAGACGGCCTGCCCTTCTTCCACGAAGTCGAACACTTCGCCCGGGCGGTCGCCGGCCGCGTAGCACCCGATGTCGATGCGAACGACGCCTACCGGTACATGCAACTGCTCGATGCGATGTACGACAGCGCGAAGACCGGCGAAAAGGTGCACATCGGCTGAGTGGGCGGGAGGTATGCCGCAGGTCAGTGGGCGTGCGCCCATTCCACCAGCAGCGCCATCAGTCCGATACCCAGGATGACCAGGGCGAATTTATACAAGCGGTCGTGGTCCCGGGTGGGCATGGGCTGGTCGTCTTCGCCGGCGAGTACGCTCATGACGAATTTCGCTACGCGTACATTGCGCCTCGAAAGCTCCGCGTCGATGATGTCGATGATGGCCACGTAGATGAACGTTCCCGCCGCAAGGGCGTTGAAACTCCCCTCGATCACGGTCGTAACGGTCTCGCTCTCATGCAGGGTCATGGCGGCCCCCATGCCGATCAGAATACCCATCGGCGTCATCGATACGAAAACCGCCAGGATGGGCCGATGGCGCCGCTGTTCGATGCCGGCCCGCAGGACGCTGATCATCAGGGCGAAGGCGGCCGATCCCTTGTGGCAGAGGATCCCGAGCAATATGATGGCCAGTCCCGAAAAATGGGATTCGATGCCGAGGGATATGCCTGCGATGACGGAATGCACCGACAGCAGCACCAGCAGCACGTACGGGTAGATGCAGTGCTGTTCACCGTCCTCGGTATGCCCGGTGTCGTGGTGCTCCCCGTAAACGACGCGATCGATCAGCAGCAGTCCCACCAGGCCGATCGCGGCCAGCAATACGGCCAGGGGGTAGTCCGTGACCCCCTCGAGCTTTTCCATGCCCTCCGGCAGCAGGTGGATAAAACCGACACCCAGAAACAGTCCGCCTGCGAAAGCGTTTCCCAGCGAGAAAAACCGCCGGCTGTTTTCGTGTCTGGCGGCGTAGAGGGGGATCAACCCACCGATCACCGCGATGGCGAGTATCGCGGCCGCGGAAAGTAGTTTGAAAGTCAAGAGGGACATGAGTTTGATACTCCGGTCGTTGAAAATCGAAAAGCGGTCGGGCCTGAGATTCTGTGGCCTGAAGCAGTACGTCTTTCAGCGAGCTGCCCATCCGCCGTCTACCGACAGGGCGTGGCCCGTCGTGAAGGAGGACCGGTCCGAACACAGCCAGAGAATAGCGTCCGCCACTTCCTCGCCCCTGCACCAACGTCCCATGGGGTGCCGTCCGTCGTCCTCCTTGACCTCGGTGAAGACGCGAGGGAAGCGAAGGGACGGTCGGGTCAGGCTGCCGGGGCATACCGCGTTGATTCGAATGCCTTCCCGGGCGTATTCCAGCGCCGCGGATTTCGTCAGGCCGATCACGCCGTGCTTGCTGGCGGCGTAGCCGGACATGCCGCCTATGCCCACAAGGCCGGCGACGGACGAGACGTTTACGATCGCCCCGCCGCCCTGATCGAGCATGACGGGGATCTCGTATTTCATGGAGAGCCAGACGCCCTTGAGGTTGACGTCGATCATGTCATCCCACTGGTCTTCTCTCCATTTGTGCGTCAGTGTCTGGTACCTGAAGACACCTGCGTTGTTGACGGCGAAATCCAGGCTTCCGAAGCGTTTTCTGGTCTGCCGTACCGCTGTCCTGACCTGGGCGGCATCGGTTACATCGGCGCGAATGAAGTGCACCTTCTCGCTGCGTGTCCGAAAAAGCTCCAGGCTGCGTGGACAGGGGGTCAGGTCTGCCGCGGTCACCGAGGCTCCGGCCTCCAGCATGGCAATCGTCGTGAATCGCCCGATTCCATTGCACGCACCGGTTACCATGGCGGCTTTGCCGGTAAAATCGTAAGCCATGGACAGTCTCCGCGCCAGCCTAGAGCATACGGACGATGTCCTCGCCGCGCCCGACCCTGCGGGCTGTTTCTCGCGGCGTTTCGTCGGCGGCGTTGGTCTGGGACCGGCTGCAGCCGGCGGTAATCAGCGCCTCGATCACTTCGGGCCTGTTCAGCTGGGCGGCCATGTGCAGCGGTGCATCGCCCTGGTAGACGGGGCCCCAGTCCGACTGGACGCCGACTCCCGCGCGGTGGTTCGGATCCAGGCCGGCTTCCTTGAGCACGTGAATGATCTCGAGGTGATCGGCAACCTGTTCGTCGCCCGGCCTGACTTCCGCGGCGGAATGAAAGGCGGATGATCCGTTGTGGGGATTGATCTGTCCGGGATCGGCACCCAGCCGGATCTGCATCTTCAACCGGTTGGGATCGATCTGCCAGACCGCGAAATACACCGGCGCGCCCCCGTTATCGTGCCACCGGTTGATATCGCCGCCATGATCGATCAGGTACCGCGCCATACGTTCTTCACGGCATATACAGAGCGGCCGGCCGTGCACGTTTTCGATATTGGGGTCGGCGCCCGCTTCGACGAGCAGCTTCACCATGTCGAAGTTCGTTTTTCGTTCCACCTGGCGCCAGTCGATCTGCTGTTGCGGAGGACCGCCGACGGCGAAAGACAGGGTATATACCGGGAAGCGGCCCTCCCGGTAAGGATCGTCGAAAGCTTCGTGGCTGAAATTTGCCAGAGACGGATCTTCAGCCAGCATTTCGGCCATGAGGACGAGGTCTTCGGCGTACACGGCGCCGATCCACTGTTTTTCCTTGTCAAATCGCATTGACCGCTCCCATAATACCGACAAAACATGGTTAGTGCCGCCGGGTTGCACTGTCAATACAAACCTCAATACCCATATTTGTAACGCCGACCGTTCTAATTGACACTAACAACATAGCACTGTGATTACTATGGCAGAACCTCTAGCCAGGATATCGCCGGAATACTGTATCGAAATCGAGCGGGTGTACCCCTTCCCGGTCGACCTTGTCTGGGCGGCCGTTACGACGGCGGAGGGGATCTCGGCCTGGATGAAATACGAAGCCACGTTGGACCGCCGCCTTGGTGGCAGGATCTTCGTGGACTTCAAGTCGGAAGGAAACCTGGAAGGCACGGTCTGCGAATGGGTACCGGAACGGGTGTTTGCCTATACCTGGGGACTTTCCGTGGTCCGGTGGGTGCTCGAGCCCTGCGAGGGCGGCACGCGTCTGCGCTTCACGAATTCCCACGTCACCCCGGAAATCCTGATGGGATTTTCCGCCGGCTGGCACGCCTTCATCGACCACCTGGGACCGTACCTGGCCGGGACCACCGTGGAAGACCGGTATGACGATCTCATGGAGGTCTATGCGGATCGATTCGGCCACCTCGTCGCGGGCAACGACGACTCTGAGGAGAAAGAAACATGACGAACGATACGACCACCGGCGCATTCACCGTGGCCGAGCTTTGCGAAGCGTCGGCCGATGGAGACTTGAAGCGCATAAACTCAATTCTGGCGGTAGCACCCCACCTGGTGGGTGTGGACACCGCTTCCTACGACGAGCACCGCGCCCTGCATCACGCGGTGATGAACCGCCGGATCGAAGCGGTTTCCGCGTTGATGGCCGCGGGGGCCGACCCGCACCAGGGCGTCTATCCCCACCGGGATGCCTCCACGCCCCTGGTCATGGCGCGCGACCGCGGTTTTGAAGACGTCGTAGAAACGATCAACGAGGAAATGGAGCGGCGGCGGGAAGCGAATCTCTGCCCGAATCTGACCGTAGCGCCGGAAGTGGTGCGGCTTGCCAAGAAAGTCGCCGATGGCGACGTGGCCGGCGCGATGCGGGAAATCCACGCCGCGCCCGAACTCGCGGAGGCCTGCGACGAAGACGGGAATACGGTCCTGCACCATGCGGCCAGCCACGGTCATCCAGGACTCGTTCAGGCGCTGCTGGCGGTCAAGGCCGACACGGGCAAGACCAATCTCGAAGATCGGACCCCCCTCGAACTGGCCGTAGATCAAACGGCCGATACGGATCGGCGGCGGGCGGAAGGCTGTTTCATGGCCGCCGGCATCCTCATGAGCGCGGGCGCCCCCAGGAGCCTGCGTACGAACGTGATGCTGGGGGACGAGGAAGCCGTGCGACAGGTCGCGGCAGGCCACCCCGGTCTGTTCGAACCGGATGTTGATACCGAAACCCACTTGCTGGGGGACGCCGTCCGCCACAATCGGTACGAGATGGTGAAGCTGCTGCTCGATCTCGGCATGGACCCGAACCAGCGGTACCGCATCCAGTCCCTGGAGGAAGAGACGTACAACTGGGGAGAACCGCTGTGGATCGCCGCCGGCGACGGCCAGCACGATATCGCGCGGTTGCTGCTCGAGCGGGGCGCCGACGCCAACGCCGCCGTGTACGCCTCCGGCAATCCCATGAGCCGTGCCTACAATAACCGGGACGAGCGGATGAAGCAGTTGCTGTACCGGTACGGAGGATCGATGACGCCGGACGGCGCGGCCCTGGAGTGCGATACTTCCGCCGCGGTGATGGCGCTGAACCTGCAGCCCGACCTGGTCGAGCAGATCCTGTGGGGCGCCGCCTGCGGGGGCGATCCCAGCGTGGTGGGCGTGTGCCTGCGCAAACTGGACTGGGCCCTGGACGATCCACGGTGGTACAGACTCGTCATCCAGCCCATCGGCATCTGGCCCTGCGGTCCTCATCGCAAGTACCGGGATTTTGATCGATCCGTGTTTCCCGAGATCCTCCGCATGTTCCTCGATCACGGGGTGGACCCGAACGTGAAGGGCCGCCGCGATACCTCACTCCCGCACTACATCGCGGCTACAGGAAAAGTCTGGGGCGAACCGAATTTGAAAGAGGACGAACGGATCGAGTTCGCCCGCCTGCTCCTCGAATACGGCGCCTCGCTCGACGGCAGGGATACGCTGCTCCATTCCACACCGCTGGCCTGGGCCGCCCGCTGGGACCGCGATGCGCTGGTCGATCTCTATCTCGAGCACGGCGCCGATCCGCAACCCGACGGAGAACCCTGGACCACGCCGATTGCCTGGGCCGAACGGTACGGGCACACGGCCATCGTGGAGCGTCTGCGGCAAGCCGGCGCCGTTGCCTGAGCGGGTGCTGCGGCAAGCCGGCGCCCTTTCCTGAGCGCCGGTTGCTCACCCTCCTCGAGGACCTGGTGGTCTGTCCCGGTCAGGATGCCAAAGGGTGGCAGCGACATGGGTGGTTTCGTCTTCCGTCGTGATGTAATAGACGGTCAGCATGGTACCATCATCCAATTCCGCCGAAATCGGATAGCCCACGTCCGCGCCGCCCATCCGGGGACGCTTCTCCGGCGGCCATGCACTCGAAACCCCACCACCGTCATCCCGAAGCACGTATTCGTGGTCCGTGTCCCAGGTTCGACCACCGTCCTCACTGATCAGAGCCCGTATACCCATCGGGGCGCGGCGGTAGCCGTAGGTACACAGAATCCGTCCGTCACGCAGTTTGAGCAGGTGGTTCGGATAGCCCTCGAAGGACGCCTCGATCGGGCTGGTCCAAGTGCTGCCGCCGTCTTCGGACCAGACTTCCATGGTGTAGAACCGGTCCCTGTGATAGGTACGCTCAACGGCAGCCGGATCCCAGTAACACGTCGAGCGGATATGGCCCAGGACACGGTTCGGCTCCGTCTCCACCAGGGCCCATTCGCTGCCGATACGCGGCACCGCCTCATGGAGATGCCAGGTCTCTCCGTCGTCGCTGGACCGGAACAGGAGGCAATCGCTCTCACCCCCGGCGCGCGTCGTGTAAACGGGAAACAGCCACGTTCCGTCTTCGAGTACGGTCCCGCGAGGAAAACCGACCGCGGATTCATAACCTGATACGGTCCAGGTGCGCCGATCCCAGGTATGTCCTCCATCCCGGGATCGTATCACCGACAGTCTATACCCCGATATGATCAACTTTCCCGGAAAACGGGAGGTGTACGTCTCATCATCTACGAAACGCAGGCTGCGGGCCTCGGCTTCCTCCCGGCGGTCCAGTGGCCATATTTCCTGTCCCACCGAACCCACCGCCATCAGGGTTCCGTCGGGTAAAACGCCGGAAAGCCTGTCGTACCGTTCCCGCGGCGATGTACCCGGCCAGTTAGGCGGCAGCATTGGATCTTCCGACGGCGTCCAGGTTCGTCCGTGGTCGCGGGACTCAAACGTGAGCCAGCCGGCCAGACCGTAGTGGTCCCCGAAAGGCGAAGAGATACAGCCGATCGTCAGCCGCCCGTCCGGAAGTTGATTCAATACGGGGAACGCGTTGTAGCGTCCCTTTTCTTTAACTACAATACGGTGTTGCATGGTTAACCTTGATGGTGCTAAGATCCTGCGGGAAATGAAGATGAAGCGAGGATGATTTACTGGCGCAAGGCCCATTGTGTCAATATAATTCGGGTGGAACGGCCCACTGTGCTGACACCTGGCGGGCATCAAGGAAGACCATGGACAGCATACCCCATCCCCACAGTCTCTCCGAAACGCTGGACCGTATCAACGAACGTCACTTCCTCGGTGAATCGTTCGACCGGACCGTAGCGGAACGCGCCCTGGACTGGCTCACCGGTCGTTTCGGCGCCGAGTCCGCCTATGCCGGGACATTCGGCGTTACCGAACAGGACAGCCAATCCAAACTCTATACCTTCACGGGTGAGCGGCTTCAATCGGCGTCGCTGCGACATATCCACGCCGAAGAAACCTGCCGGGCGATCATCCTGCTGAATCGCCGCGTCGGCCGTGACCGGCTGCCCGAACTCGAGGCGGCAACGACCCTACTACTGGGGTGTTTCGAGGCGGCGCACTCGAAGGGCAAACCGCGTGGTACGTTCTGCTGCGGTCCCTGCACCGTCGCGCTCTGGCGTCATATGGCCGTAGGCGGTCTCGGCGACTACGCCCGTCACCTGGATGAAGGCATCGGCGTACTGGCAAGCCACGAAGACGGGGCGGGGGCGTGGCGCCGGTTCCCCTTCTACTACACCCTGCTTGCCCTGTCCGAGGTAGATACGCCGAATGCCCGCCGCGCCGTGCTGTACGCCTTGCCGGAGTGCGCGCGCCGCCTGAAGTCCATACGGCGAAATCCCCCGTTTGGCGTTCGCAGATACGGGCTGTTATCCCGGATCCTCGAGAAAAACGCTGCATAAATCGTATTGGGATGATGGGCTTGACGCGTATCGGAGCGGGCATTAGCTTACTATCCGTTGCGCACAGGGGCGCCTCCATTCCGCGGAAAAGGCCGAGCCTACCCAATCCTGATCCAACCTATAGATTGCGCGAATCTCTTTCTTCTCCGAATATGCGGAATCGGAGCGCCACGGAAAGGAATTCGCCGATGAATACCTCTCTATCCCTTCCCCAGCATCCCGACCTGGATCAGCTTAAAACCCAGGCGCGGGAACTCCTTACGGCATTTCGCTCGGGTGACGCCGAGGCGATCGAATCGTTCACTGCGCATCCGCGCGCGATGGATCCCACTGCGGCGAAACTCGCCGATGCCCAGTTGGTCATTGCACGGCGTTACGGGTTTTCAAGTTGGCCGGTCCTTCGCCGGGAAGTGTGCCGGCGCCGGTTGCGTGCCGCCATATGGAGTGGCGACGCGACGTCCGTCGAAGCCGTCCTCGAGCAGGACAAGAGTATAGTCAACGATGCCATGGACCACCCGCGCTGGGGAGGCCGTCCCGTGCCGATTCAACTGTCGGCTGAACGAGGGAACACGAAGGTCATCGAAATTTTGTTGCGCAACGGGGCGGATCCGAACCACGGCACCGATTCCTATGGCGGCTGGACCGCTCTCCACCTCGCTGCCCACTGGGGGCACATGGATGCGGCCCGGCTGTTGCAAGAAGGCGGGGGGAAGGTCGACCTCCACGCCGCGTGCCTGCTTGATGATGTCACCGCCGTCCGGGCGATGCTGGCGGAAGATCCCGGCGCGGCATCCCGTCCGGGTCTGGGAGGAGAACCGCCTCTCCACGTGGTTGTGTCCTCGGAAACGGCCGGGATCCTGCTGGACCACGGAGCGCGGCTGGATACGGCCGACGGCGATGGCAACACGCCGCTGGGCGCGGCGCTGTCCCGCGGCGAACGTTGTCGCCGTCTCGCGGAGTACCTGATCGACCGGGGCGCGCCGGCGGATCCCTGCCAGCTCGCCGTTCTCGGAAGGACAGACCAGCTCGGCCAGCTTTGCCGGACCGATCCAGGCGCGGTGGCCTACGAAGGGAAGATCGGCGTTCACGCGGTGGTGGGGACGCCCCTGCACGCCGCGGTGCAGCATGGACGGCCGGAAACGGTCCGGGTGCTGCTGGGTTGTGGCGCGGATGCGAACGCCCGGGCGGATTCCGGGCAGACGCCCCTGCATCTGTGCGGAGAAACCGGGATCGCGAAGATGCTCGTCGATGCCGGCGCCGATCCGGGTGCGACAGACGATGAACACGGCACGACGCCGCTGGTATGGGCGGAAGTGGGGATTGAAATCCACGGTTCGACGCCGGAGCGTGAGACCCTGGTTTCGTATTTGAAGGACATTACGCCGGTACGGGAGGACTAGCGGCTTCGAACATCGAGACGATGCGTTCCTTGTCCGGACGCTTCATCCGACGGGCGATGCCCAGGGGCGACTTGCCCAGCCTGTCTTCACGGGCCGGGTCCGCGCCGCGGGCCAACAGCAGGGCCACCGATTTCACCATGTCCGCCCGGGGACCCGCCTTCAGCGCGTAAAACAGGGGGGTCTCGCCCTTCTCGCTCCGCCCGTCGACCGGAGCACCGTTGTCCAGCAGCACCTCCATTACCCCGGTGAATCCGGCCTTGGCGGCAAAGTGCAGGGCGCCGGCGCCGCGCAGAACCGTGTCGATCCGGGCCCCCTTGTCCAGCAGGGCCTGCACGTACCGTGGATCGTCCCGCTGGCTGTTGTTCCCCGTACAGGCCGTCCAGATCCATTTCCCTTCGGGATAGTTGACGTCGGCGCCGCGGGCGATAAGCAGGGCCGAATCTTCCTCGTCGAGTACCCATCTTCCACAGCCGATCCGGCTGGCGTCCGCGCCGTGCTCCAGCACCAGCCGAAGTAGATCGGTCCGCCGTCTGCCGGCGGCGTAACGGACCAGGGCCGTGCTGTTTACGCCGACTTTGGCACCCCGGTCGAACAGCATCCTCGCGACCTCTACGTGTCCGCCGTACACGGCATGATGCAACGGGGTGACGGGCAGCAGGTCGCAGGCGGGGTCGTGCACCTCGACCAGGCCGGGCGCTGTATCCAGGAGCTCGCCTACCCGGTGCCGGTCACCCAGAAAACAGGCGCTGAAGACATCATACACGGCACCCCGCTCCAGCAGGAACGCGGCCGTTTCGTCTTTCTTCTTGCTCCGTGCGGCACAGTGGGCGGTCATCATGATGTCGCTCGAATGGGCCGACGGAAGATTTACGTCCACACCCCGGCCGAGCAGCAGGGCCGCTACCCCCGTGTGACCCCGCAACGCCGCTTCCGCGAGGATGATCGCGCCGTGACGGGGATCCTCCAGCACCGCCGGATCCTCGTCCAGGCAGCGCTCGAGGGCTTCCGCCTGACCCCTGGCCGCCATTCTGGCAGGCGCTCTCCATCGCTTCTCCCGGTGACATCTCATCTCCCATCCCTGCCGGGCGGGTTTCCGCTCGTTGACGAGGCCGTGGGCAAGGGGCCGGAGCACGTGCAGCGCTTCGGCAACGAGCGGTTCGTCACCGATGTGATCCCGCAGCGAAGCGGTCATGTGGGACAGCCACCGGTCGGCGGATGCCCTGGTGATGTGTATGTGACCGTGCCGGTTTTTTATTCCGCCGTAGGCGTGGTGCCGCGTGTAGCCCGGTTCGCCGCCCATCCACTCCTCCATGAACGCCTTCTGCTTCATGCGTTCGGGAGCCAGCGTACGGGTGAACATGGGACGCAGTTCGGCGTCCTTTTCGATCCGGTCATACAGGCCGTCGATGATGCCCGCGACCACGGACCGGCCGCCGATCCGCTCGAACAAGGTCGGGTCCGGTCGCAACACGGTAGCGAGCCCGCCGCGGTGGGCCAGCAGGTCCCGAATTCGGGACGAATCGCCGGATGCTGGTGATGCCGGCATTGCACGATCCTCGGGTTGTGGAGTCTGATGATACAGATTCGGAGATTCCCGCAAGGTCGGAATGCGGGAACTGTAACCTGTAACCTGTAACCTGTAACCTGTAACCTGGTGCAAAGTAGCCGCCGGCGGGCGTTGTAATCAAGGGGTTTCATCGCCTTGCCGCCCGTAATTGTGCGTTGACGCCGCCGCGGGCGCGTGTTATATAGAAACGGGCGCATCCACGGACCGGTCGCGGTTTTGCGGTATGCGCTTTATCCTTTTGGATGCCTTTCCGGGGATCCCCCGATGGAAACCACGACCTCTACCGTTGAACAGAAATTCGAGTCGGCCCTCGCGTCTTTCGTGAGCAAGGCGCGGGAGGACCGGCACATCCTGGCGGCGATTCTCTTCGGCAGCCTCTCCGCCGACCGGGTATGGGAGAAATCCGATATCGACCTGATCGTTGTCACCCGGGACGACAAGGACCTGTTCCGCCGGGACAGCAGGGATGACGACGAGGTATCCGAAGGCGCCGCGCTCCTGGAGAACGACGTGTACATCCACGTCTTCATGCAGCCGCGCTCCGCGTTCAGGAAGATGATCGAAGGCGGACTGCAAAGCTCGTTTATGCATTCGGCCCTGGCCCGGAGCCGCCTGCTCTTCACCCACGACGAGACGATCCGGGAACTGTACGACGGCATCCAGGCGTTGCATTCGAGAGACCGCCAGGTCCAGCTCATGCTCGCGGCATCGCACGTGATACCCACCCTGTACAAGGCAGAGAAGTGGTTTCACGACCGGCGCGACCTTCACTACGCGTTTCTCTACATCATGTTGTGCGCGAGCAGTCTCGCGAAGATCGAGGTGTTCATGCACGGCCAGCTAGCCGGTCGCGAAGTCATCCAGCAGGCGCTGGAACTCAATCCGGAGTTTTTCAATAAAGTGTATACGGACCTGATCGACCGGCCGAAGACCGAAGCGCTGGTAGGTGAAGCACTCGGGCTGATCGATACCTATCTCGAGGAACGCCTGCCGGACCTGTTCCAGCCCATTCTAGACTACCTCGAAGAAGAAGGATCGGCCAGGTCGGTCACGGAGATCGAGACCTGGTTCGATAACCAGATGAATCTCAGAGGCGTTACCACCGTGTGCGAATGGCTCGCGGACAAGGACGTCATTTCCCGGGTTTCCAGCCCGCTGCGTCTCACGTTGAAGAGCAACGTGGAGTACGAGGAACTCGGGTTCTATTACTACCGCGGGTGATTCTGCTGCTGCCGTGGGCGATACTACGGCTGCCGTGGGCGAACAGTCGCACGGTGATTAAGGAGCATGGGCATGTCCGAAATCCCGGTCCGGCCGCGTACATCCGCCGATCCCGCCTCGACCGGTACCGCATCAGTCGATCCCGAATCGGCCGGCCCGCACGCCATCGAAAGCGGCGACGGTAACGGTCCCCGCACGACGATCTTGGTACAGGGCGCCCGGGAGCATAACCTCAGGGACATCACGGTAGAACTGCCGCGCAACCGGTTGATCGTGGTAACGGGGCTTTCCGGTTCGGGGAAATCTTCCCTGGCCTTCGATACCATCTACGCGGAAGGCCAGCGGCGATACATGGAGTCGCTCTCCTCCTATGCCCGCCGGTTCATCCAGCAAGTGGGCAAGCCGGACGTGGACTATCTCTTCGGGCTTTCTCCCGTCATCTCCATCGAGCAGAAGACCGTCGCGCGCAATCCACGCTCCACCGTGGGCACCATGACCGATGTCAGCAGTTACCTGAACCTGCTGTTCGCCACGATCAGCCGCGCCGGCTGTCCCTGTTGCGGACGCGACCTTCCGATTAAGACCGCGGTGCAGATCCTCGATGAACTGCTGTCGCTGCCCAAAGGCACCGAAGTGGAACTGCGCGCGCCGGTTACCCGGATCTATGGCGAGGACCTCGACTTTCTCTTCGCGGAGATCCGGAAGAAGGGGTACCGCCGCTTGGTGATCAACGAAACGCCCGTGGACATCAGCGGCGAGGTCGATGTCGACGAATCCGGTGACCTTCGCATGGAGGTGATCGTAGACCGGTTCGTGCTGAAACCAGGTGTCGAGAAACAACTGGTCAAGGGGATTCAGAACGCACTGATCGCCGGGGACCAGTTCATCAGGATCCACGTGGCGGCCTGCCGCAAAAAAACCGCCGTCGAACGGTTCTACGCGTCCTTCGGCTGCCCGGAACACCATCTCGCGGTGGGCGACCTGGCGCCGGACTACTTCCAGTTCAACAATCCGTCCAGCGCGTGCCGGACCTGTCTCGGACTCGGCACGTACATGGTCGTGCACCGGGACCTGCTGGTACCGGACAAGTCGCTGAGCATCCGGGACGGCTGCTTCGTCAAGGACGCCTTCAACTACAAGCCGGATACCTGGTCCGGGCGGGTCATGTACAGCCTTTCGGTGCACATGGGGTTCAGCCTCGATACGCCTTTCCGTGCGTTACCTCCACATATCCAGGACGTGCTGTTCGACGGCACGCCGGACAAATTCCCCCTGTTGGCGCCGCCCGATGCGAAGGAACCCGACCACAAGCTGCTCGGTAAGCCATGGGGCTTCGGCGGAATCGGCAAGGGGATCGAGCGGAACTACAAGCGGTATCGGCAGAAGCAGGTGGCCAGTTCGGGCATGGAAGCCTGGCTCGAAAAGGTCATGGTGGAGCGGGTGTGCCCCGACTGCGAGGGATCCCGGCTCAAGGAGTCCCGGCACCTGTTCCGGATCAACGGCCGCACCGTCCACGATTTCGGGGAGATCAATTTCGACGAACTCCGCGCCGAGCTGGAAGCCATCGAACCCGCGAGGCGCCAGGAGTTGGCCGGCCGTCAGGTGATCCGGGAGATTATCGGCCGGCTCGACCTGCTGCTGGGCATCGGCCTGGACTACCTCAACTTCAACCGTCGCGCCGGCACCCTCTCGGGCGGCGAAGCGCAGCGCATCCGGCTCTCCACGCAGATCGGATCGGGCCTGATGGGCATGCTGTACGTGCTGGACGAACCGAGCATCGGTCTGCATCCCCGCGACAACGTGAAGATGATCCGCACGCTCAGGCAACTGCGCGATCTCGGCAATACGGTCATCGTGGTGGAGCACGACGAGGAGACCATCCGGGCGGCCGATCACATCGTGGAAATGGGACCGGGACCGGGCGTGCACGGCGGAGAGGTGGTGGTGCAGGGCGAGCTCGACGATATCCTGCACTGTGCCGCGTCGCCAACCGGCCAGTATCTCTCGGGCGCACGGACCATCGAGACCCCGCAGATACGGCGCGGGTCCACCGGAAAATCGTTGCGCATCCTGGGTGCTCGGGAGAACAACCTCAACGACATCGACGTCGAGATTCCCCTGGGAAAGTTCGTCTGCGTGACCGGTGCATCCGGATCCGGGAAAAGTACGCTGATCAACGAAGTGCTGTTCAAAAAGCTGTACAACCAGCTGTACGACAGCCGTGTGCTCGCGGGAGACCACGACCGGCTCGAAGGCGTCGAGCACATCAAGCATGTCATCAACATAGACCAGTCGCCCATCGGCCGTAACGCCCGTTCGAACCCGGCCACCTACATCGGGTTCTACGACCAGATCAGGACGCTCTTTTCGAAAACGGACGAAGCGGTATCCCGCGGATACCGGCCCGGCCGGTTCAGCTTCAACGTGGCCGAAGGACGCTGCGCCGAATGCAACGGGGAGGGCACGATCACCACCCAACTCTACTTCATGCCGGACGTGGAGGTGCCTTGCGAGGCCTGCAAGGGGGCCCGGTACAACCCGGAAACACTGGAAGTGACCTACCGGGGCAAGACCATCGCCGACGTGTTGAACATGTCCGTCGAAGAGGGGGTCACCTTCTTCGAAGAAAGGCCCTCCATCGCGAAGAAGATCGGGACGCTGGACCAGCTGGGTCTGGGTTACCTCACGCTGGGCCAGTCCGCCACCACCCTCTCCGGTGGCGAAGCCCAGCGCATCAAGCTGGCGAGCGAACTGGGCAAGCTGCGCCGGGGCAGCCATATCCTGTACATCCTGGACGAACCCACCACCGGGCTGCACCTGGCCGACATCGTCCACCTGCTGTCCAGCCTGAACCGGCTGATCGAAGCCGGTCACAGCGTCGTGGTGATCGAGCACCATCTCGACGTAATCAAAACGGCCGACCACATCATCGACCTGGGTCCCGAAGGCGGCCACAGCGGCGGTGAAGTCATCGCCACCGGCACGCCCGAGGAAGTGGCGGGGATCGACGCGTCCTACACCGGCCGGTTTCTCCGAGACCACTTGAGCCATGTCCAACGCGCTACCGCATAAAAACGCCGCGGGTGAAGCATCCGCTCCAGGCAACGAATCCGCGCCCGGCGGGGCGGCCGCGCCCGAAGACGTGGGCTACCTGCTCCACGTGTTCCATCGGGCGGAGAACGGCCGGGACGTGATCTGCGGAGTCGGAAAACTCCAAAACGGCCAGACTTTTCAGTTCACGGACGACCGGGTTTCGCCCACACTCTACGTCCGGGTGTCGGAACAACGTGAGCTCGACGCCCGGATCCGTTCCGACGGGATTTCCGCCCGGGTGGTCCCATCGGAATACACCACCATGGACGGCGAACCCGTGGCAGGCATCCAGTTCGAGCGCGTGCGCGACCAGCGCAACCTGGTCAAGAGCCTGGAGGTCCAACAGACGCGGACTTACGAAGGCGATATCCCCTTCGCCAGGCAGTACCTGATCGGACGAGGCCTACGGGGCGGGGTGAAGATCAGCGGCGCCTGGATATCCGGCGACCGGGTCGACCGGGTCTATGCCAACCCCGAACTTCAACCGGAATACTGGGAACCCGCCTTCAGCGTGCTAGCCCTGGATATCGAAACGGACCCCGAAGCGACCACCATCTACGCCGTGGGCCTGGTGCTGTCGGGTTCGGACGGCGGGATAGAAGCGGTAGAAATACACATGGTCGGCGAACCGGCCGACGGGGACCCCCCGCACCTGGTCTGCTGGGCCGACGAGGCATCGATGCTGCGCGGCCTTTCGTCCCGTGTACTCGAAATGGATCCGGACCTGATCACGGGATGGAACCTGGTCGACTTCGACCTGCAGGTCCTGCAGCGACGCTTCAGGGATCTGAACGTGCCGTTTCAACTCGGGCGGACCGATGACCAGTCCTGGTACCGGTCCGGGGAAATCTGGGGCGGAAGCACCATGGTGATCCATGGCCGGCAGATCCTGGACGCCCTGCATCTGCTGCGCGGCACGCTGCAGCGGTTCGAGGACTACCGGCTGGACACCGTGGCCAACGCCATCCTGGGCCGGGGCAAGCTGCTGGAGGACGACGAGGGGAGCTCCAGGGCGGAGAAGATCACGGAGGTCTATCGCGAGGACCGGGCGACCTTCTGCGCCTACTGTCTCGAGGACGCGAGGCTGGTACTCGACATCCTGGAGGCGGAAGGACTGATCAACCTGACCCTGCGCAGGGGGCTGCTGACGGGCCTGCCACTGGAACGGGCGTGGGTCAGCGTGGCCGCTTTCGACAACATCTACATCAACGCCCTACATCAACGGGGCATGGTGGCGCCGACGACCGGCGTGGACCGCACCCCGGGCGCCGGCGCGCCGGGCGGGTTGATCATCCCCGCGAAAGCAGGGCTCTACCGAAACGTCTTCGTCTTCGACTTCAAGAGTCTCTACCCATCCATCATCCGCACCTACAACATCGATCCCCTGGCGCATATCCAGGGCCAGCAAGCGGCATCGGACGAGACGGGCACGGTGCCCGGCCGCGTGTCCGATGGGGTACCCGGCCGCGTGTCCGGTGCGGAACCTGGCCGCGTGTCCGACGGCGACCAGCCCGGGAGCATTATCGAAGCCCCCAATGGCGCACGGTTCTCCCGTACCCCGGGCATTCTGCCTTCCATGCTGGAACAGTTTTTCAAGCGCCGCGAGGAGGCCAGGACTACCGGGGACGAACTCGCCTCCTATACCTACAAGATCGTCATGAATTCCTTCTACGGCGTACTGGCCTCCGCTTCCTGCCGCTTCGCCGCGCCTCAACTGGCCGGTGCGATCACCGAATTCGGACACTACATCCTGAAGTGGTGCCGGGATGAGTTGGAGAAGGACGGCTATAAAGTACTTTACGGGGACACGGATTCGGTGTTCGTGGATCTCGATCCTGCTGATAGTCCGGAATCGGACCAGGCCACGGATATGGGAAGGAAGGTATGCGACCGGATCAATGCCCGGTTAGCCGCGCACGTGAGGGAACGATACGGAGTGGCGTCTTTCCTCGAACTGGAACTCGAAAAGTGCTACCACCGGTTCCTGCTGCCTTCCATGCGGGGCGACGTCGAGCGCGGCAGGGCCAAGGGTTACGCGGGCCTGCGGCGCGGAACCGATGGCGACCGCGTGGAAATCGTGGGCATGGAAGCCGTACGACGGGACTGGACCGACCTGGCCCACCGGCTGCAGGGCGTGCTGCTCGACCGGGTATTTCACGACGTGCCCGGCAACGAGATCGAAGAAGAAATCTACCACTGGGTCCAGGAGGTCCGCTCAGGCCGCCGGGACGAGTTGCTCGTCTACCGGAAGAATTTGCGCAAGCCCGTCGAATCCTACACCCGTTCGGTGCCTCCCCACGTCAAGGCGGCCCGGCTCATGGAAAATCCTACGGGTGTCATCCGGTACGTGATTACCCTTGACGGACCGCAACCGGAGGACCGGATCATGGCCCCCATAGACTACGGGCACTACGTCGAGAAGCAGATCCGGCCCATCGTCACGACCGTCGCTCACGCATACGAACTTGACGTGGAGGCCGCCATGTCCGGACGGCTCAGTCTATTCGGAAACACGCTGAGCACTCAGCAATACCCATCGGGAACGTCTGAAGTCTCGCCCTAGTTCTTGTTCCCTGAAAGGACAAACTGTGCAACGTTTTAAATCGGTTGAAGACTACCTGGATGGCCACGTGGAATGGCGCTCCCTGCTGGGAAGACTGCGCGCCATCATGAACGAATGCGAGGTCGAAGAGACCGTCAAGTGGGGTCAGCCCTGCTATACCCATGAAGGCAAGAATGTGGCGGGCATCGGGGCGTTCAAGGAGTTCGTGAGCGTCTGGTTCTTCCAGGGCGCGTTGCTGCGCGACGAACAAGGCGTCCTGGTCAATGCGCAGGAAGGCAGGACCCGGGCCATGCGACAATGGCGGTTTCAGGCGGTCGAAGAGATCGACGAACCGCAGTTGCGCGCCTACGTGGCCGAGTCCATCAATAACCAGCGGCAGGGAAAAGCGATCAAGGCTGAAAGGAAGAAGCCGGTTGAGATACCGGATGAACTGGCCGGCGCCCTTGCGGTAGACCGTGACGCCGGCGAGCGGTTCAACGCCCTTACACCGGGCAAGCAGCGCGAGTACACCGAGTATATCTCCCAGGCCAAACGGGCGGAAACCAGGGCCAGGCGCCTGGAGAAAATCCTGCCCATGATCCGGGCCAGCCACGGACTCAATGACAAGTACAAGACGTAGAAAGAACCGCAGCAACACGCACCACAACCAGAGAGGAGCGCGCAATGTCGAATCCCGTCGTGCATTTCGAGATCGGATGCAAGAATCGAGAGGAAACCCAGGCCTTCTACGCCGACCTGTTCGGGTGGAACATGGAGTCGCATGAACATGCGTCCATGATCGACACCGGGGACGATGAAGGGATCACAGGGCATATTTCCGCCCTCGGTCACGAGCCGCACAACTACACGCTGGTCTATGTGCAGGTTGACGATCTGGACGCATACGTCGCGAAGGCCGTGGAACTGGGTGGAGCGTCCATCGTACCTCCAACCGAAGTCCCGGGCATGGGCCACTTCGCGTGGATCGCGGACAACGAGGGAACGTTTGTCGGACTGTGGAAGCCCCTGGAATCGTAATTGCTTCTTCGGTTTCCGGCATGAATGCGTCATTCTGAAAGACCGTAACGCTGACGTATGCAAGGGGTTAACCAGACCATCAGAAACGTGGTACATACCGTAGCGGACAGCGGTACGATCATCGACTTCGAGGCCACGCTCGACCGGTACCGGCGGTATGGCACCGACCTCGCCAACCGGTTCGAAGCGGGCGTCTTCAGCAAGGTGGTCCGTACAGCCGGGGGACCGTGTCTCTTGTCCCTGTACGGCGTCGAAGACCGGATCGAATTGCGCCTGACGCCCCCGGACGGGGCTGCCAGATCGGGTTCCCCGGCGATCGACGAGGTGTCCTGCGAAGTGCTCGACGAGGCGATCAAGGCAGCCGGGAAGATCCTTGGCCTGTCCTTCCCGCTGCAGGCCTTCTACGCGTTCGCGTCCGGGGACCCGGTCCTTTCCGCCGCGGTGGAAAACCACCACGGCCTGCGTCCCAATCTGCAGGTCGACCCCTTCGAGATGATCGTGTCCTCGATCACGGCCCAGCAGATCAACCTGGGATTCGCCTATACCGTGCGGAGCAGGCTCGTGGCCGAATACGGCGAACCTCACGTGTTCAGCGGCGAAACCCATTATGCCTTTCCGACGCCCGACCGAATGGCGGAAGCGGTGCCCGGCGATCTGCTGCCGTTGCAGTTCTCGAGACAGAAGGAACGGTACATCCTGAACCTGGCGCGTTCCATTCGTGAGGGCGAAATCGACCTGGCCGGACTCGCGGAGAAGGACGACGCGTCGGTTGAACGGGAATTGACGGCCCTTGTGGGGATCGGACGGTGGACGGCGGACTGGTTTCTCGCGCGTTACCTGGGACGGGGCAACGTCATCGCCGCCGGCGATCTCGCGGTCAAACGGTCCATCGAGCGGCACTACTTCAACGGAGAACGCATTTCCGAGGATCAGATCCGGGATTTCGCGGACCGGTGGGGAGATTACACGAACCTGGCCGTACAGTACCTTCTGGCCGATTACGGTTCCGGCGGGACATGATCATTCGCGATAAGAAAGGTCAATCCGCATCCTGGGCGATGTGCCAGAGCACGCCGGCCGGATCGATCAGATTGATCTCTCGAAGTCCCCAGGGGAAGACTTTCGGCTCCGCGGCGCGGACGCCTTCGTAGCGTGCCGCGAGGTCCTTTTCCACGATGTGCGCCCACCAGGCGTCCAGGTCCGCCACTTTCAGCTGCATCATGAAGTTGTCCGCCCACTCCTTCTGATAGTAGTTCTGAAGGAAGAAGCTGAATCCCTCGATGCGCATCTCCTTCACTTCGTCCGCGGCCCAGGCCACTTCGAATCCGAGGTCCTCGTAGAACCGGGTTGAATTTTCGTAGTCTTTTGACGGGACGAAGACCCGGAGCGCGTTCACTTTAAGGTTCTGCATCGTGCGGTCCCTCCGGTTTTTTATCTGAACAGATACCGTCACTCTTGTTGAAGCCGGCCTCTCGCCGCGCCCCCGCGCGTGACAGGTCTCCCGAACGGCCAGCCCGCTTCGCGTCCGTTACACGGGATACTTCAACGATATTGTAACACCTGGCGTGGAAAATGACACTGAAGTAACACGAGTGGACAGCAGGATAACCAACACCGCATCGTCACAATCACGGAAGATGACAGACGATCTAAAGCACAACATACGGGTATCAGCCGACCAATCCTTACCCCATGAGGATCGCAGTGCCGCTTTCGGCAAGGTGGTGGCCAACTATCAGGACATGGCCTTCGGCTACGCGCTGGGCCTTTTGCGTGAAAGGCACCTGGCGGAAGATGCCGCGCAGGAGGGATTCATCGCCGCCTGGCAGCACATCGAGTCGCTTCGCGACCCGGTTTCGTTTCCGTCCTGGCTGCGGCGGATCATACAGTGGCAGTGTTTCCGGTTCAGGAGACGTGATAACCACCGACTCGTACCCATGGAGGGGGACATCGAGGCGGCGGTGGAAAGTCCCCTGGACCGGGCCGTGCGCAGGGACATAAGCGATAAAGTCCGCGGCGCGGTGGAAGCATTGCCGGAAACACTGAGAGAAGTAACGGTGCTTCGGTATATTGGGGACTACTCAGCACCTGAAATCGCCAGATTCATGGGATTGAAAGCGGGCACGGTGCGCAAAAGGCTGTACGAAGCAAGGGGCAAGTTGAAGCCGAGTCTGCTCCGCACATTGTCAAGTGAACTGAACGGTTACGCGCCGTCTGCAAACGATACATTCGGAGACCGAGTTATGGATTGGATACGACCCGATTTCAAGAGCGAGCAAGGTCATTTCATGGATGGCAATCCGAACAAGGTATGGGACATGCTGCTGGCCGCGGTGGAAGGCGATCTCGACAGGGTCAGGTCGCTGTTGCGGGAAGACCCCGGCCTGGCCAACGGCAACTGGGCGTACTACCAGCCCCTGCACTTCGCCGTACGGGAAGGGCACACGGAGGCGGTCCGCCTGTTGCTCGACCACGGCGCGGACCCTTCGTCGGCATCGGGACTCGACTATCACGTGCCGCCGCTCGAACGGGCCAGGGACCGTGGGTACGACGAGATCGCCGGTCTTCTGACGGACGCCATCGCGTCCAGGTACAGTGCGCCGCCCGTGGGCGAACGGGCCTGCGAAGTAGTCCGTCAAGGCGACCTGGAGGAAACCCGCGCGTTGTTCGAGGCTTCTCCCGAGTTGATCAACGCCTCGGATGAACGGGGCAACCGACCCCTCCACGAGGCCGTGGCAGCACACAACCTGGAAATGACGGCCCTGCTGCTGGACAAGGGGGCCGAACCGGATCCGGTCAGGTGGGATGGATGCAAACCGCTGCACGTGGCCGTGTTCCGTGCGCGCAAGTCCAGGGGAGGCCTGGATCCGCTGCTCACCGGATACCTGATAGCAAGAGGAGCGAACTACAGCATGACGGTCGCGTGCGCCCTGGGTGACGACCGGCGCGTGCGGACACTCCTTGCCCAGGATCGAAACCTGGCCAACGACCAGGATACCTGCGGACACTCCCCGCTGTTCAGTGCTGCAGCACAGGGATACACCGACATCGTGCAACTGCTGCTGGACCACGGCGCCGATCCCAACGCCCCGGAACACAACGCGCCCAGGGGACACGCGCTGTACGAAGCCGTGGCCGGCAATCACCTGGAAACGGCGAAACTGCTGCTTGATCACGGCGCCGATCCCAACGCCCCGGTGGAGTCCAGCGGCGTGCCCCTATCACAGGCCCTGGGCCAGGGGAAGAAACAGGAGATGATCAACCTGCTCTACCGGCACGGGGCGACGGCCGACATCAGCATGTACGTGCTGCTGGACAACATTCCCGTGGTCGGCGAACTCCTCGGCGCGGACCCCGGCCTGGCCAACTATGGCGGCGATTACGGGGTGCTCTGCATGGCGGCGGGCTTCGCGCGCAGGGAGATCATCGAAATGTTGATCCGGGCGGGGGCGGAACTGAACCGGCCCTGGTACGCCAACAACTACATGGGGTACGCGTTCCGCCGGCGCAAGGGATGGCACCTGGACGGGCGCGCCCTGACCCCCAATGACGATATCCTCGATATGCTGAACCTGTTCTTCGACCATGGCGCCGATCCCAACAATGCGAACTGGCACGGCGTCACCTACCTGCACAAACTGGCGGTAATCGGCGACGTGGAGAAATCCGCCCTGCTTCTGGACCGGGGCGCAACCATCGAGGCCGTGGACGACGAATGGTGCTCCACCCCGCTGGGATGGGCCGCGCGCTGGGGACGCCGGGACCTGGCGGCGTTCCTGTTGGACCGGGGTGCGGATCCCCGGGGCGGCAGTGCGGAGTGGGCGACCCCGCTGGCGCGGGCGGAGAAAGCCGGGCACCAGGAAATCGTCGAAATGTTGAAATAGAACGGATTACCAACGAAGCGTAATCGATCATGCCACAAACCGAATGCCTGGCCGAAGATCACGCACTGGGCGAGGCCATCGTGCGCAATGACCTGCCCGCCTTCGAAACGGTGATCACCTCCAGGCCCGAACTGGTGGAGACGCCCTGCATTTGGATCGATCGTCGAGGCAGGGAGCGGCCGGTCAAGCCCCTGGTGCTCGCCGACATGCTGGCGCGGGTCGGCATGACGACGCGACTGCTGCAGGCCGGCGCCGACATCCATGACCTGGCTGCTTCGCTCTTCGGCTGCTGCGAGGGCCATGACCTGGCACACCTGCGGCGGTTGCTGGCCGTCGGCGTCGACCCGAACGACGCGCGGAACGAAGGGTGGGACTGCGACGTGCTGTACGGTTTCCTGCAGACCTATACCCGGTCGAGCCCGGTCCATCTCCACGCCTGTATTAACCTGTTGATCGACCATGGCGCCACTTTTGAAGACGGTCCGGTCATGGACATCCACCGTGGAGATCTGGATTCCCTGGCAGCCCGCCTCGAAACGAACGAACAACTCGTCACGGCGCGTTTTTCGCTCGACTACGGCAATCATTTGACCCTGCGGGGAAGTACGCTGCTCCACGTGGCCGTGGAGTTTCACGAACTGGATGCGATGGCCATGCTGCTGGAACACGGGGCCGATCTCGACGCGCGAGTTGCGGTGGGCAGGAACGGCGTGGGAGGCCAGACGCCCCTGTTTCATGCCATCGGCACGAACCAGGGGACGGGCTTTCACGTATTCGTACACCTGCTGGACCTGCAGCCCGACCTGGCTGTGGCGGCGTCTATCCAGTCGAATCCGGGCGACAACGGCCTGGTCATGGACTGCATCCACAAGAGGAAAGACCATTTCTTCAAGGAAGTGCTGGAGCTGACACCGCTGGGATACGCGGAGCGGTTCGCCGCCGGTCCGGAATGGAGAGAAACCAGCCGGGAGCTGGCGGTATTGAAGGAGCTCGGTGCGCCTTGATTCCGCTACCCGCCGGCCACCGAACCCACGATTCGGTAGGGCTCCTCGCCTTGCGCGATGGCTTCCGGTACCGGCGCGTCGGGCGATTCGAGGGAAAGGTCCCGCCCGCAACCAAAGAACCTGACGAGGGGCCGGCGGCATCCCGATCCGTAGTCACGGACCGTGCCGCCGAGCTGTGGAAAGCGTGCTTCCAGTGCGTCCAGGATCTTGCGCTGGGTCACGACCCTGCCGGCGACCCGCAGGATGACTTCCTTGTCCCGGCAACCCGCCAGGTTACGCAGGTGATAGGGCAGGACGACGCGTATCATGGGAGGGTCTGGACTTCGACGGACATGACCGGTGGGAGATTCTCCACGATGGAGCTCCAGTGATCTCCGCCGTCGGGGGATACGTAGACCGCGCCACCCGAAGTCCCGAAGTAGATCCCGCAGTCATCGAGCATATCCACGTCCATGGCGTCCCGCAGGACATTGACGTAGCAGTCTTTCTGCGGCAGCCCCGAGGACAGCGGTTCCCATTCGTTCCCGCCGGTCCGGCTCCGGTAGACGCGCAGGTGGCCCTCGTCCGGGTAGTGCTCGGAGTCTCCCTTCATCGGGACGACGTAGATCGTTTCGGGTTCGTGGGCGTGCACGCTGATCGGGAAGCCGAAGTCGCTGGGCAGGTTGCCGCTCACATTCTTCCAGTGATCTCCTCCGTTGTCGCTGCGCATGATGTTACGGTGACTCTGCATGAACAGCGCGTCCGGATGGGACGGATGCATGGCGAGTCGATGCACGCAGTGGCCCACCTCGGCCTCGGGCTCGGGCATGTATTCGGAATGCAGGCCCTTGTTGATCGGCTGCCAGGACGCACCGCCGTCCAGGGTCCGGAATGCGCCCGCCACGGATATGGCGACGATCATCCGGTCCGGATCGCCCTGGTCCAGCAGGATAGTGTGCAGGCAAAGCCCGCCCGCGCCGGGATGCCAGCCCGAGCCAGAAGGGTGGTTCCTCAGGCCGGCCAGTTCCTGCCAGGAACGGCCCCCGTCCGTCGAGCGAAAGAGCGCCGCGTCTTCGACGCCCGCGTACACCGTTTCCGGATCGGAGAGCGATGGCTCGAGGTGCCAGACCCGCTTGAACGCCCACGGACGCGGGTTGTCGTCGAAATCGAGGTGGGTGCCCACCTCTCCCTCGTAGGTGAATTCGTTGCTCACCGGGTCCCAACTCTTTCCACCGTCGTCCGATCGCTGCACCAGCTGCCCAAACCAGCCCGTGCCCTGGGACGCATAGAGGCGATCCAGATTGATGGGGGATCCCTTGATGTGGTAGACCTCCCAACCTCCGAAATGCGGACCGTCGACGCTCCAGTCCTTTCGGGCGCCGTCCGATGACAGGATAAACGCCCCTTTCCGCGTGCCCACCAGCACCCTGACCGTTCCCATAATCGCTCCTGTTCCGTGCCCGCAATCCACCTGGATTCCTGGCTTCCCATGCTCGCAATACGCTTGAATACCCAGCACCGGTATATAGTATGATAATGTAGGTATGGGCCCGGTATGTGTCAACATCTCGCCCATCGGTTCTGTTGGCCGGAATCAGCCAAAACCTGTGGCGTCATACCCGGGCCATTCGTACATTGAACTGGTTTAAGAAACATGCATCCTATCCAACACGCGGGGTCGAATATAGTGCCTGAAGATCATCGTCGGAACGGACAGGTGGACGTGGCGGGTTTCTTCGAAACCATTCGAACCGGAAACCTGGACGAAGTAGTCCGAAACCTGGATGCGCATCCCTGGCTGGTTGACGTGGTCAATCCCGACCGCGGCATCAACGAACGCCAGCCGCTTCACTGCGCCGCGGGTCACGGACGGCTGGACATCGTGAAGGAGCTCGTGGCGCGGGATGCCGAGATACATCCCTACACGCCGTACCACTATCCTCCGGTGATCGTGGCGCACTGGGAAAAGCAGGAGGAAGTCAGGCGCTATTTCCTGGAGGAGATCCCGCATCGGGCGGCGGGTACGAACGGGCTCGGCATCGGGATCGTAATGGCGGCGCGCTGCGGCTGGGTGGAGATCGTGAAGGAGCATACGAAGCGGGATGCCCTGGCGGTTTTTCAAAGGGGGCCGATATTCGAGACCGCTCTCCACTGGGCGGCACACAATGATGCGATCGAGGTGGTCCGTGTCCTGCTGGCAGCCGGCGCGGACGTGGAAGCGGACGAAACCGGCCTGTACGGCGGCAAGCCGCTGCACTGGGCCTCGGAGCATCAGCCGGAATCGGTGCGCGTGCTGCTCGATCACGGCGCGGACGTCAATTCGCGCAACCTGCAGCCGGGTGACTTCTTCGGCAGAACGCCGCTGATCATGAACGCGTCGCAAGACGACGACTGCCACGAAGTGACGGAATTGCTGATCGAAGCGGGGGCCGATATCCACGCGAAGGACGGTGCCGGTAATACCGCACTGGATCATGCCGATGCAGGGGGTAGAACGCGCATTGCGGACGTACTAAGGCGGTCCGGTGGCTGAATCGGTCTTACGTCGACTGTCCGCTTGAAACGCGGTTTGCGGTGCCCGCAATTAAACCATCATAAAACGATTCGGATCCATGGAGGTAGAAAATGCGAATCGAAATGACGGGCGTGTTCGTGAACGATCCCATCGAGGCGCACGAGTTCTACACGAAGATATTGGGCTTCAAGGAGATCATGTTCGTGCCCGAGGCCAGTCTCGCCATCGTAGCTTCTCCCGAGGAACCCGAAGGCACGACCCTCCTGCTGGAACCGAAGGGTACCGAGTGGTCCCAGGTTTACCACAAGGAGTTATATGATTCGGGGATGCCGTCCATCGTGTTTTCCGTGGACGATATCGCTTCCGAGTACGAACGATTGAAGAAGCTGGGTGTCCGGTTCAGCGTGGACCCGACGAAACAGGACTTCGGCATCCAGGCCATTTTCGACGATTCCTGCGGCAACTATATTGCGCTTGTGGAACTGAATGAAGGCGCGTGGCAGACCACACCCTGAAAGGATAAAACATGAACTGGACCGAAATACTGACTCGTGAACTGCATTACTCCTACCAGGCGGCAGACGGATTGATGGACCTCGTCGAGGATAAGGATCTCGACTGGAAACCGTCGTCGGGTGACAACTGGATGACGACGGGCCAGTTGCTTTTTCACGTGGGCGAAGCTTGCGGCATGGCGATCAAGGGATTCGTAACCGGCGACTTCGGTTTGCCCGAAGGCGTCAGCGCGGACGACATGGGATCTGGGGATATGCTGCCCCCGGCCGAAGCAATGGCCACCGTCGCCTCGGTGGCGGAAGCAAAGGAAAAACTCGCGGCGGATCGGGACCTGGCCTTCGAAATGCTCAAGCTTGCCGGCGAGGAAAGGATGCAGAACGAACCCGCCCCCGCGCCGTGGGACCCATCCACGCCCGTGCTTGGCCATCGCATGCTCGAGATGGTGCAACACCTGGTTCAGCACAAGGGGCAGTTGTTCTACTACCTGAAACTACAGGGCAAGCCGGTCAACACCATGCACCTGTGGGGCGCGCAACTCGCCGAAGACCGCGACGCGGAACGCAAGGAATAGCGAGGAGTAGCGAGGAACAGCCCGGTATAGCGGTCCGGCTGTCGCCGCGCGCCACCCGTTAGAGTTTGCCTTCCTTTTCCCACCGGGCAAAGAGTTCCTGGCGATAGCGTTCGGCCTTTTCTTCGTCCTTCCTTGCCCTGGCCGCGAAATACACCAGCCCAAGGGCGGCGCGGCGGCGGTCGGACCGGTTCGCGTCCGCCCGGTGAATGATCATGCTGTGGTGGGCGAAGACGTCGCCGGGACTGGCGCGCATGGCCACTTCCCGTTCCCTGTCCTCGTCGGAAAAATCGGGTATCCCCTGCGAAAACCCGAGTATGTTGGACGTCCGGTGGGGACGCATGCCCCGCCGGTGCGACCCCCGCACGTAACGCATGCATCCGTTTTCTTCGTCGATTTCGTCCAAGGCGATCCACAGGGTCACGGCCTCGTTGGGTTCCAGCATGAAATAGAAGCCGTCCTGGTGGGGCGGGGTGACGTCGCCCACCCTGGCCGGCTTGTTGAACCACTGGGGATTCTTGGGAAGCACGTCGTCCGCGAGCAGGAATCCCGCCAGTTCCGCAAAACCGTAGGAACCGAACAGCCCGTCGAAGTACGGGTCCAGTTCAGCCATGTTCTGCAGCCGCTTGATGGACGACGGATCCGCTTTGTCTTCGTAGAAGGCCGTCGTATCCGGCGCACCAGGTAGCACCTCTTCGATGAACCGGTCGATGTTGCTGTTGATCTCGGCCGCTTCCGCCGGAGACAGATACCCCTTGAGCAGCACGAAGCCGTCGCGGTCGAAATCCTGCTTTACCTGGTCGTTGAACTCCATTTCCTGGTCTCCTGTGTTTAGGCCGTGGCCCCTGGCTTAAACTTATGATTCTCTTCCACCTTTTGCCATCCTAAAAAGTCACGGCCAAACCGTTTTCCAGCACCGTGTCCAACTTGCTGACGCCTTCGTGAGGTCGGCTGTCGTAGCGCGTGACGAAATTCAGGGACAGCACGAGCGGTCCGGCCAAGTCGATCTCCAGATTGAGTTCGCCGAGGACGCGGGTGTCGCCGATCTCGTTCCACAGCGGCTGGAAATAGACCGTGCACGTGGACACGACGCGGTCATTAACGGCGATTCTCGATGACAGATAGTGGCTCCAGCGGACGACGGTCGCGTTGTCAGGGTGGTCATCCGCCGGCATCAATTCGCTCAGCCGCTCGTGTTCCACGAAGGCGGAAGCGCCTTCCCACAGCTGGAAAGCCTCGGACTCGACCAGGTGGAATCGAAGCCCTCCGCCGGCCAGTGCGCGGGCATCGAGCCGATAGGTCGTATCATAGTTGTACTGGGTGAACGCCTCGATGCCGAACCGTCCAGGCAGGGGGTAGTGCTGGCGAAGGTGGATCAGTCCTTCATCGGCGAAACGCTCGCCCTGTTCCCATCCGAAGTCGTTACGGGCAAGCAAAAACGTATGCACCTTGGGATGATCGAAGTCCAATCGCCCTTCCAGTCCGATTTCCTTCAGGTCCGTATTCCCCGTATGCATCTCCAGGCTCAGGGCCAAGGCGCCTGAGAAACCGGTGTCGCCCGTGTCTCCACGCAGCGCTTCGATGTTCACCTGGGCCGCCGAATGGCCTGAAGCCAAAGCCAGGGGCAGGAGAACGAGCAGGTAAAGGTATCTCAAGCCGGAGTCTCCATATTACTTAGTGCTTGCCATACCGATCCATGGCGATTTTCATTGTCGTAATATACTTCGATTCCCGTCTGTAGTGAAACGATAAGTAATCCTGTGAAAGACCTATTAATGACCAGCGTTCGCGTCGGCCTGATTGGATATGGAGGTTGGTCCAGAATAGCCTTCGTACCCGCCCTGCGGCAGCACGACCGGGTGGTGATCGTTTCCGCCGCGGCGTTCAGCGAAGCGTCCCAGGATCGCATCCGTGAGGAACTGGATCCGGATGTGCAGGTCTATGGCGGTTTCGAGGAATTGCTGGACGGTCCCGAGCTCGATGCCGTCATGATGGCCATACCCGACGCCATCCACGAAGCGGCCATGAACGCCGTCCTCGACGCGGGGATCGCCGCCTACTACGAACCTCCGCTCGCGGACGATCCCGACGGCATACGCAGGATGCTGAAGCGGCTGGTCACGGCCGACCAGGTCACCCACGGCGATCTTGAAATCGGCTACGCTTCGGTTATTCGCCGCGCCGCGGAACTGTTGCGGCAGGGCGCGGTCGGCGTGCCGCAGACCGTCCACCTGAAACTGCGAAGCAACTGGGCGCAATTCGGCGGCCCGGACCTGTGCCTCGCTCACCACCTGGGACCCTGGTACGTGGACGGGTTGAACAGCATCATCGGCCGTTCGCCGGACAAGGTGCTCGTCATGGACGGCCACGGGCAGCCGGGCCGGCGACAGTTCCACAGCCTGGTCCATTTCGACTACGGCGGCCTCTGGGGCACGATCCACCTGAACATAGACTCGGTCGATACGCTGGAGACCAAGATCGAGGTGACCGGCGACGACGGAGACCTGGTCGTCGACTATTTTCGCAATACGATACAGTTGCGCAGCAAGTCCGGTCCTGATGGCGAAACGATGCGCATAAAGCCCGCGATGCCGGTGGTCGGCGGGTGGCCCGGCGAGGCGGAGTGCGTCTCCGATTTCCTGGACGCCGTGGAAAAGGGCACGCCGAACCGCACCGACGCCAGGATGGCCGCGGGGCTCTACCTCACGGGACTGGCCATAGAGCAGTCGAAGGAAACCAGCGGTTGGGTCGGGATCGAAGAGGTGGCCGGTCTGGGCTGATTTCCGGACCGACCTGATATCCGGACTGGTATGATGTCCAGACCAGCGCAAAACCCGGCCCGGCTCGAATTCCGGTCCGGCCTGTTACCAGTAGAGGCGGTAGTGAGGCATGATAGGCAGGAGTGAGGCATGAAAGGCGTTCGAGTAGATCCGGAACGGCGGGAAACGCGGATACTCAAGCGGCACGTACCGTTTGCCGGCGCGCGCGTCCTCGACATCGGTTGCGGTGACGGCCGGTTGTCGAACCGGATCAGGGGATGGATCGAATCAATCGTCGGAGTCGACCAGGCCGGGGAGGACGTCGGGCGCGCTCATGCCCGGAAGCGGTTGGACGGCATCGCGCGCTTCGGCGTGGCCGATGCGTCCCGCCTGCCCTTTCAGGACCGGAGTTTCGACCTGGCCCTGTACTCGTGGTCTTTGTGATGAGTGCAACAAGAGGGCATGGGGCATGCCCTTCACGAATCGATTCGCGTACTGAAGCCCGGTGGCCGGGTCGTCGACATCCGTCCGTATTTCCCAGCAAGCCTTGGCAAACGCCGGCACGCGAGGCAGCAGGTATACTGCCAGGTCGCCCATGAAGTGAACCTGGTGGCCACGCTGGCCCGCGAATACGTCGACTTTCATTTCGCGGACCGGGTGGTGGCCGAGGCGGTCGCCGGCCGAATGCTCGCGTCAAGTGCACGCATCGATTTCGTATTTCGGCACTACTTCGACAGCCTGGAACTGTTCGACCGGTGCAGGGCCCGGTGGTGGGACAAGGCGCACATACCCGTCGCGGACCGGCGCCGCCTCGAACGAACCCTGAGGCGTCATCCCTCGGCTGTAATACGTGTAGATACACCAGTACAACTTCAGGTACTGACGAAGGTATAGACGAAGATGTAAAGATAAGAAGGGAGCATTACGCCATGGTCCAGCCCATCTCGTTGAAACACCGCATCCGCAGCGGCGAAATCGTGACCGGCCTGGGGGTATCCATGGATTCCGGCCGGGAGGACCTGGAACGGTATCTGCAGCAGGGCGAGATCGATTTCTTCAACGTGGACTGCCAGCACGGCCCCCAGAGCGAGGACCGGATCGTTTCCTTCTGCGCCTCCGCCGAGGCGTTGGACGTGCCGGTGATCCTGCGCATCAAGCATACCCGGCACACCTACCTGATCGGGAACTATCTGGACCTGGGGCCCGCGGGCATCCTCGTTCCCGAAGTCAGGGAGGAATCCACGGTGCGCGAAGCGGTCCATTTCTTCTACTATCCGCAGTTCGGCGGTAGAAGCTGGGGAGGCAGCGCGCGCCACGGCATTACCGGTCGTGACGACCGCCTCGAGTATGCGGCCTGGTGGAACGACACGGGCGTGCTATGGCTTCAGCTCGAATCGGTCGACGCGGTCATCAATTGCCGGAAACTGGCGCTGGAGGGCGTAGACGTCCTCACCTTCGGGCCCAACGATCTCATGTACGACATCGAACGGTACCGGAACCCGCCATTTCGGACTTTGGACGATTGCGTCCGCCACGTCGCCCGGGAAATGGAGGGAACGTCCGTCGCCGTCAGCCTGGCGCTCCTGGACCCATCGGACCGGCAGAAGTATATCGACATGGGACTGACCGTGCTCCAGACGCCCATGGTGGTCTGATCCGGCCCTGTACACTGCAGAAAATACAACCGCAGCAAATCCAAAGGAACCATCGATGAACCGTCCGCCGGAAGCATACATCCATGTCGATGAAACATCCCTGCTGGCTTTCACGACGGCCTGTTTCGAGAAGGTGGGTTTGTCGGGCCACCATGCCTCGATCATCAGCCGGCTGCTGGTTAACTCCGACCTCAGAGGCGTTCGCAGCCACGGGGTCCGCGCGGCATCCGGCTATACGCGATCCTTCGCCGAGGGGCATCACAATCCACGGCCCAGTGTGCGGGTCATCGCCGAATCGCCTACTTCCGTCATCGTGGATGGCGACGGCACGCTCGGGTACTGGCCCATGGTGGATGCGACGGAAGGCGCCATCGCAAAGGCCCGTGAAACCGGACTGGGCATGGGATTGGCCCGGCATATCGGGCACTATGGATCGGCGGGCCACTACACCCGCATGTGCATGGAGTCGGGCTGCATCGGATTCTCGGTCCAGGGTTACCGCAACATGGGGGATGCCCGCGGCCAGGACCCGAAGCCCCAGATCGGTTACTTCGGCAATCCGCCGCTCTGCTTCGGGATTCCGGCCGGCGACGAGCCTCCGATCGTGCAGGACGTGGCCACGCGCATCCTGGCCGATTACCAGCATTCGCCCGAATTCGACGATCTCCTGTCCCGCATACCGGCCGCCTTCTTCAAGAGCATCGGTTACGGGGCGGTCGCCACGGTCCTGGGATGCGCGCTGGCCGGCGCCGCGCTGCCGGAGGCCGATGAGGTACAGGTCCGGTGGCCGGGCGCGGGTCACGGCGGCATGGTTCTGGCCATTCACACCGAAACGGTGATTCCCACGGCGGATTTCAAAAAGGAAGTGGATCGTTTCGTAAGGGATGTGAGAGAAACCTACGAGCCCATGCCGGGATATGACGAGGCCTTGTTACCCGGTGCGATTGAAGAGGAACGTATGGCACTCCACCGGGAGCAGGGCATCCGGTTCGGCGAGATCGAACAGCGTACCGTACGGGAGATGGGCGAGCGACTGGACGTTCCGTTGCCGTTTTGACGAATCCGCTTATCACGAAGGAGCATTCCGTGGCAAAGTACCGGGCAGGACTCATCGGTCTCGGGTGGATGGGCATGCTGTACGATCTCGCGCAGAGGACCGGCGTGTGGGATGTGGACGACATCGATCGTCCGACGCCCGATTTGAACATCCACCGGCGCTTCCACTACCACGAAAACCCGGGCACGGAGGGGCTGCCTTCCTCCTACGCCGAAGCGCTGTGGGACCGCCCGGACGTCGAACTGGTCGCGGCGGCGGAGCGGGACGTGAAACGGTTGCGCGCCTTCCGGGAACGGTACGGCGTCGTATCCCTCTATGACGACGCCGGGGACATGCTGGCCATCGAACGACCGGACATCGTAGCTGTAGCGACGAATACCAAGCATCGCGCCGATTTCACCTGCCTCGCCGTTCACCATGGCGCGAAGGGGATCTTCACCGAGAAACCTATGGCCCATACGCTGGAGGAAGCGGACCGGATGGTACGGACCTGCGCGGAAGCGGGCGTGCCGTTGAGCTGCGGCGCGATCGCCACCACCCATCCATCTTTCGCCCGTGCCGGCGCCCTGGTGCGCGACGGCGGCATCGGAGAGTTGCTGTCGATCGAGGCCCCGGGGCCCTTCGCCCAGCATCAGAACTGGTCCTATTTCGTGGACAGCGAACCGGCCTGGGTAATCGGAACCGGCGATGTACCGCGGCGGGAATCGGGAAGCGACGAATTCATGGGTCAGGGCATGTTGGTGACCGAAAGCGGCCTCGTGGTGCATTTTCGAAAGGGCGCGCCGGGCGTGCGCCTGCACGGTAGCAAAGGCGACCTGGCCTACGATTTCCCAACGGGCTGGCAGCGATGGGAGGAGATGGAGGTGGAAGGCCGGCCCTACCGGGTGGAGGTACCCTGGCCGGGTCCCCAGTTCGTGCCTCCCTATGGCGGTGTGTATTCGCTGAACGACGTGATGGACTGCCTGGCAGGGAAGCTGGACGAGCCCAAGAACTCGGGCCGCAGGGTCGTCATGGCGCTGGAAGTGGAGATCGCCCTGAAACGCTCCTCCGCGCGGGGCGGCGTGCGCGTCGATTTGCCCCTTGAAGACCGTTCGCTGGGGCTCAACTACGACTGGTTCCGGTAGGCGGGTTCTTCAGGCGTCCAGCCCCTCTCGCTGTACCCTCCGGATCCCCGTCGTCAGCCGCTCCAGGTCCTCGTCCGAATTGAATACGTGGGTCGATACACGGGTGCTTTCCGCCGCGAATTCGAGCGGGGAGACCAGCACTTTCTCATGCTGCTGCAGGCTCTCCGACAGGGGACCCGCCTCCAGGCCCGGCACGTGGAAAGTAACGATGCCCGATGAATCGTCGTAGGACGCCGGCGTTTCCAGCACCAGTCCCGGGACCTCGAGCAAGGCGGCCTTCATCCGGTCGGTGTACGCCGCGATGCCCGCGAAAATCGCTTCCCACCCCAGCCCGTCCCAGATGTCCAGGGCCTTGCCGAATCCGGCCTGGTCCGGCACGCTCCGCGTGGCAAACTCGAATCGCCGGGCCTCGTCGTGCAGGTCCATGTGGCCTTCCTGGTCGAAGGACTTCTGCGAGTGTGACCCGATCCAGCTCGGCTTGAGCCAGTCGATGCGGTCCCGGCGGATGAACAGGCCCCCGGTGCCCTGCGGCGCCATGGTGTATTTGTGTCCGCAGAAGCTGTAGAAGTCGCAGTCCATCGCGCGCACGTCGATCGGTATGGCCCCGAAGGACTGCGCGCCGTCGAAAAGGACGGGCGTGTCTTTTTCGTGAGCCAGGTCGCAGACTGCCCGGCCCGGCAGGCGCAGTCCGGTGCGTCTCGAGACGTGGCTGACGCTGACGAGCCGCGTGCGGCCGTCGATCAGGCGGTCCATTTCTTCGAGCGTTCTGCCGAGGTCGTTGTACATCGGCGCGAACCGCAGTTCCACGTCGTACCGCCCGGTCAGGTTGTACCAGGTCAGCCGGTTGCCCGGATGCTCGTGGTTGGTGAGCAGTACGTTGTCGCCCGGTTTCCAGTCGATGCCGTTGGCCACGATATTGATGCCGATCGTGGTATTCTCCGTCATGACGATCTCTTCCGGCGTGGCGTTGACGGTACGGGCGACCTTGCCCCTGATATCCCGCTTCAGTTCCTCGATCCGCCCGGCGACGAAGGGCAGGGCGGGACCCCGGCTCTGGAACTTCAGCCAGTGGACGACTTCATCGACGACGGGGTTCAGTTTGGGAGAAAACCCGCTGGTCTGGAAATACGCGTATCCATCCAGGTCGGGCAGCATGGCCCGTACGTCTGCGGTCAGTGACATGGAATGAGTTCCTTGTGGCTTCGGGTGGCATTTCGTGGTCCGGCCTCATTCTGGCCGGTATAATGGATGGACATTGCAGCATCCATCCCTGATCGTCGAGAAATGGTAGGGCTGCCTACGGAACCTGTCAATTGAATTGGGCTTGACGCCGGCGTCCGTTGGGTTAATTTGCTCGCACTCCCTCGCTCCATCGCGATCCAGGACCGGATAATCCATGCCACGGAGTACCTGACGTGTTCAGACTCGAGGGCCACCGCATCGGCGATGCATGGTATTTTGCCGACGATGCAACCGTTCATGCCTGGTTTCTCGCCATGCCCCTGGATCGGAAAGCCGGCTGGAGAATCGACCACTGCGTTTCAGATGACCTGGCGCACTGGGAATACCGGGGCACGGCGCTCGAACCGGGTCCACCGGACGCGTGGGACGGCAAGTCCCTGGCGACCGGCAGCGTCATCCGGCGCGACGGGCAGTACTGGATGGCCTATACCGGCCACAAGCACGAGACCGCCTTTGTCCAGCGCGTGGGCATGGCCGTTTCCGATGACCTGGTTACCTGGCGCAAACTCCCCGAAAACCCCACCTCGGTGGCCGACCCCGCCCACTACGAGATCGAATCGACCGGCCAGCGGCAGCTCACCCACTGGCGGGACCCCTTCCTCCTGGACACGGGCGACAGTGTCCTCCAGTATGTCTGCGCGCGGCGCACCGACGGGGACGTGGCCGAACGGGGCAGCGTCGGCATCGCCCGGTCGACTGACATGGTCCACTGGGAATGCCTCCCGCCGCCGGAACACGACCAGATGACCGAGGAAATGGAAGTGCCCCAGGTTTATTTCATCGAAGGCCGCTGGTATCTCGTCTTCTGTACCCACGATTTCTGGCTGTCGCCTTCCTTCAAGGACCGGTTCCCCGGTCATGCCTTCAGAAGCACCGACTATGCCATGGTGGGCGATTCGCCGCTGGGTCCGTTCAGGATTCATGGCACGGGGGAGATCATGCCCGAAGCGCCGCCCGGCCGCTTCTATGCCAGCCAGCTCGTCGAGCACGGCGGAAGTTGGTTTCTGCTGGGTACCGAGGGCCTGGAAGCAGAGAGCGGCATTTCGGACCCACTACCGGCCTTCGCGGATGAAACGGGCATTCACGTGTCGAGGGAATGATTGACCAGAGGTTGATTGACGAGAAGTTGATGCAGGGAGCAGAAGATGACCCATGACGTCGTCGGCCTGGGATGCGCCTGCCTGGACTTCCTGGGTATCGTGCCTCACCTGCCGGACCAGGACGACCAGATCTGGATGAGCGACTCGACCCAGCAAGGCGGCGGGATGGTCTCCACCGCACTGGTCACGCTTTCCAAACTGGGGGTGTCCACCGCCTTCGTGGGTAAAGTCGGAAACGACATGGCGGGCCGCGCCGTGAAGGAGGAATTCGACGAGTACGGGGTCGACTCGGCCCATTTAATCGTGGAGGCCGGTGCAACGACCCCCGTCAGCATGATTCTCGTCGATGAATCGACCGGGCAGCGAACCATTATGGCCGGCGGGACGACTGTTGAAATGTCCCCTTCTGAAATACCCACCGGAATGATCACCGCCGCCAGGTACCTTCATCTCGACACTACGGACCGGCAGGCCGCACTGGCCGCCGCCCGTATTGCGCATGACGCCGGCGTGCCCGTGGTGCTGGACGCGGACAGCCTGTCCCGCCCGCAAGACATCGAGGATCTGCTGCGGGCGACGGATTACCTGATTGCTTCGCGGGTGTTCGCCGAAGCGCTGACCGGCAGGGCAGATCCTGCAACGGCCACGAAGTCCTTGGCCGGTTACGGATCGTCCGTCACGGTCGTAACGCTTGGAGAAGAAGGCAGTTACACGCTGGCAGGAGACCGGTCTTTCCACACGCCGGCGTTCTCCGTGGAGGTCGTCGATACGACCGGCGCGGGCGACGTATTCCACGGCGCATACACATTCGGTCTGCTGCAGGGATGGAGTCTTGAGAAGACGTCGGTGTTCTCATCGGCCGTCGCCGCCCTGAACTGCACCCGGCTCGGGGGACGAACCGGGATTCCGGATTTACGCAGTGCGTTGGATTTCTTGCGAGATCGTAGGTCGGAGCACTTCAACGACAGAGACTAGCCGCGGAGACGGCGGGATCTGATCCCACGAGGTTCCGGCCGGCAGCAACACCGGCCGTCGACTACAATATTTCCTTCATCACCTCGATCAGTCGATCGATTTCCGCCGGCGTGTTGTAGAAGTGCGTGGATACCCGGATCATATCGTGTGACCGTCTCTGGTCCCGGCTCACGACGATGCCGGCCTTTCCTCGGAGGATGCCTCGAAGAAGCGAGGTGTCCCATCCCTCGACGCCGAAGGAAGTGATTCCGGGACTCGACAGCGCATGGTCCGTGGAGGTCCCCAGGCTGATTCCGGGCATCTCCATGAGTTGTTCCTTCAGATAGTCGGACAACATGCGGTCGCGGGCGTAAATCGCGTCCATTCCAATGGAATCGAGAAAATCCAACGCGGGTTTTATCGCGGCCCGGATGGGTCTCTCGTACGTGCCGTGTGGGCCAATGCGCCAGAGTTGCTGTTCCCGGTCGTCCCACGGGCCGTTGCCGTCGGACGTGGGCCAGAAGGTCTCCTGGAATCCCTCCCGAACGTACAGACAACCGGTGCCGGAGGGGGTCAGCGCCCACTTGTGGAGGCTCGTGGCGAAGAGATCGCACCCCATCTCATGCAGGTTGACGGGGGTCATTCCGGGTGTCTGGGCGCCGTCTACGGCCGACACGATTCCCCTCTCGCGGGCCATGTCACACAGATTCCTGACCGGGTAGAGCAGGCCGGGGCCGCGGGTGACGTGGCAGAAGAAAACCACTTTCGTCCTCGGGGTCAGCGCCTGTTCGAACAGGTCCACCACTTCCTGTTTGCTCTTCGGCGGACTGGGGATCTGAACTTGGTTGACGTGTATGCCGAATCGCCGGGCTCGGCGCGTCCACGGCTGGATGCCCGCGATGTGCTCATCCGAAGTCATGAGCACTTCGTCCCCCGGTTCCATCCGAATCCCGTTCGCGATGACGCTCAGTCCTTGTGTAGCGTTCCGGGTAAGCACCATTTCACGCTCGTCCGCCCCCAGAAACCGGGCGGCCGTCTTCCGGCTTGCCTCCACTTCGTCCCACAGTTGGGACCTTCCCTCGCTGCCCGCTTCCGCGAGATATACGTACCCGTCGTAGACCGCCTGCGTGACCGGTTTCGGACACAGCCCGAGGGTCCCGTTGTTCAGATAGATGGTATCGGGATTCAGGTGGAACTGCGCGCGGACCTTCTCCCAGTAGGCTTCGTCGTCGATCCTGTCGGGCGGACCGGGAGCAGCCGCTTCGTTTTCCTGTGCCAACGCCGCCGTCGCGTCCCACATGGAGGTCGCCGCCACACCGGCCGCCGCCGCGAGACCGCCCTTGAGAAACCGCCGCCGGCTTCCCGTGTCGCCCATTGCAGTGCCGTCCGATTCAATCCGGCCGATCGACGCTTCGTCAGCAGGGCCTTCATTGCGATTCATGCGATTACTCCTGTGCCTCTTCGAAAAGGGATTCGATCTCCCGGTGGCTCAGCGAGCGGTTATACAGTCTGACGTCGTCCAGGTCCAGGCGCGACAGGTCCCATCCGCTCCCGAAGGTTGCAAAGGTCAGCCACATGCGGCCCAGTTCGATGTACCGGTAGGGATTCGGCGTCACCTGTTCCATGGAGAGTTCTCCATTGACGTAGATCTTCTGGTCCATAAGACCGTCAGACCGGGTATTCAACGTCGCCGCCACGAACGTCCAGGCACCGGGCGAGGGCGTCGATTCGGTCATCACTTCCCATTGGGTCGCCACGTCGTCCACGCGGAATCCGACCTTCCCTTCCTGTATCGACATGGAATAAGGGTCCTGTCCCCAGGCGCCGTCACCGTACCAGAGTACCTGGCTGTACTCGCTATCGGTATCGAATCCCCTGATCCAGCAAGTAATCGTCAGGTAGTGGAGGAGGTCTAGCGACGGATTTTTGACCACCGCCCAGTCCTCGTTGCCATCGAATCGAAGCGCTCCTCCCCTTCGACCTTCTATGGATTCCGGCTGTCCCATCACGATAGTCTTCAGTCCACTGGCCGACACGTCGCGAATTGCGGCGGTCTCCATGGGCCAGTGGGCCACGAGGGCGTCTTCAAGCGAGGATTCCGGCGGATCCGGCACTTCGATGCCCGCCAGGGCCGGTGGCTGCCATCCGTTCTCCCGGGTCAGGGCCAGGATGGCCTCCGGTGAGAGCGTCTCCGTGTAGATACGGACGTCGTCGATCACGCCCTTGAAATAGAAATCCGGTTCGCCTGAACCCTTGCGCCCGACGTAGACTGGTTCCTGCGGATGCGGCGGGAAGGGCGCTTCGGCTTGATCATGCAGTTCACCGTCCATGTACAGCCGGTGCTCCTCGCCGTCGTGGGTAACAGCCAGGTGCCGCCATACGGAGGTCCCGACAGGACGGGTAATCAGCGGATCGCGGCCCCGGCCCATGATGTGCCACGTGGGCAAGGGGCCGAATGCGCTGAGCTGGAAGACGCGTCGTTCGCTGGAGCCGCCGTTGTCCTGGGTGATGACCCCGTTGGTCCAGTACCGGGAGAATGCGTCGTCGTCGTATTTCACCCAGACCGACAGGGTGAAGGCCTCGCTGGACAGTGCCGGCGGCGGCGCGACGCGGATGTAGTCGTTCTTTCCGTCGAAGGAAAAGGCGGCATTCGGCTGCCCGAACCGGTCTTCGGTGGAGACCGGACCGAACAACTCGCCGTGATGCTCGTTTCCGCTCGTATCCCGAGCGTCGCCGTCGAACAGCAGTTCGAGGACCAGGTTGGATCGGTCGACCGTCGGCGACTGGGCCGCGGTTACGCCCGGATGCGTGAGGAGAAGGAACAACGCGGTCATCATCAAAACGACGCGACTGAACATACAGCCATTCCTTTCATACAGGCCAGTCCAGAGTCAACCTGGCCAGAACCGAAGTCTCCGGGGTGTCGACATTGCGACACGAATCTATTACTCTAGGTACACGGACGGAAATGCACGGCACAGGGAAACGCGGCGCGAGCGGTGTTGTCCAGGCGCCTCCGGAGCGGTCCATGATCCGCTTGACGATGGGGGTTTGAAGCCATATCTTCCTGTCGATCAACTAAACAGTACGGGAACGTAAATACAGTCCGTTCAATAAAATAGCCTGCCGATCGTACCGGCAGGTCTGGTTCCGGATCCAGGTCCGGAAGTGAACTGCGAAACGGGTTATATCCACTACTTTTACAACAGTCCATCCCAAAGTATTCATTCTTAAAAGGAAAGCTCAGGATTCCGTTCATGTCTTCACACACCAGGATCAACATCGACACCCCCATGGTCCCGCCGCAGTGGGCCTTGCTGGAGCGCGCGCTCATCCGCTCCATGTCCCAGGCACTCGAACTGTTCTACGACAAGTACTTCGACGAGCAAGGCTACCTGAAATGCGTGCCTCGTTGGGGCGCCCTCGACGGCCCGGACGATGCCATCGAAAACCTGGCGAACTGGCCTGTCGTCTACCTGCTCGGCGGGGGCGACCGCATCCTCGACATGTGCAAGACGGCGCAGGACGGCCATATCCGCCAGTACACCGAGGCCAAGACCGTCGACGTGCCCTTTGCCCGGGACGGCATGTATTACAAGGAATTCCCGGTGCACAGCGACTGGGCCCATCACGCCGAGGGCCTGGTGGTGTTCAACCTGCTGGGCAACTGCGATCCGGACGACGAAAACCATATCCGCCGGACGAGGAGGTTCGCCGGTTTCTACATGGACGAGGATCCACAGGCGAAGAACTACGACCCGGAACGCCGGTTGATCCGGAGCATGTTCAACGGCAGCCGGGGGCCGATGATGCGCAAGACCACGGCCCTGGACTGGGTCGGCGATCCGCTGGAGGACGGCCGGTACGACCTGCTCCACGGCCAGCGCGATTACGCGGAGATGTGCGAGCGGTTCGAGACCTATAACGACGTGGCCGGCGACCATCCGCTGAACCTCACCAGCACAGGCCTGGCCTTCAACGCCTACGCGCTCACCGGCGAAACGAAGTACCGGGACTGGATCCTCGAATACGCCGACGCGTGGGTGGAGCGCACCTATGCCAACGGGGGCGTGATCCCTTCGAACGTGGGGCCGGACGGCGTCATCGGCAGCGCCTGCGAAGGCCGGTGGTGGGGTGGTGTCTACGGATGGAACCACAAGGTGTTCGCCCATCGCCACGGCCGGCTGGACAACTTCACCCTGAATGCCGTCGCCCACGCGGTGGACGGCTTCGGCAACGCCCTGCTGCTCACCGGCGACCGGAAATACGTGGACGTCTGGCGCACCGTCCTCGAATCGGTCAACGTCAACAAGAAGACCGTGGACGGCGTCACCATGTATCCACACATGCACGGAGACGACGGGTGGTACGATTACGCCCCCGAACCCTATGACCGGGGCGCGGTCGAGGTATACGACTGGTCCATGAACCCGGACGACCGCGCGCTTGCCGGCGACCAGCCCTGGCTGAATTTCCTGGACGGTTCGAACCCCGGTTTTCCCTTGGACGCGTTGAAGCAGGATTTCGAGGATCTGCGGGGACAGGTGGAGAAGATCCGCAACGATACGTCGACGCCGGACACGCGTCTGTCGGACAACCCCAATCCGTTCAACCCGGCGCGGATCGAGACCCTCGTGAATCTCATGACCGGGGGACCCCGGCCGGCCTACGCCCGTCCGCTCCACTGCCGGCTCTGTTACTTCGACCCGGAACGCGGACGGCCCGGCGTCCCGGAAGACGTGGCCGTGAAGATCGACCGTATCGACTCCGACGGACTCGACGTACACCTGGTGAACGCCAATCCGGTCGAAGCACGCACCGTGATCGTCCAGGGCGGCGCCTACGGGGAGCACCGGGTGGACGCGGTTCAACACGACGGCCGCCGGATCAAAGTCGACGATACCGATTTCACCGTACGCCTGGCGCCCGGATGCGGCGCGCGCCTGACGCTGGACCTGCAACGATATGTCAACCAGCCGACGGCCCGGTTTCCGTGGGACCGGTAAAGCCAGGACAGGGGACAAGGAGAATCCGGCATGACCGTCGACCAGGCGAGTCCGGTATTCCGGGCCCGGCGAATTTCCAAGGTCTACCGCATGGGCGAGGTGGACGTATCCGCCCTCCGGGGGGTCGACCTGGACCTGTACGCCGGCGAGCTGGCCGTTTTCCTGGGGGCGTCGGGAAGCGGCAAATCGACGCTGCTCAACATCCTGGGCGGGCTCGATGTGCCCACGGGCGGCCAGGTCTTCTACCTCGAACGGGAATTGACGGGGGCGGACGAGCGTGAGCGGACGGATTTCCGCCGGAAGTCCGTGGGTTTCGTCTTCCAGTTCTACAACCTGATCCCCAGCCTCACGGCACTGGAGAACGTGGAACTCGTCACCGAAATCGCCGACCGGCCCATGCCGGCGGAGGAAGCCCTTCGCCTGGTTGAACTCGAACCGCGCATGCATCACTTCCCGGCCCAGATGTCGGGCGGAGAGCAGCAGCGCGTGGCCATCGCCCGGGCCATCGCGAAGCGCCCGGAAGTGCTCCTTTGCGACGAACCCACTGGCGCCCTGGACTACGCGACCGGCAAACGGGTGCTGGAAGTGATCGAGAAAGTCAACAGCACGCTGGGCACCACGACCGCGGTCATCACCCACAACGCGGCGATCGCGGACATGGCTGACCGGGTCATCCGCCTGCGCAGCGGCGAGATCGTCGAGGTATACGCCAATCCGACGAAGAAACGGCCGGACGAACTGAGCTGGTAGGCTGCCATGACCATCCTGAACCGCAAGGTGTTCCGCGAACTGGCGCGCATGCGCGGCCAGGTCATCGCCATCACGCTGGTGATGGCCTGCGGGATCATGGTCTACGTCTCCTCGCGCCACACCTATATCGCCCTGCTGGAATCGCAGGAATCCTACTACACCAGCTACCGTTTCGCCGACGTGTTCGCCGGCATCAAGCGGGCGCCGGCGCAGGTCGCGGAGCGCATTGCCCGGATTCAGGGCGTCTCCGGCGTCCGCACCCGGATCGTAATGGACGTGAACCTGGACGTGCCCGGGCTGGATGAGCCCGCTACCGGGCGGCTGGTCTCCATACCCGAGACACGCAGGCCCGTGCTCAACGACCTCGCGATCCAGGAAGGCCGCTACCCGGCGGTCGGGCGGCCCGAGGAGGTCATCATCAGCGAAGCCTTCGCGCTGGCCAACGGACTGGCGCCGGACGACTGGATCGGGGCGGTCATCAACGGACGGAGGAAGGCCCTGCGCGTCGTGGGCATCGGCCTGTCGCCCGAATACGTCTACGAAGTGCAGGGATCCGGATCCATCTTCCCCGACAACCTGCGCTTCGGCGTGATCTGGATGAGCCGGGACGCCCTCGGCGCGGCCTTCGACATGGAGGGCGGGTTCAACGACCTGTCGGTCGCCTTGTCGCCGGAAGCGCGCGAGCGGGACGTGATCGACCGCATGGACCTCATCCTCGAACCCTACGGGAGTGCGGGCGCCTACGGTCGGGACAGCCAGATCTCCCATAAGTTCCTTTCGGATGAAATCCTGGGCCTGAGTGTTTCCAGCAACGTTACGCCGGCCATCTTCCTTGGGATCGCGGCGATTCTGCTGCACATCGTGTTTTCCCGCATGGTGCGGGCCCAGCGGGACCAGATCGCCATCATGAAAGCCTTCGGCTACCGAAACCTGTCGATCGGTTGGCACTACCTGAAATTCGCCTTCCTGGCCGTGTCCGGCGGGACCCTCCTCGGCATCGTGGGCGGATTCTGGATCGGCCGGCCGCTCACCGGCATGTACCAGGCCTATTACCGATTCCCCGACCTGGTCTACGAGCTGCACGTCGACGTCATCACCTTGTCCGCGGTAATCAGCGTTTCCGCAGCGTTGCTGGGTACCCTGCACGCCCTTCGCGCGGCCATGGCCCTGCCTCCCGCGGAAGCGATGCGGCCGGAGTCGCCGCCCCACTTTAGGCCGCTCGCGATGGAACGCATGGGCGTGCACCGGATGCTCTCGCCGGTCTGGCGGATGATCTTCCGCAACATGGAACGGAGGCCGGCCCGAACGATGCTTTCCGCCTTCGGCATCGCCATGTCGGTGGCGATCCTGGTCATGGGACGTTTTACCTTCGACTCCATCGATTATTTGATCGACTACCAGTTTCGTACCGTGCAGCGCGATGACGCGGCCGTGGTCTTCGCGGGTCCCCGTCCCGCGCGCGCCCGGTTCGAACTGGCCCATCTTCCCGGCGTCGTCCGCTCCGAGCCGTACCGCGCCGTGCCCGTCCGGCTTCGTTCCGGTCATATCGTGAAGCAGACCGCCATAACGGGACTCGATCCGGCTGGAGAGCTGCGGCAGTTGATCGACCGGGAAGGCCGGGTTCAGGCCCTGCCGCCGGAGGGCATCGTGCTGAACAAGACGCTGGCCGACCTCCTGGCGGTCCGGGAGGGCGATATGCTCGCCGTCGAAGTACAGGAAGGGTCTAGAATGCAGGGCAGCCTGGCGGTAACCCTGATCGTCGACGAGTTGATCGGCACCACCGCGTACATGGATACACGCGCTTTGAACCGGTTCCTGGGCGAAGGCCGGACGATCTCCGGCGCGTATCTCTCAGTGGACCCGCTTCGGGCGGCCGAGTTGTACAGCACGCTGAAAGAGACGCCGGCCGTGGCGGGTGTCGCCGTCCGCGAGGCCGTGATCCAGGGCTTCGAAGAAACCATTGCCGAAAGCACGAACGCCACCACGTTCACGCTGACCGTCTTCGCTTGCATCATCGCCTGCGGTATGGTCTACAACGGCGCCCGCATCGCCCTGGCGGAAAGAAACCGCGAAATGGCCAGCCTGCGGGTGCTCGGGTTCACCGAGCGGGAGATATCGGTCGTCCTCCTGGGCGAGCAGGCCATCATTACCCTTTGTTCGATACCGATTGGATTTCTGATCGGATGGGCATTATGTTATCTTGCCGTGGACGCCACCGCCCAGGAACTCTACCGGATGCCGCTGGTCATCACCGGAAAGACCTATGCGTTCGCCTTCCTGGTCGTTACCGCGGCGGCCGTGGCGTCCGCGTACATCGTCCACCGGAAACTGCGCTACCTGGACCTGGTGGGCGTGCTCAAGACCCAGGAATAACCGTGAGACCGTCATGAAAATACGTCGCAAGCACATCATCTCCTTCGTGGTCCTCGCTGCCGTCCTGGTCCTCGTCGTCCGCGCGTTTATGCCGGCGCCGGTCCTGATCGACGCGGCTACGGCGGAGTTAGGTCCCCTGCGGGTGACGATCAGCGAGGAAGGCAGGACCCGTGTAAGGCAGCGCTACCTGATCACGGCCCCGGCGTCCGGCCGGCTGGCGAGACCGGCGTTGAATGAAGGGGACCGGGTCGGCCAAGGCGATGAACTGGCGCGCATCACGCCTTCGCCCCTCGGCTCCCGCGAGTCCGCGGAGGCCCGCGCCCGGATCGAGACGGCCGAAGCACTGGTCCGCGAGGCCGAGGCGAACGTCGCCCGCGCGCGGGTGGAACAGGAAGAGGCGGCCCGCGGCAGGGACAGGGCGGAACAACTCGCCGCGAGCGGCAGCATCTCGAGGGAGCGCCTGGAGCGCGCCGTGCACGCGGCAACCGTCGCGGAACGGACCCTGGAATCCTCCCTCTTCCGCCACCGCGCGGCCGTCTCCGAACACGAGGTCGCCCAGGCCGCGCTCCTGGCCCTCCGGGAGGAGCGCGGCGATGCCAGGGCCGTGCTCTCCGTGACGGCGCCGGTAGGCGGCCGGGTGCTGCGTCTGTTCGAAGAAAGCGAGCGGGTCGTCGCCGCGGGCACGCCCCTGATGGAAGTGGGCGATCCGGGAGACATGGAGGTGACGATCGACGTTCTGTCCACCGATGCCGTAAGGGTCGACGTCGGTCAAACGGTATGGATCGAAGAGTGGGGCGGACCCGATCCGTTGTCCGGCAAAGTGAGCCGCGTAGAGCCGGCCGCGTTCACGCGCGTGTCCGCGCTGGGCGTGGACGAACAGCGGGTCAACGTCATCGTGGACCTTGACGAGACGCCGGCGGAATTGGGCGATGGTTACCGCGTCACGGGACGGATCGTCGTCTGGGAGAAGGAGGACGTGCTCAAGATCCCGTCCAGCGCCTTGTTCAGAATAGGCGAAAGCTGGGGGGTCTTCATCGTCGAGGAAGGCATGGCCAGGTCTCGGGAAGTATCGGTGGGACAGCGAAACGGGATCGAGGCCGAAATCCTCGAAGGCCTTGCGGCCGGCGACCCCGTCATCCTGCATCCAAACCCCCGCATTACCGATGGGGTCGGCGTCGAAACCCAGACGAACTGAGAGCACATAGAGGGCTTGCTGGTATTGGAGAAACGCACCGGTTACGTCGAAGCAAACGACGGCGTTCGTCTCTACTATGAAGACACAGGATCCGGTATACCCGTCTTCCTGATCCACGGCGGCGGGTTGAGCCTGGGTTGGTGGCGCAAGCAGGTTCCGGCCCTGAGCCAGCGATTCCGGGTCATTGCCGCCGAGACCCGGGGCAACGGCCGGTCGGACAAGACCCCGTGGGGACATCGCACGGCCCGGTACGCCATGGACGTGCGCCAGATCATCAAAACGCTCGATCTCCACGACGCCACGCTGGTCGGCTGGTCCATCGGCGCCCGTACCGTCCTTTCCTACATCGAACTCTTCCGAAATTACCGGCTCAAAGGGGTGGTGCTGGTGGACGAAGTGCCCAGCATCGAAGTCCATGGTCCGCCTGATCCGCCCGAGCCCGATGCCGAATCCCCAACTGTGGACGATATCGAACGAAAGCGATGGGAACTGAGGAAGATGTTCGTCTCCCTCGATGTCCCGGACGCCGAACTGGACTTGCTGCTGGAGGAAAGCAGGGAAAACACGCCGGCCCAGGGCGTCACCCTCGGCCCCGACTACCAGGCGCAGGACTGGCGTCCCATGCTGCCATCCATCGACCTTCCGGTCCTGATTGCGACGGGCGGCAAGAGCGGCGCTTACCCGGGCTGCAAGTACATGTACGAACACATCCCGGGTGCGCGCATGGAAGTCTTCGAGGACAGCGGCCACGCGTTGTTCTACGAGGAGCCCGATCGGTTCAACGCCGTCGTAACCGAGTTCATCGACGGGCTGCATGCGGTGTCGCCCTGAGTCTTACAGGTCGACCCGGCCAATGGAGAAACCGGCGATCGTAAATTCGCCCACTGCCTGTTACCCCCTCGATGCCCTCCGCGTTTCGGGGATGAACCGCCAAATGATGAACCCCATAGCGAGCATGCCCGTGCCTCCGATCAAGGAACTGAATACGTAACCGACCTCTGTATAGACGACGCCCGCCGCCGCGCTGCACAGTCCCATGGCGAGCTGGCCGGTCGCGATACTCAGGCTCATCAGCGAACCGCGCCGCTGCGCCGGCACGATCTCGGACAGCAGCGCCTGAAAGGGTCCCATACGGGCCGACACGAGCACCATGATGAGGAAAAAGAGCGGGTAGGCGATCCAGAAATCCGTCATGATGGCCGTCGTCAGGGTCATGAGGACGAAGAGTCCCAGGCAGCCGCCCACGACCAGGACCTTCCGGCCGATCCGGTCCGATAGGCGTCCGGCCCAGGGTCCCACGATGACACTGGCAATACCGGCGATCACGAACAGGGACGCGACCTCGTCGTTGGTCACCCCGAAGGTCTCCTTGATCCACACGACCAGGTAGATCACGTAGAAGGCGATCCCCGAGAACATCACGCTGTAGGCGCCGATGGCCGCCGCGGTCGCCGGCGTCGTGAACATGGACGCGTAGCGCTTGACGACCGATCCGATCGAGGACAGATGCGCCCGGGCTACGGCCGGCTGCCGTGCCAGGGTGCAGACCAGGACGAAGGAAATCACCATCGGCGCCGCGAAACTAACGAAAGGCGCGGCAAAGCCGAATCGGTCGGCCAGGATGGTTCCGCCCGGAATGCCCACGATCTGTCCCACGGCAACGGCGGTCATGACCACGCCGTTGGCCCAGCCCCGCCGCTCCGGCGGAAAATGATCCCCGATATAGGCCGGCGCGACGCCGCTGAGTATGCCGGCGGCCATGCCGGACAGTGACCGGATAAGCAACAGGGAGGCAAAGTCCGTAACTAAGCTGTGCAAGAAAAGGGTCACGCACATGGCCCCGGTGCCGATCATGAGGATACGTCTCCTGCCCATCGCGTCCGACAGCGGACCGGTGACCAGCGCGCACAGACCGAGCATGACCGAGTAGGCCGAAACCAGGGCGCCCAGGTATTCCCGGGGCACGCTGAACTGCTCCTCCACGATGGGCAGTATCGGCGTCATGATGATCGTCTGGCTGCTCGCGGCGAACATCATGAACCATAGCGCCAGCAGTATGCTCAGGTCGGCGAAAGTACTCGGTCGCATCGGTCATTGACCCGTTTCGCAGAAGGGGTTAAGATGAATCCGGGCGGTTACCGTAGCGGCATGATGCCGCCAGTCGAAGTAAAACCTTGCTATCATGGACAGACACCGGACAACGCGTTCTCAGTACATGGATCCCGGGGTATTCATCGGCAAAATCGTCGATATCGAAATCGATCGGCCGATGGGTTCCCGCCATCCCGAACATGATCTCATCTACCCGGTGAATTACGGATTGGTTCCGGGCGTATCGGGGCTGGACGGTGAGGAACTGGATGCCTACCTGTTGGGCGTGGACAGACCGGTGAAATGTTTCAAGGGCCGATGCATCGCGGTGATCCGAAGATCGGATGATGCAGACGACAAGCTCGTGGTGGTTCCCGATGGCGAACACTACACCGATGAGCAAATCCGGGATCTTACGGTGTTTCAGGAACGATACTTTGAGTCCTCCATTTTGCGAGGAGGGCACAGTTAGTGCATTTCAATGGAAAGCACGTAACTCAGAATCGTTACAAAAAGCCACGCGGAGACCAGCACGACCCCCAGGGGACGTTTCAAAAAACCTACAGACAGGTGGATGCCGAACCGGAAGACGATGAGCACAAACAGCATCGCGGGGAACAGGAATTGGAAGAATTGACCATCCGCCTGCAAACCGCCCGGCGTTACGGAAGCGGAGACACCCGCAACGAATAGCACATTCAGGATATCTGCGCCGATGACATTTCCTACGACCAGCTCGCCGTGCCCGCGTCGCACCGCCGCGATGGCCGTCACCAGTTCCGGGACCGACGTGCCGAAGGCGACAAGGGTCGCCGAGATGATGTGTTTCGGTACGCCAATGCGTTCTGCCATGATACTCACGGCCGGGATCAGGATCTGCGCGGAGATTACGATGATCGCGATCGCTCCGATGAGTTTGAGGAGCGTTCCGAATGTGCCTGTTCCCGCTTTAACTGTTTCTACGGTGTTTTCTGCATCTGGCGGTGTCGAGCCCGCCCATCGGATGGACTGCCAGATATACAACGCGAGTAGCACAACGAAGACGACACCGGCCAGTTGAGGCAGGACGCCGCCAGCGCTGAAAGCGCTCGCCGGAGAGGACCACGGCAGACAAACAGCTACCAGGAGAATCCCGGCCCCCAGCTGCACGTTGCATAACCGCGAGGCCAGCAAACGGTCGAATGGGAGCGGGGCAATCAGGGCCGCCAATCCGAGAATCAGGCCGGTATCGCAGATAATCGATCCGACCGCGTTTCCGAGCGCAAGTCCCGGCTCCCCCTGTTGCGCCGAGAGTACGGAGACCGCGGCCTCGGGGGTCGTCGTGCCGATGCTGACGATCGTTGCACCGATAACCGCTTTGCTCAGGCCCCATCGACTCGATAGAAGTACCGCTTCTTGTACGAGCCGGTCCGCGCCCTTGCCGAGTGTAAAGAGCATTACGGCAATGACCAGCAAAAGCCCTAAGCTCGGAAATCCGACCAGAAGATGTTCAATCCATTGTTCCATGAAGACTCAGGAATCTAAGTAGCGTCGCTACCAATCCCACCGAAGTCTATGCTGTGGGAGGAGCATCGTAATGAAACCACCCGTACTTTACCACGGCAGCCAGGACAAAACCGATCGCCTTGAACCCAGACCCGCCGGTGGTGTGGGGCCGGACGAAGATCAACTGAACGCGGTCTATGCCACCCACCTGAAGAATATCGCCATTGCCTTTTCGCTGCCCATCCGGCCGATCGGAGATGGCGGCTTCAGCTTCGGCATAGATCTCGGGATTGAGCACCCTGAAGACCTGAACGACGACATTGAGCCTCGCATCGACCTCGAAGCCGGTTCGATCGACCTGGACCGACCCGGTTACGTATATGTCCTTCCGTCAGATACCTTCGAACCGGTCGATCCGTGGCAATGGGCTTCCAGTGAACCGGTCGAGCCTGTCGACGTAATCGAGATCGATCCGAAACGCTACGCCCACTGGATTCGCGACAGGAGACGGCCGGATACCGCGTCTCCATAAAGGCGTCGCCATAACCGTATCCCAACAAAAAACCCACATGAATCATGCGGGTCCACAGACCTGAATGCCGAAGGAGAGATTCGAACTCTCACGGGCGAAAGCCCACTGCGCCCTGAACACAGCGTGTCTACCAGTTCCACCACTTCGGCATCACATACCATTTGTCATAAAACCACACACGTAATATATTCCGGTAGCCGCCGATTGTCAAGGAAGGCGGGCAGCGAAAGCCGGATAAACTATGCCGATTCGAGGCAGATATGGCCAGCCCATCAGATCGTCACATCGCCGAGCCCAACGGGGCCGATGGCATCAAGGTCATCGTAACCAACCGGAAGGCGCGCCACGACTACCATTTCCTGGAGATCTGGGAGGCGGGGATCGTCCTGACCGGCACGGAAGTGAAGTCGCTGCGGGCAGGAAAGATCAACCTGACCGACAGCTACGCCGCGGTCGATAACGGCGAAATCTACCTGTACAACGTCCACGTCTCGCGGTACGAACAGGGAAGCACCTTCAACCACGAACCGAACCGCCGGCGCAAGCTGCTCCTGCATCGCTCGGAAATCCGCAAGTTGATCGGCCGGGTCGTGGAGAAGGGACTCACCCTGATCCCTACAAGGGTCTATTTCAAACGGGGACGGGCCAAGGTGGAGATCGCCCTGGCCAAGGGGAAGAGAGACTACGATCGCAGACGGACCATCATGGAACGGGACGCCCAGCGGGACATGGAACGTACGTTGAAGGGGCGTCCATGACGGAGCGAACGCGGAAGACACCAGGCAGACTCCTCTCCATCATCGGTCTGGCCTGGGGCTTTTCCTTCATCTGTGCGGTCCTGCTTTACGCCATCGTCAGGCTGTTTTCCGTCTCGGTCGACGCGTACAGCAATTTCCCGTTCTACTGGTACCACTGGGTGGCGTTGGCCGCCGTGGTGGTGTTCATGGCCCATTCGGAGGGGTACCAGGGTTTTCAACGAAACTTTTCTCCGCGTGTCGTCGCCCGGGCCTGGTACCTCTATCATCATCCGCGTCCCGTGCTGATCGGGCTGGCGCCGCTGTTCCTCGCCGGCTACATACACATTAACCCGGGCCGCCGGAAAAACATCCTGGCACTGACCATCGGGATCGTGATCCTGATCTTCCTGATCCGGTACCTGCCCCAGCCCTGGCGCGGCATCGTCGACGCGGGCGTAGTCGTGGGACTCACCTGGGGGCTGGTCTCCATGGCCGTCTACGGCATCCGGATGCTGGGATCGCGCCCCTTCGCCTACTCTCCCGAAATCCCGGGGGAAAGCGAGGTGACACAATGAAACGAAACCTGTTGAGACTGCTGGTTGGCGTGATGGCCGCGCTGTGCGTATTTATCGGGCTGACCGGAGGATGCGGACTGGTCGGGGACGGCACGGACGCCGACCGGGACGAACCGATCACGTTCGGCGACTACTGGTACCAGGGCAAGGCGGAGATCACGAGCTATACGCTCAAGCAGGCCCGGTACGGCGAGCTTCACGACGGAGACGCGGTGCTCATCTTCGTCACGGAGGATTTCTCGGCGCAGAAGCAGGTCAAGCTGGACCGGCCGGAGGAGGCCGGGGACGACGCCGTAAAGGTCCTCAAGTTGAACGCCCTGCGCGAGTTCAATACGGGGGTGTATCCCTACACGGTCATGACGTCGGCTTTCACCCCGGTGTACCGGGACCTCCATCCGAAGACGCTGAAGATCACGACGTCCGTGCAGGAATGGTGCGGCCACGCCTTCGTCCAGCTGAACCTGCAGGACGACCGGTACCGCGTGCACCAGTACTCCTATTTCGAAAGCGAAGGCGATCGGGTTGCCGAACTCGAAAACGCCATCCCCGAGGATGAGATCTGGACGACCATCCGCCTGAATCCGGACGCCCTGCCGACCGGCGAGGTGTCCATGATTCCGGGTACCCTGTACCAGCGATTCGACCATACGGCCTGGCGGACCGTCAACGCCACGGCCATCCTGATGCCGGATGCCCGGGAGCCCGGGATCATGGTCTACAACCTGGTCTACTACCCGGATCTCAACCGGACCCTGACCATTCGGTTCAAGCGGGATTTCCCCCACGAGATCGAATCCTGGGAGGAGGTCGAGATCGCGGCGGACGGAACGACGAAGGAACTCGTCACGACGGCGGTGCGCAACAAGCGGATCATGCTGGACTACTGGACCAAGAACAGCGTGGTGGACGTGGGACTGCGCGCGGAGCTTGGGCTGGACGACTAGCATACAGGCGCATCCGCGAGATCAAGCTATGAATGACGATTCGAAATGGCGCGATGACGGGGTGAAGGTCATCCCCGGCGACCGCCTCGATTCGAACACGCCGCAGACGCCGGGCATGTCACGGGCCGCGGCGATAAATCACGCCCGGACCGGGGCGAGCAAGATCTGGGCAGGCACGGTGACGATCCACCCGAACGCGAAGACCGGCGCGCACCATCACGGCGAACTGGAAAGCGTGATCTACGTGGTGAAGGGACGGGCGAGGATGCGCTGGGGCGAGCGCCTGGAATTCGTGGCGGAAGCGGGACCGGGCGACTTCATCTACGTGCCGCCTTTCGTGCCCCACCAGGAAATAAACGCCCGGACCGACGAACCCCTGGAATGCGTGCTGTGCAGAAGCGGCATGGATCCGGTCGTGGTCAACCTGGACATCGAACCGGTGGAGAAGCCGGAGAACGTGTACTGGGTCGATTCGATCCACCCGGAGCCTGACGATTTATGACCTGTTGATGCCGACTTAGCCAACCCCAGTACGAAGCAGGCGAGCGACAACCTACCTTTCGTTCGCGTGTTTAACGACACTAAGCCCATACCATCGCCTATAAATCGGGATGAGACTAAGGAACACGAAAGTTAAGGTGAACCTGTCGGAATACCCAAAGCGATGCACCAACCCCTCGTAGAATTGTGCTGGCAGTGATGCCGTCGGAAGACTTTCTTGCCAGGTGGATGAGTGGATGACAGACTAGGGAGGGCCGTACGCAGCGAGTGGTAGGAAATTCAAGGATCAGTATAGTGTACAGATTACGGTTCTCAACTAGGATAGGAATACATGACACACCTCACAAACAAGATAGACGCCAACGATCGCACAATTGCAGACATCCTCGACGGCAAGAAATACGCGGTAGACTATTTCCAGCGCGAATTCAGTTGGGAACAGCCGCATATCGAGCAGCTTATTACAGATCTCACTTCGGCGTTCTTAGATGAATATTCCGAAGGCGACACTCGGGCCGAGGGCAAGGACTACAATAGCTACTACTTAGGCCCGTTGGTTTTTATTGAGCGTGATGGGGGTCGAAGCGTAATCGATGGTCAGCAGCGTTTGACCTCACTCACATTGTTTCTCATTTATCTTAACCACTTGCAACGCGAACTCAAGTTTGATGAACGTCTCGAGCCTATGATTTATTCAGATCACAGGGGCGTTAAGTCCTTCAATCTCGACGTCCCGGAAAGGGAGCGTTGTTTGGAGCAACTCTTCAACTCGGGGTCATACGAGCCAATGGACGCTGATGACGAGTCCACGGTAAACATGGCACGGCGATATGAGGATATTGGCCAGGCGTTTCCAGAGGAATTGAGAAACGAAACATTGCCATACTTTCTCGATTGGCTTCGGCACAACGTCGTTCTCGTCGAAATTATCGCCTACAGCGAAGAGAATGCCTACACCATATTTGAGACCATGAATGACCGTGGTTTGAATTTGACGTCAACCGAAATGCTTAAGGGGTATATCCTTTCAAATATCCATGACCCAATTCTCCGTCACGAAACCAACGTTAAATGGAAAGAAGCCGTTCAAAAATTGCATAAATGGAGCAAGGACGAAGATCAGAGTTTTTTTCAGTCATGGCTTAGAAGCCAGTACGCTGACACGATACGATCAGGACTTGCCGGTTCGCAAAACGAGGACTTCGAAAAAATTGGTACGCGTTTCCATACGTGGGTTCCGGATAACTTGGACAAATTGCGGCTGGACAATGGTTTGTCTCAGGACCTCAAGCAGTTTCTCGACGACGACTTCAGTTTCTTTTTAAACGCGTACTTCAAGATCTTGGAAGCGCAGAATTCGTTGACCAGTGGATTGGAGCACATCTACTACATCCATAGATGGGGTATTGCTAGTTCGTTGAGTTTCCCACTAATGATGGCACCTCTGACCGTTGACGACGATGAGAAAACGGTGAACGTGAAACTCAATCTTGTTGCCCGCTACATAGAGACGTTTGCCGTACGTCGTTCCGTCAACTACCACAGGTTTGCCGCGAGTTCTATTCGCTACACCATGTACACGTTGGTGAAGGACATTCGAGGCAAGCCTGTTTCCAAACTACAGACCATACTTCGAGATCGTCTGCAAGACATGAGCGAGGAGTGGTGTGGAATGGACACCTTCGGTATGCATGGACAAAACAAGCGCTTTGTTAAGTTTCTCTTAGCGCGTATCACAGCATTTATCGAAACGGAGTCAGGTTTCAGCACCTCCTTTGCTACATACTACGATGAAATAGACGGAAAACCGTTTGAAATTGAACACATTTGGGCTGACAGTTTCGCAGATCACCTTGAGGAATTTGATCAACGAGATGAATTCCAAAATGTCCGAAACATGGTAGGTGGTCTTCTTCTGATCCAGCAAGGAAGGAACCAGAGTTTGGGATCGATGGGGTATGAAGAGAAGCGCTTGCACTATGCTACAGAGAACCTACTGGCTAAATCACTCTGTAGCATTACATATAAGAACAATCCCAACTTCACTAATATGTACAATCGTTTAGCACTGGACTTTCGCCCACACGACGAATTTCGTAAGAGCGACCTTGTACTGCGCCAGAGTCTCTATCGCAAAGTTGCTGAGACAATTTGGTCTACTGAAATCTGAGTGAGTTGTACCAAGTTACTCGGAGAAAGGCGGCATCAAATAGAGTAGATCTGTGACAAATACACGGTCGACTGAATAACCTGATCACGCCTAGGATACAAGACTGGACTGATATTGCAATACGGCGTAAACCGATTCCTATTACACCGCAGCCGCTACGCGTCCTCCCGGTAGACCGCTTCTCTCAACCCCCTGATATATCCGACCGCGTAGAGCCGGCAAAGGGCCGAGTACCCCGGGTGGTCGTTGTCTTCGCCGGAGAGGGTCGGCACGTGGTCCGGGCGCAGCACGCCTTCAAACCCGATATCGCGGTACGCGCGCAGGCATTCCATCATGTCGGTCGGACCGTCGTCGTGGAAGGTCTCCACGTAGTTCTCCACGTCCCCGCGCACATCCCGGAAATGGACGAAGAAGATCTTGCGCTGCGCGCCGAAGTGGCGGATGGCCGCGGGCTGATCGTCGGTCATGAGGGCGAAGTTCCCCTGGCAGAAGGTGACCCCGTTCATGGGACTCGGCACCAGGTCCAGTAGCTTCTGGAAGTTGTCCACCGACCGCATGATCCGCCCGATGCCCCGCAGCGGAGAGAGCGGTGGATCGTCGGGATGCATGGCCATTTCCACGCCGTACTGTTCCGCGACGGGCGTCACCCGCTCGAGGAATGCGTGCAGCGTCTCCCACAACTGGTCTTCGGATACTTCGCCCGCTTCGGTCAAAGGCGCGTTCTTCATCATGGCGTGGTCGTAGCCGGTGACAACGGCGCCACCCCGCGAGGGAACCGTGGAAGACGTGCGGGTCCAGTTCAGGATGGCCATCCAGTTGTAGCACCAGGTCTTGATGCCGACGCGGCCCATGCTCTCGATGAAGGTGCAGACGTCGTCCAGCTCCTCCTCCCGGCCTTCCACCCCCAGCTTGATGCGGTGCATGGGCGGTGCGCTTTCGATGACGGCCACGTCGAAACCGGCGTCGTTGAAGTTGTTCTTCATCCGCAGCATGGGCATGTACTCCCAGCCCTTCTCGTTGCCCACCGCGGGCGGCATGCTGGTGACCACGTGGTCCACGCCGATCTGCTTGACCTGGTCCCAGAGCGTATTACGGCCCGTGCTGAGAATCTCCGCGATCTTAATCATGAAATTCCGTCTCCTGTAGATTCGCCCCGGCTGCGCACCGGATGTTCGATATCAGGCCTCGCCCCGGCTGCGCACCGGATGTTCGAGTACCCTTTCGTAGAGTTCCTGCCATTCCTTCGACCCGTCGTCGCGCAGGATCTCGAGGTGGACGCCGTCCGCGTGGGCCGGTCCGTTGCCCTGGATGAAATAGCCGTAGGCCCGGTTCATGGGCGCGATTTGAATGCGGGTGCCGTCGGGATAGACCACGGAATTGATGATCCGCGGTTTGGGCTTGTCGAACAGTTCGCCCTTTTCCTTCAAGTCCTGCACCGTATCCTCCGGTACTCTCCACCTCTCCACGGCTTTCTCGTCCACGGTCACGCCCAGACCCGGTTCCTCGGGAACCCGGTGAAAGCCGCCCACGACCTCTATGGGTTGCGTCAGTAGGTGGTGGCTGTAGAGGTTGATGCACGTGATGGCCGGCCAGGTGGCATGGGTCAGCACCGCACCGAGATGGGCGGCCCAGGTCGTGGTGAGCCCGTTGCCCACGAGCTGCAGCCAGAAGGGCATGTTGGCCTCGGCGCTCAGCTGGCCCTGCCGCATCACCTCGGACTTCCCGGCGCAGATGACGAAGCCGTCGCAGACCTCCTCGCGGACGGCCGTCATGTACGGCGGTGAACCGAAGTGCATGGCGATGGACCGGGGGATGACCTGCCGGAGCTGGCGGTTGCCCAGGATGTCGGTCTGCGGGATGGGGGATTCGAACATGGCCACGTTCTCGTGCTGGGCCAGTTTCTGCATGACGGGCATGGCCGCGGCCGCGTTCTGCATGGTGGCATTGGCGTCGAGGTCCAGCTTGAAGAAACCGGGGATGCCCGTGGCGACGGCGTCCACCTGGGCGAAGATGTCCCACCAGGGCCTCTGCTTGATCTTGAAGCTGGTATACCCCAGGGCCACGGCGTCGCGGGCCTCGGCCAGCCAGTCCGCGGGCGAGGCGTCGATGGACCACCAGGAGATGGGCGACCAGTCCCGCACCTTGTTCCCGAGCAGCCTGTAGCAGGGCACTCCCAGCGCTTTGCCCACCACGTCGAAGAGGGCCATCTGCAATCCGGCGCCGAGCGAGTCGTCGTTCATCACGTCGGCCGGACTCTTCCCGATGACCCGGTCCACGGCCTCGTCGGTGACCCGCGCCCAGGTGTAGTGAATGACCGTTTCCCCCCAGCCAACCAGCCCGGTGTCCGTCGTCACCCGGCAAAGTTCCAGGATCGACCAGTTGTAGACCTCGCGCTCGGTAATGCGGGCCTGGCGTTCGGTGAACGGCACGTCCACCACGATGCGTTCTACGTCGACTACCTTCATGACATGGTATCCCTTCCTGACAGCATCAGATCAGCAGACAGGCGATTAAGAGCAGGACCATCAGGGGGAGCAGCCCCATTCCGACACTGGCGCCCGCCGGCATGAGCAGGCTTTCCGGCGCGGTGATTTCCAGGCCGAACAGCAGGGGGATCGTCCGGGCCGCTTCCTCGTTCAGGCCCAGCGAGATGGACACCCCGGCGTACAGGCCGCCGAAGAGGGCCAGGACCATGACCACGTGGGCCAGATGGGGCAGCCGGCCCCTGGAGAGATCGGCGGGGTCCATGACGTCGTGATAGAGCAGGCCCCACTGTTTCACCCGCTTGTAGAGTACGGGCAGCAGCAGCGGACCGAGGATGGCCGCGGTGACGAAATTGTTGATGGATATGAGGGGCGCCAGCACGTGGAAGGGCACGAGCCCCAGGGTGTCCAGCCCCCAGCCGACCGTCACGCCGCAGGCGATGCTGGCCATCAGCGTTACGTACAGGTAGCGAGCCAGCATGGCCGGGGACCATGCACCGGGCTCTTTGCTGGTAAGCATGCGCCATAGCCGGTAGGGGATGTATCCGAGCAAGAAGTTGCCGACCATGCCGAAGTAGCTGCCCAGTCCGTAGGTGCCGCCCATCAGGTCGCCGATCAGGTTGCCGAAGGCGGCGCCCCACGCACCGGCGGGGCCGAACATGAGGGAACAGATGACCGGAAACACGTTGGCCGGCCTGAGTTCCGTAATACCGGGGATAATGGGAAGGAGTTTGAAGGGAATGAGGACGGCGGCATACATGGCTGCCGTCAGGGCTACCAGGACGACCATCCTGGTATACTTCCACATCGTGATGGCTTCTCGCACGCTACCCCTTCAGGCGCTCTGTTCCAGGCGGTTGATCTCGTCGCGCAGACGGGCGGCATCCTCGTACCGTTCCTCATCGATGGCTGCCTGAAGTTTCTGCCGCGCCGTTTCAAGGGGGGTGCGTGGCTGACGCTTGAACTCCACGGATTCCATCAACTCCTCGGCGGCCACCTGCGCCGCGGGAACTTTGCCTTCTTCTCCCGCTTCGGCTTCCAGTTCCTCGATGGACGCGGCGAGTGCGTCCTCGCCGTTTTCATCCTTGCTCTTGGGCATGCGCTTGCCGGCCGCCCGCATGACTTCTTCTTCCACATAGATCGGGGCGTCGGCACGTAGGGCGAGAGCGATGGCGTCCGTGGGTCTCGAGTCGATAGTCATGGACTGTCCGTTGGACTTCACGTGTATTTCCGCGATGTAGAACTGCTGCTCGCGCAGCTCGGAGATGAGCACGAACTCGATCTCGGCGTCGAAATGCTCGAAGACCGAATTCAACAGGTCGTGCGTCATGGGCCGCGGCGGCGGTTCTTCGCCGGCGTCGATCTGGCTTTTGATGGCGAAGGCTTCCGCGATGCCGATTAACAGAATCAGCACCTGCTCTTCCTGCTCGTCAGCCAGCCAGAGTACGGGGGTGGCGTGCAGGGGATAGGGAGGCCCCACATCATATACCTTGAGACGAATCATGTATGCAGTCTTTCTATCGGACCGGGATCAGCCTGGTTTCTGTCGCGGGCGACCACATGCGAGATGACGGGATTACGCAGACTGAAAGGGGTCAGTCCGCCTGTAGATACAATCGTCATCGTAGTGGAAGTTTGGTATACGGGTAAAATAAACCGGGCGCTCAAAACAGGTCAAGACAAAATGAATCGGCGGTTATGATTTTCGGCTGACGGGCGATCCCGTTCATCCGAATGGACACGTCCGGTCAGTCGGCCCTCGAACTTCCCCGCTGGTCGAGAAAAGCGCCGCGCACGCGGGTGAAGAAATCGAGCGCCGCTTCCGTGCTGTAGTCCCGGTAGGTCCAGGGCAACGGGGTGAACTCGCCACGGGTGTACAGCAGCGTCACCTCGGCAAATATCCCCTTCCCGATATAGATGCGGTGGCTGTAATTCTTGGTGGTCGCCAGGACGAGCTGGCCGCCGTTGACGTAGCCCGGATCGATGTTCAATCCCCGTCCGGGCATGCCGTCGGACCGGGTCAGGCCGGGTTCGAGGTCGTTGCTCGCGCGCTTGATTTCCGCGAGGTCCTCCGGATATACAAGCGGTCCGAATCCGAGGAACTGCTTGACCAGTCCGGTCCCCATTTCCCGTTCATAATAGGATGAGAAGGTAAAGTCGAACACCGGACCGGCCAGCTCCACCGCGCCGAACCGACCGGCCAGGAGTTCGCGACCCTTCGCCAGCATCGATTCGTCCTGTCCCATGATTGCGCATACCAGCTTAACGGGTTCGGGTTTTGTGGGTTTACCCAAGGTCGAGTCGCCTTCCAGACTATGCGTTTGTCTCATTGCCACGAAGCGTGCCGGGCTGTATATTCATTCGCCCTTCGTACGACAGGAAACAGATACCGGTTCAGGGTGGACGTTGTCAACGCTAAACGGGCGGACCTTCAGGACCGGCAGTCTCACAGGAGCACAAATGAATCTCGAACGGTTTTCACTCAAGGACCGGGTCGCCATCGTAACCGGCGCGGGAACGGGCATCGGCCAGGGGATCGCGACGGCCATGGCCGAATCGGGCGCCCGGGTCGTCCTTGCGGGCCGGACCCGCTCCAGTCTCGAGGAGACCGGGGAGACCATCAGGGGGTTCGGCGGCGAAACGCTGATCGTGGAAACGGACGTCTCGGACCGGGACGGCCGGGAATCCCTGGTGGCAACGACCCTGGAAACCTGGAAGCAGATCGATATCCTGGTCAACAACGCGGGGGTGAATGTGCGCACGCCGCCGGAGGACTACCGCGAGGAGGACTGGGACCGGGTCGTGGACACCAACCTGAAGGGCACCTTCTTCCTCACCCAACTCGCGGCCCGGCACATGATCGAGCAAAAGTATGGCAAGATCATCCAGATCGCTTCACTGGCCGCCATCACGGGCATTCCCCATATCCCGGCCTACACCGCCGCCAAGGGCGGTATCGCTTCCATGACCTACCAGCTGGCCATCGACTGGGCCCCGTACAACATCAACATCAATTCCATCTGTCCTGGATATATCCGGACGCCACTGACCCGTCCCGTCGAAGAAAGCGAGCGGGGCGCCTACATCCTGAACCGCGTACCGGCCGGCCGCTGGGGCGAACCGGAGGACATCGCCGGCACCGCCGTGTTCCTGGCCTCACCGGCCTCGGATTTCCTTACGGGACAACTGATCGTGGTGGACGGCGGCTGGATGGCCGGCGGCTAGCCTGCGGCTAACACGCAGATGATCGCCCGATCGCCCGCAACGATCGGGGCGCCGGCCCGTCCTCAGACCACTCGCGTTACCCGGCGGCCTCCGCCTGGATCACCCGGCCCGTACCCGGGCGGGGCACCTTGATGAACCCGGTGGCCACCAGGGTCAGGACGGCGACGACCGCCGCGCCAATGAAGACGTACTGGTAGCCGTACATTACCCATACCAGTCCGCCCAGGGTGGGAATGGACATGGATACCGCGTGGTCGATGGTGACGCCCAGGGACAGGGTCGCGGTAAGATCGTCTTTTTTAACGACGATCTTGCTGGCATAGGTGGTCCGCGCGATACTGACGTTGAACAGGACCAAGTCGAGCACGAAACTGGCATAGATGAGATCCACCGCCCACGCTCCCAGCCCCATTTCCGCGGCGAAACCGTAGCCCACGCAGACACCGATCAGCAGCACCGCGTCGATCATCAGCACCAGGCGTTCCCCGAACCGGTCGATCAGCTTGCCCAGTTGCGGCGCGAAGAACATGCCGATGACGGATGCGACCAGGTGGAGCGACGCTATGGTGGATACCGGTTTGTCGAAGATGCTGATCAGTACCCAGGGACCGAAGGTGATGAAGATCTGCTTCCGCGCGCCGAAGAGGATGTTCAGCAGGTAGAAAAGGGTGTACCGCTTCCGCATGATGAAGGTGGGGCGGTTGCCCGTGTGCCCCTCGATGGGACGCATCGCCAGGTAGCTGTAGACGCCTCCGAGGGCTACCAGCGCGGCAAGGGCGAAAACGGGCAGGTAGCCGAGTGAAGTGCCGCCCAGTCCCATCCAGAGCAGGATGCTCCCCAGGATGGCGGCGCCGGTCTGGATGCCGCTCAGGCGCCCCAGCATGGTGGCGCCCCGTCCTTCGCGGGCCAGTCGGAGTGCGATCGTCCGGGTCACGGGCATCTGCAGGTGCATGCCGATGCTCCAGATGATCATCGAGGTGAGCATCAACCCGTAAAGATCGCCGTATAGCCCAAGCCCCATGAATCCCACGGCCATCAGCGCCATGGAGAGAGCGGCCATCTTCAGTTCCGACCAGAAGAAGAGGATGCCGGCAAAGGCGGCCACGAGGAAGCCGGGCAACTCGCGGGGAAACTCGAGCTCGCCGCGGCTCATCGCGTCCATTTGGTAGGTGTCGCTGAGGAAATTGTTGAAGCTGATTTCACCCAGCCCCATCGAAAGACCCATGCTGACCGCGCCAAGCACGAAGAGGATGAGTTGACGGTCGGCGGATCTGATCCAGGAAAGCAAGGGGGGCTCCGGTCTAGGGCAGATCGAACTTCTTCAGTTCGTCCCGTATTTCGGCAGCCCGTTCGAACTGCTCGTTCTCGACGGCCTCCGTCAATTCCGCCCTCAACTGGTCTTCCTCGGATCGGGGCTGTTGTTTACGGATCTCCTCGGCCATGTCCCTCAAGACTTTCAGTTCCTGGCTTTCCTTGACCAGGTCGTCCCGGTCGTAGGAACGGAAGAAAGTCTCGATTTCCTCTATGCCTTCTTCAATGTGGCCCAGGGCCTTGTCTATATCGCCCGAATCCGTGGCGATCAGGCTTCGCGCCCTGGTGCGGTGCATGATGACGAAGGGACGGTACTGCTCGAGGGACAGGCGGTCGTCGTCGTTCTCGGCATGGGTCCGAACGATTTCCATGATCTGCAGGTTGTGTTCGGCGTCCCGGCAGGCTTCGTGGTAGGATTCCAGTTCGAACATGCAGATGCGCCGGTAGTAATACTGCAGCGATTCCGTTTGCAGGCTCACACAGTCCTCGTGGGAGAGACTGAGTTGCGCGTCAGGCCCCTTATCCGCCTTCTTCTTCTCCAGTTTATCCAGAAAGTGATCCAGCAGGGAGGCCTTCCCGTGGGGTCTTTGTCCGTCCGGCCTGTTCGACCACTCCATCTGCAGGATGCCGAGGTCCACGCGCATCTGGATCCTCGTCCGGCCGTCCTCTCCCTTGAACTTGCGCACGATGAGCTTGTCGGGCCCCGTGTAGTCCCATTCATCGAGTAATCTGCTGATGTCTGGATTCATGTGCCTGGCTCCCGTCTGTAGATTGTGAGGTGCCGAGGGAGGTGGATTCAGACCGAATCAGAGTGCGCTGGTCAGCCCGGTCAGTCCGGACAACGCGCCGACCAGTGTCAGCAGTCCGATTCCCCAGCAATAGTACGAAAACCTGGACAGATTGCCGGCAACTACGATGCGAAGGAGCAGCTTGAGCGCGATGTAACCGCTCACGGCCGCCGTGAGGGTTCCCACCGCTATCGCGGACCATTGATCCGGGGGAATGCCGCCCGTATCTCCTGCCTGGACGACGACCGCTCCCAGTATGGCGGGAACCGCCAATAGAAAAGAGTAACGCGCCGCCAGCCGCCGGTCAAGTCCCAACAGCAAGGCGATGGAAATGGTCGTGCCGGACCGCGAGATACCGGGAATCAGCGCCAGCGCCTGGCCCATGCCGATCAGCAGCGCATCGAACCAGTTCGTCCTGCTAAGGTCCCGGCCCGTGTAGCCCCCATGGCCCGCCTGAGTCGACCCGCCAGGCCGGCCAGCACGATCCAGCTGATCCTGCGTGCCAGGCCGTCCCGGTGGATCCGTCCGGCCCCGCTGGCCCGAGAAACGGGACAACCACAGTATGGTACCGGTGACCAGGAACGCACAGCCGACATAGGCCGGTGCGGAAAACAGTTGCTCCAGCTCGTCCTTCCATCCCAGGCCGAAGACCGCGGCCGGAACCGTGCCCACGGCGAGCAGAAGCAGGAGGCGAAGCGCGCCCCGGTCCTCGTTGGCATGGCCCGTTGCCGCGCGCCAGGCACCCGAGACCAGCAAGGCGATATCCGACCGGAACACGATCAGCACGGCGATCAGCGTTCCGAGGTGTACCATGACGTCGAAGAGCAACTGGGTTTCACCCGGTCCGCCTGGTCCGCCTGGTCCGCCCGGTCCGCCCGGTCCGCCCGGTCCGAACAGCCACTGGTACACCGCGAGATGGCCGGAACTGCTGATCGGCAGGAATTCCGTGACGCCTTGCAGGAATCCGAGAATCAACGCGTGGTGTAGTGGAATGGGTCACGCTCCCGGGGCTGGCCTGCTCGAGAAGACCGGCACGGGGCCATCCCTGCTCAGGAAGGCTGGCGCCTGGGTCTTCTCGAATACCGCCTGCGCGGCCTGCGGCCCTGTGTGCGCCCGCTTCCCGATTCGGGCTGGACCTTGTCCTTGGTCTCGGCCTTGGCCGGCGGCGGCTTCGGACTGGAGGCAAAACAGGATCTCACGGCCTGCCAGAACAGAATCAGGGGCAGGGACGGCAAAGCCGCATAGGCCAGGACCGGGGCGCGCATGAACCAGAGTCTGAAAACCACGAAGATCGCAAGACCGGCGATCAGCGCGATCCAGCCCAGGGCGATGGCCGAAGCGACGCCATTCAGGTACACGGCGAGGCCGAAGAACAGCAGTGCCGTGAGCAGCGTCGTGTTAAACGAGGGCATGAAGAGGTTGAAACCGCCGATCACCTGTGCCGCGCTGCGCCATTTCAGGCCATCCATGATCAGTGGCAGTCCATCGGTGCGGGCAAGCTTCCACCTGGATCTCAGGCGGTCGAACGTGGAGCGCACGGGTTTTAAGGCCCGGGTTCGGTCGTATACCCATGCCTGGTCGGTATACTGGATGACCACGTCGTGGCGCAGCAGCTTGGTAAGAAATCCCAGCACGTTGTCCAGCCGGGGCCGTTTCACGCCGTGTTTTTCTACCAGCCGCCGGGAGACGCACAGTCCGGTTCGATGGATACCCCCGGCCAGACGGAGATTCAAGGGCCAGCTTGTAAGCCAGCAGGGTTTCAAGGCGCTCAGCAGGGCCCTGCTCGCCGTATTCCAGGTCCACTTTCTGCCGGTTACGCTGTAGCCGGACTGGACGGCCAGCGCGCCACGGGACAGCTTGTCGCTCATAACGGCAAGGAAGTTGGGGGATATCCTGGACCGGACGTCGAGGACGACGTAGGCGTCATAGCGGTCTTTCGTGGAAAGCCGTTCCAGCACGCCGTGGACCGCATCGTCCGCGTCGGTCCAACGCTGCTTCCCGGGTCCGTAGACGACCGCCCCCTTGCGCCGTGCGATGGTCGGCGTCTGATCCGTGCAGTTCAACGGAGCGACGATCACGTCGAACATGCTCCGCGGATACTTGTTCCGGCGCAGATGCTCCACGGTCCTGCCGATCGTACCTTCGTCGTTCCCCACCGGCACCACCAGGGCGAAAACGTGGCGGGGAAAGATCAGCGGTACCTTGCCGCTTCCGCGGATCCGGCCGATGAAACTCAACAGGAATCCATAGGCCACGAGAACGACCGATCCGGCCAGGACGACCGACTCGAGCAGCGACAGGTACGTCAAGTCTTACACTCCATGTGCGCGCTGGACCTCTTCAAGTTTGATTTCGTTTTCACGTCTGATAACGTTCATCGTACTGCTTTTTATAATACGACCTGAACCCGCTTTCGTTCCGGATCTCCCGCCACCACTGCGGGTGGTCCACGTACCACTGCGCCGTTCTCTCCAGCAGCGCGTCGAAGTCGAGCGACGGACGCCATCCCAGGGCCTGGATGCGGCCGCAGTCCATGGCGTACCGCAGATCGTGCCCGCTCCGATCCGGGACGAACTCGCGCAGGTCCGCGGGCCGGTCGAGGATTTCCAGGACACGGGCGGCCAGATCCCGGCCATTGACTTCACGGTTCGTGCCCACGTTGTACGCGTTCCCCGGCTCGCCGGACCTGAGCACCCGGTCGATGGCGGAACAGTGGTCTTCCACGTAAAGGTAACAGCGCACCGCGCTTCCGTCACCGTACACCGGCAGCGGCTTGTAGTCCAGCGCGTTCGTGATGAACAGGGGCAGGACCTTCTCCGGGTACTGATAGGGCCCAACGGTGTTCCCGCCCCGCGTGATCAGCACGGGCATGTCGTAGGTGGTGAAGTAGGATTGGACCAGCAGATCCGCCGCGGCCTTGCTGGCGGCATAGGGATTTCGGGGCGCTAATGCGTCGCCCTCCTTCGAGTAACCCGTCGGTACGTGTCCGTACACTTCGTCGGTGGAGACCTGCAGAAAGCGCTTCACTTCCAGGCGTCGCGCCGCTTCGAGCAGGACGTAGACCCCGTTGAAATTGGGTTCGATGAAGGAGGACGGGTCGAGAATGGACCGGTCGACATGGGATTCGGCCGCGAAGTTGACGACCGTGTCGACCCCGCGCATCGCGTCGTCGACCGTGTCCCTGTCCCGGATATCCCCGTGAATGAACCGGAAACGGTCCGTGCCCACGCAGTCGTCGATATTGGCCAGATTGCCGGCGTAGGTCAGCGCATCAAGCACCACGATCTGCGTTTCGGGATGGTGTTTCAATGCGTATCGAACGAAGTTACTGCCGATGAACCCGGCTCCACCGGTAACCAGCATGGCATCCATAGAAAGCCTGGCTCCTCAGGAATTGATCCGTCCATCGTCCGAATAACCGCGATTCTCCCAATATCCCTTGTGGTTCTTGCGGGTGACTTCGATCCGGGTAATCCACTTGACCTGCTTGTATCCATACATGCCGGGCATGACCAGGCGAACGGGCGAGCCATGCTTGGCCCACAGCGGCTCGTGGTTCATCTCGAGGGCCAGCATGCTGCTCTTCTTCATCGCCTCGCCCACGGGTACGCTGCTCTCATATTCGTCCGCCCCGTAGAAAATGACGTCACGGGCCTCCGGATCCATGCCCGCCTTATCAAGCAGATCGCGCAGCCGCACGCCGACCCACCGGGCTCTTCCCTGGGCCCCGCCGACGCAACGCAGGATGCTCTCCTGCGTGACCTGCGGCCATTCGTGCAATTCGTCGTACCCCAGTGCATATGGATTCGAAACGGCGCCATCGATCTCGAGCCGTTCCGTTTCGACGTCGATTTTCGGTGGAAATGAGACAATGGCTACGGCGAAGAACCTGCGCAGGGGAGTCAGACCCTCTTCGTCCTTATCAATGGGTACAAACAAGGGGCCGCCTACGGAATGAAGCGTGGGAAGCATGGCCCCGCCGGCAACGAGTCCGGCCGCTAGGGTCTCCAGGAAGTGTCGGCGGTCCATGAACGGGTCCTGTCGGAATCGGGATGGGTCCGAGCCGGTTGGATATGTGCAGCCTGACTGCTGATACGGATACCGGATTCACCGCGGGTCCTATCTCCGCGCCTGACATAAGCTTACACACGTGTAGTACGCCTGTCAAGGCATTTGGGGGCGGTATCGGGGGAATGGATCGGCATGGGAAGCGCAAGGTTGCATCGGGGTTTGATAAATAGGCGGGCAGTGATTAAAATACCAGAAAGGATCGGAATGAAATCGGCATGAATCGGTGAATGCGGGTGAATTTCGCGTAACCCTACGAGGAAGGACGGCAACATGTCGCTCGAAAACAAGACGGTCGTCATCACCGGCGCGGCCATGGGCATCGGCCGGGCCGCGGCCCTGTGCTGTGCGGAGGCCGGGGGGCAGACCGTCCTGGCCGATATCGAAGAAGACGGGCTGAAGGAGACCTTCGGCGATATACACGCCGCGGGCGGCGAGGCTTCCTGCCAGGTAGTGGACGTTTCGGACGCCGGGCAGGTCGAGGTGCTGATGGCGGGAGCGGTCGAAGACTTCGGACGGATCGATGCGCTCATCAACTGCGCGGGCATCCTCGAGGGTGCCTACGTGCCCGTGGACGAGCTGGACGAGGAAGTGTGGCAGCGTGTGATGGACGTCAACCTGAAGGGGTCTTTTCTTACCTGCAAGTACGCCGCGGCCGTGATGAAGGAACAGCAAAAAGGCGTCATCGTCCTGTTGTCCTCCGGCGCCGGGGTACGCGGGGGCAGTTCATCGGTGGCCTACGGGACCAGCAAGGGGGCCGTGCACGGGCAGGCGGTCGTCCTCGAGAGCCAGCTTTCGCCCTTCGGCATACGCGTGCACGCGGTCTGTCCGGGAGGGATCGCGACGCCCATGAAGCTCAGGAACATCGCCGAGGCGGCCGAATCCCAGGGCGGGTCGGTGGAAGAAGCGCTCAAGCAGGCGGAAGCCTACCTGGGCGACCCCGAGGGCGTGGGCAGGATCCTGGCCTTCCTCGTATCCGACCAGGCTGACCACCTGCGCCAGACTGTCTTTACACGATGAGCGCGAGCAGTGGTGGCCCGGTCACCGGTCCGGTGCCGCGGACGCAAAGGCGTAGCACACCTCGTGGCGGTATACGCCATCCGGTTGCAGGATGACCGACGGCCATCCCGGCGATCCCTGTCGGTTGACCGCATCCGGAAAAGCCTGTGTCTCCAGGCAGAAGCCGTGGTGCCTGCCATACACGGCGCCTTGCTTCCCGGTGAGTGCATCGGTCAGGTTGTTTCCCGTGTAGAACTGTACGCCCGGTTGATCGGTCCGGACCGCCATGGCCAGACCAGATCGGCGGGAAGCTACCTGAGCGGCCGGCCTCACCCGCCCGTCCGCGTCGCGCAGGACGAAGTTGTGGTCGTAACCCCCTGGACCTCCCGTTCCGTCGGGCTCCCGCAGACCCGGTGAAGAAACCGCGTCCAACTCCTCGGCGATCGTCTTCGGTCCCGTGAAGTCGAAGGGCGTGCCGGCGACCGGCCTGATTTCCCCCGTGGGAATGAGATGGCGGTCGACGGGCGTGTAGGCGTCGGCGAACAGCGTAACCTCGTGGTCCAGTACCGGTCCGGCCTGGTGCCCGTTCAGGTTCCAGTAGGAATGATTGGTCAGGTTCACCACCGTGGACCGGTCCGACCGCGCCTCCATCGAAATCCGTAGTTCGTCGTCACCGGTCAGGGTGTAGGTAACCGTCGTTTCCACGGTGCCGGGATATCCTTCCTCCCCGTCCACGCTCGTATAGGTCATCGAGACGAAAGGTCCTTCTTCTCGCTGGCCGAAGTCCACCGGCTCCCAGACCTGTCTGTCGAATCCGCCCGGTCCTCCGTGGATGTGATTGGGGCCGGCCCCGTCGTTGATCGCCAGGTGGTAATCCCTTCCTTCCAGCGTGAACCTCCCGCCGGCGATCCGGTTGGCGCAGCGGCCGACCGTGGTGCCGAAGAACGGATGACCGCCCAGGTATTCCTCGAGCGTGTCGAAGCCAAGCACCACGTCCACGAGACGCCCTGCCGCGTCCGGAATCTCCAGGGACTGCAGAATCGCGCCGTAATTGGTAACGTGCGCGGCCGCACCGCTCGCTCCGTTCAACGTGTAGAGAAAAACGGGCCGGGACCGGAAAGTCCCCCAGATAGTCTCTTCTACGACACCCATCGCACTGGCCTCCTCAATCCGAAAATACACGACAGTACATGCGCGATCAACGAAATGTCCCGACGGTACGGGTCCATGGATTCGAGAGCCGATTCTTCGCTTCGACTGATATGAGTGAGGATCGCGGGTCACCCGCGAAATGGAATCTGATAATGAAGACGATGAACCATTGGTGAGAGGAATCTATCTCGTGGTCGAAACACATTCGGCGGATGCCGTGCAGTCGGCGGAACGACTTTCCGAGGCTTGTCCGGCCCCGTTCTCACCGGACGAGATGTCCCGGTGGGAACGAAAGGGCCGTGGACTGGCGATTTTCCGGTGTACCGACCCGTTTCCCCTGCCTGAAGTCGAGTCCAGGCCGGGTACGGCGATCCTGGTCGATCCGGATGAAGAACAGGAGATACCGGGCGATCCCGACCGCCTTGTGCTGAAGTTGACGTCACGGCACACACCCCACCTGAACAGCCTGGTGAATCGCATCGTGCTTCCAGCGTACAGGCGGTGCATTCCCCTGTACCTGTTCGCCTCATGGAACGAGGAATACCTGGCCACCGGGGTGGTTCGTATACCGGACAAAGAAGAGATCGAAGCGGCGATGTTGCCCCTATTGAAAGAACAGCTGCGGTTTCTCCTGGCGTTTACTTGTGTCGTGTTTCCCGATTCAGAGGCGCTGTCTGCGTCGAGGAAACCCTGGCTGACCCCCGTGGAAGTCATGATGCACGAAGGACTTACGCGGGCAGGCCTGCATCACCGGCTCCACGTTCGACTGGGACAGGCCTGTGTCGACGCGCTGGTCGACGGCCCGCATGATGGCAGCCCGCATGATGGCGACCCGCACGATGGCAGCCCGCATGATGGCGACCCGCACGATGGCAGCCCGCATGATGGCGATCCGCACGATGGCGCCGTTGCGGTGGAGATCGACGGCAGGGAGTTTGTCCGCGACGACCGGCTCCAGCTGGACAGGATGATGACCGAAAAGTATGGAATTCGAAAGGTCGTACGGTTCAGCGGGAGTGATGTCGTGCACGATCTCGATGCGTGTGTTGAAAAGGTTCGATCGACGTTGACGGGACGGGGAAACGAGCCGCCGATCCGCATGCCTGACCCGAGTCCGAGCCTGGCCGGGGAACAGGCCATGTGTCTGAACCCCCGGGCCGGCGTGGTACTCACCCTCGCCCCGGCGGGTTCCGGCAAGACGAGGGTGTTGACGCGCCGGGTGGTGGAAGCCGTTCGGGGCGGAATAAAACCCGGCCGGATACTGTGTGTGGTCTTCAACAAGGCAGCGAGCGAGGTGATGTCCGAGCGTATACACGGCGACGCCGGACTGCCAGACGTACATATCCGCACATTGCACAGCCTGGGATACGAGATCTGCAGGCAGGCGCCGGGCAGCCCCTACGCGGGCTACGGCGTCGTTACCGAACAGACACTGCCGGGCGGACTGACCGATCTGTTCAGGAAGGTGCTGAAGGCGGATTTCGAGCAGCACGCCTCCGCCGCGCTCTATCCCTTCCCCGAGCATCTCGTCGTCGCGTACGAGGAAGCGGTTTCACGGTTCAGGAGAACGTTGCTTCCCGTCGGCGGGGACGACTCCAGTGTCGAGATCGAAGGATTCGACGGGTGCCAGGCGCACAGAATCCGCGAGGAAGTGGATCGCCGGATGAATGCGAAAGCCCTGATGACCTTTGACGAGCAGTTGTTCCGGGCCGTGGAAATCCTCCTGGAGCATCCCGCTGCGCGTACGGTCTACCGGCACCGCTTCGATTCGGTCCTCGTGGACGAGGTCCAGGACCTTACTCCCGTGCAGTTCCTGATGCTACGGCTGCTCTCCCTGCCCCTGAACAACCTGTTCGCGGTGGGCGACGACGACCAGATGATCAACACTTTCACCGGGGCGGACCCCGAGAACATCCGCTCCTTTCAGCGGTGGTATCCGGGCGCGGCGATCCACACCCTGGGCGCGAATTACCGGTGTCGACCCGACATCGTAACCCGTTCCGCCAGCGTCATTTCCCACAACGTCAACCGCTTCGACAAGCCCATCCGTCCCGTCCAGACACAGACCGGGCCGGGCAAGGACACGATCCGGGTCATCGCGTGCCCATCGCTGGAAGCGGAAACCGACGCCGTGGTACGCACGATTCGCCGGTGGAGAAAAGGGGGTTACGGATACGGGGACATGGCCGTACTGGTCCGGGTCCAGTCGATCGCGGCGCCCCTGCAGTCCGCGCTCAAGGACGCGGACCTGCCCTTCGACCCGATGGACGCCGGCGCACTGTTCCAATCCCACGCGGGAAGGACCCTGGGCGCGTATTTCGACGTCATCGCTCGTGATGAGCGTGCCGATTCCCTGTCCTATGCCCTCAGCCTTTCCTTTCCTTCCAGGCGACTCTCCAATGAGCAGTTGCGGGAAGCGGCGGCACTCGGCCACCGGTTCCTGGAACGAATGGACAGTCTGCCCGGTGGGCGAACCGACGATCTGCGGGATGAGGTGGTCGCCAATGAGGTGGTCGCCAATGAGGTGGTCGCCAATGTAGAGACATACCAGAAAAGTGTCGAAATCCTGCGCGGTGTCTATGCGTCTCCTGACGGGTCTCCTGTTGGATTCTTGAATGAATTACTGGAGCGAACGGGCCTTGGCGCATACTACAAGAAGCAGGAGGAGAACAGCCGGGAGCGCATGGCCGTATCCGCCGCGGAATCCATCGAGTCGATACGCGAGATAGCCGCCCGGCATGTCTGCAAGAAAGCATTCGTGGATACGTACCTGGAGGCGATGGTCTCCGAAGCCGCTGCGGACCAGATAGACCGCCTTCATCCCGGTGCGTCCCGGGACGATCGCATTACCGTTACCACGGTTCACCGGAGCAAGGGGGACGAATACAAGGGTGTCATCCTCTTCCACGTGGTGGAGGACATCCTGCCCCACCGCCGGATGACCGGATCAGTAGCAGATGTCGAGGAGGAACGGCGCGTATTCTACGTTGCCCTGACGCGGGCCGAGGAAAGGCTGTGCATCACTACGCAACGTAAGCATCCTTCCCGGTTCCTGGCCGAGATGAAGCCTGCCGGTGGAGGCGGCCGACTGACCCGGCTCCGCAACCGGCTGATGCGCTTCCGCGGACGGCCGCAGCGCGTCCGTCCGAGTTCGATAGCACGATCCGTCCTGGACCGCTGCCGCCAGATGCTACCTTGACCCGCCCGCCGCATCCACCGGCCAGGTCTCGAGTCCGTCCGAGGTCAGAACGACATAAGACCGGGCCAGGTTCGCCACGGGACAGCTGTGTACCGGCACCACGCGGATCTTCGAACCGATGGCCAGGTCGAGCCCGTTGCGCCCGACCATGCCATGTTCTTCCGAGACCTTTTCCACGATCATTTCGCCATCGGGTTCGAGGAATCCCGATGCTGGATAGGCCAGGCCGAAACCCTGGTTGCCCGTCATGCCGTGGACGCCCGTATCAGAAGTCAGCGTCTTCGACCCGGCGTCCGTCACGAAATAGTGTTCGTTCCTGCTGATCACCGTGGCCAGCACGGTCAACGCAACATCGGTAACCCGGGCTACGCCCACGCGGACAGGGAGCAGGTCGAGAAAAACGTAATTCCCGGGCCGTATTTCCGTAATCCCGTCGAAACGCTCGGTAGCGAGGACAGCCGGCGTGGCGCCCACGGAGACCTCCTGAACCGGAAGGCCGTCCGACTGCAATGCGTCGCGTACGGCGACCATGGTGCGCCGCTCCGCTTCCGCGACCTCGGCGGCCTCTGCCCTGGACTTCGAACCGTACACGTGGCCTGCGTGGGACATGATGCCCCGGAATTCCAGGTTGGCATGGTCGTGGATCATCCCGGCCAGCTTCCCGGTGCGCAGGTCGTCCGGCAGCAGTCCGCACCGATGCAGTCCCACGTCGATTTTGAGAAACAGTCCTACGGTCTGCTCGTGAGCCGCCGCCCGTTCGCCCGCCACCTGGATGCCCTCCTTCGAGTCGGTCACCACGCGGACGTCGGCGTCCTGAGCCTTTGCGGCGGATAGCAACCGGTCCCACTTCCCCGGCGATACCACCGGCCGGGCGACGGTGATGGATTCGAATCCGCCTTCGATGAATATCTGCGCTTCGTCCACCGTGGCGACGGTGACACCCGACGCCCCCAGGCCGACTTGTCTCCGGCCAGTCTCCAGAGATTTGTGGGTCTTGATGTGGGGACGCAGCGCGACGCCGTGCCGGTCCGCCAGGTCCTGCATGGCGCGCAGATTGCCCATCATCCTGGTCTCATCGAGCAGTACGGCGGGCGTTTCCATCTTATCGATTATCGAATTAGATCTCATGTCCTTGTCCGTAGTTGAAAGTTCGTTCGCGGCTCTAGGTTCGATGCGTTCGGCCCGAAAGGGGTGTTCCACGGCAAGGCGCCGGGTGATTACGGACAGCCTGATTCCCTCTAGATTATACGCAGCGCGTCAACCCCGCGGCGTGTGTCAACCCCGCGGCGCGTGTCCACCCCCCGGCGCGTGTCCGCCCGGCTATCCTCCAAGGCCATCCTTCCCGGCCGCCATTCATGCGGTTTTCCAACTTGACACGACATACGGACGAACGGCACATTTTGCCGCGTAACCACCGGTGGGCAGTTTACGCATTTCCTCGGAGCGTATGGCATGGATCGACAAAACGCGGCGGAACTGGCAAGGCTGTATGTCGAGCGATCGAATCGTCACGTGCTGGACGAGGTGTTTCCCCAATTCGATCCCGAAGCCACCTATCGGTCGTCGCAGTTCGGCCTGTTCGAGGGCTTGGACCAGATCCGGGACATGATGACCGGCTTCTTTGCCGCCTTCCCCGACGTGCACTGGACGGTGGACGATTATCGCGCGGAATCCGACGACACGGCCTCCTTCGAATTCACGATGCGGGCCAGCCATGCCGAAACGGGGCAATCCGTGGTGCGCCGGGGACTCGAAACGATCACCTTCACGGAGGAAGGACTGATCCGCCACATCGAGGTCGAAGTGGCGCAGCCGGGATGACGGGCCGGTAGTACCGACGGCCAGCCGCAATCATCCAACCGCGCTGTTCTGCAGATCGTCTCTCATTAATGCATCCCTTACTCCCCGAAATACTTAGCGCGGAAGAACGCATCAGGTCCCGCGTCCTGCAAACGCCCCTGATCCACTCCATGCCGCTCTCGGCTCAAACCAGGGCGGATGTCTACTTGAAGATGGAAAGCGAGCAGCATACCAATTCCTTCAAGGCGCGCGGGGCCATGAACAAGGTGCTGTCGCTGACCGGCGAGGAGTTGTCACGGGGCGTGGTGACGTCCTCGACGGGCAACCATGCGCAGGGCGTCGCCCGGGCCTGTATGATCACCGGCTGTCCGGGGACCATCTATCTGCCCAACGGCGTCGATCCTTCCAAGATAGAAGCGATCAAGCAGTATCCGGTAGACCTGGTCTTCCACGACGGCAACCCGCTCGAAACAGAGTTGCACGCCAAGCAGCAGGCCGCCGTCCTGGGCAGGATGTGGATTTCACCCTACAACGATCCGCAGATCATCGGCGGCCAGGGTACCATCGGCATCGAACTGTCGCAGCAACTGCCCTCCATTGACGATGTGTTCGTTACTGTCGGCGGCGGCGGGCTGATCGGCGGGATCGCCGTCTATCTGAAGGCGCATAGGCCCGGCACGCGGGTTATCGGCTGCCAGCCCGAACAGTCGGCGGCCATGTATCACTGCGTTCGTGCGGGCCGCATCGTGAGCACCGAGCACGGCGAAACGCTATCCGACGGCTCGGCGGGCGACGTGGAGCCGGGATCGATCACCTTTCCGATCTGCCGCGACCTGGTCGACGATTACATCCTGGTCTCGGAGGAAGAAATCGGCGACGCCATCCGGTTCATGGTCCATGCCCATCACAAGATCGTCGAAGGCGCCGCCGGCGTTGCCGTGGCCTCCTTGCTTCAACAGAAGGATGAATTCCGTGGACGTACCGTGGCCATCGTCATCTGCGGCGCAAACATCGCCGCCTCGACGCTCAGGACCGTACTGGCTTCCTGAGTTTTAAAGTTTAACGCTTCATATCCCAATTTACTCCTTAACGACTCCTTGACACTTCTTAAAAAACGGAAAGGTCCCATGTCCCAGTCACTTCCGAACATCCTGTTTATCATGTCCGACGACCACGCGTCGCACGCCATAAGCGCCTATAGCAACCGGATCAACCGGACGCCCCATATCGACCGGATCGGATCGGAAGGCATGCGGTTCGACAACTGCTTCTGCACCAACTCCATCTGCACGCCCAGCCGGGCGGCCATTCTGACGGGCACGTATAACCACGTAAACGGCGTCACCACCCTGTCCACCCACCTGGACGGCAGGCTGCTGAACTATCCCAAGGTGCTGCAGCAACACGGGTACCAGACGGCGGTGGTGGGCAAGTGGCACCTGGGGCACGGCGGCATCCACGATCCCACGGGCTTCGACTACTGGGACGTCCTGCCCGGCCAGGGCCTGTACCACGACCCCGAGATGATCGAGATGGGAGAGCGGTCGACGCGAAGCGGGTACACCACCGACCTGATCACCGATTATTCGCTGGATTGGCTTCGCGGGCGCGACCGGGACCGCCCCTTCTGCCTTATGGTGCATCACAAGGCGCCGCACCGGCCCTGGGAGCCCGATGACAAACACGCCGCGATGTATGAAGACGAGGACATCCCGGAGCCTGAGACCTTCGACGACGACTATTCGAACCGGTCCCTGGCCGCAGCGGCCGCACGGATGCGCGTCGAACGCGATCTCAACGCCGAGGACCTGAAGGTGCCCGTGCCGGAAGGCCTGTCGCCCGCCGAAGAGAAAAGCTGGAAGTACCAGCGTTATATCAAGGACTACTTGCGGTGCGTGGCCTCGATCGACGACAACGTGGGCAGACTGCTAGACTTCATCGACGAAGAGGACATCGGTGAGGAAACCATCGTGATCTATACGTCGGACCAGGGATTCTTCCTCGGAGACCACGGCTGGTACGACAAACGCTTCATGTACGAGGAATCCCTGCGCATGCCCTTCCTGATCCGCTACCCGAGGGAGGTGGCGCCGGGCACCGTGAACGGCGACATGATCCTGAATGTCGACTTTCCGGCGACCTTCCTGGATTGTGCCGGCGCGGACATACCGTCCTCGTTCCAGGGGCACTCGTTCCGGCCCCTGCTGAGTGGCGAGACCCCGGCCGACTGGCAAACGTCCATGTACTACCGGTACTGGATGCACGGCGCCCACCACAACGTCTGCGCCCACTACGGCGTCCGGACCCTGCGGTACAAGCTGATCTACTATTATGGCGATCCGCTCGGACAGGAAGGCGCGATCGGTCCGAAGACGCAGCCGGAATGGGAACTCTTCGACCTGGAGAAGGACCCCTGCGAGATGAACAGCGTGTACGCGGATCCCGAGTACGCGGAGGTGGTCGCGGAGTTGAAAGCGGAGCTGGCAAGGCTGCAGGAACGCGTAGGGGATGTGGCGTACGGCGCTCAACAAATCGAATGATTTATTGGAGCAAATTTATCAATTTTGTGGCTTAAAAACGGTCAAGCGTTTCGTGTGTCTCCCGATCATCATAGCTATGAACGAAATCATCACACCTGGCGAGATTCTGCTTGAGGAGTATCTCAAGCCTATGGGCATTTCGCAGAATGCCATGGCGCGTGCCATTGGGGTTGCTCCTCGCGCAATCAACGAGATTGTACATGGCCGCCGGTCGATTACGCCATCCATGTCGATTCGCTTTGGGGCCTTTTTCAATCAGTCAGATCAGTTCTGGCATGGGATTCAGGTGGAATGCGACTTTAGAAAGGTCGCCAGGGACAAACCTCGGCTCATCGACGGGATCCAACCTGCTGCGACACTGAATCGGAATCCCTGACTCGTGCGCGAAGGGTGGATCAACTCCTTAGCAATGGAATAGAGACACGCACCGATGATCAAATCGACCTTATACGAAAATTGGCAGACTACCATCCCGGTCGAAGTCCGAAAAGCACTTCGCCTCAAGCCACGTCAACGGCTAATCTATGAGTTGATTCCAGGCGGGGTTGTGTTGAGAGGCGAGTCGGAGTCGCTTAAGGATCTGTATGGCTTACTCGCAGATGGCAAGCCATCCGCGTCCAAAACCGAGGAACGAAGCGCTGTACGAGCAGCCAGAGTGGCAAGATACAAATGACGAAATTCCTGTTGGAAACTAATGTCCTCCTGCGTTTCTTTCGAGGCGACCACGTAGCGTCATTCGACAGGGACTTTGACCGGTTCCACGACGTTATACGCTGGCGGTTCAGCAGTTAGGCCTCTTTCTGCGGCGTGTCAACCCACCAAAAGCAAAAGGCATCCGGGACCAAACGTCCTGGATGCCTTTTTTACAGAAACAGCGTTGTCAGAGTTTACGTCTGATTGATCATGCGCCGCACGGTAGCCGATCAGGCGTCGCCGGTCGCCACCTTGCCCTGGGCGGGCTGGAAATGCACCGCGGCGATGGCCTCGCGCACCTTGTCCACGTTCTCGGTGAAGAGTATGCCGAGCTGGGTCAGGGTCCGGTCCATCCGCGTGTTCTTGTCGTGCACGGGGAAGATGTGCAGGTTCTGGACCCGGGCTCTCACGTCGTCCACCATTTCGCCGGCCATGACGACCAGGTCGGAGTCCTTGAGCACGGATAGCTTCTCCTCGCTGAACTCTTCCACGCGTATGTTCATCTCGGCCAGGAACGTGCGGAGCACCCGGCTCACGTCCACGTTGGACACGGCCAGCACCACGCGCTTGTAGCGGTCCGGCGACAGGGACACGTTCTCGGCGCGGAGATCGGCCAGGTACTCGGTGTGCTCCTTGAACCACCGTTGAAGGATGGAGTAGCCGTTCAGGCGGAGCAGCCCGTTTCGCAGCTGCCGCGCGGCTTCCCGCTTGTTGAGCCTGAGCGCGTTGAACGCGGCACTGGCGAGCTTGTACGCGATGCGGTGCGGCGCGTACATGCCCTTCATCCCTTCCATCACCGTGTTGACCAGCTCGTAGCGGGTCATGTTCGGGACGGGGTGGTTGGCGTGGTGGCCGTCGTAATGGCTCCAGTCGTTGCTCAGGTATTCCCCGCCCTGCAGATCGTAGCGGATGGTGTCTTCGGAACCGGGCAGGTAGGTCAGGATCATGCATTGCGACGTCGCCAGGTCCTTCTTCTTGGCGAACTCGAACTGGGTCTTGATGGTCTCCGGATGATCCGAGTCGGCGCCGGCGATGAACATGGCGTGGAGGTCGATGCCGTGATCATGGATCGCGTCGATGGCCACCTCCACGTCGTGGGCCGTCTCCTTCTTTCCATACAGTTCCAGGGCCGTCTCGTCGATGGATTCGAAACCGACCATAACGCGGTCGCATCCCGCCTCGCGCATCTTCTTCATCAATTCCGGCTGCTTCGAGATCTCGTGGCGCATCTGCGCCGCCCACGGGATGATCAGCTTACGGTCGATCATGCCCTGCATGATGGCCATGGTGCGGTCCACCGGCACGTTGAAGATGTCATCGGCGAAGAAGAGATAGCTGAAATTCGGCATCTTCGTATAGGCTTCCAGCATATCGAGCACGCGCTCGACGGAATGGCCGCGCAGCTTGTGCCCGTTCAGCTTAGTCACCGTGCAGAAACTGCAGTCCCAGGGACAACCCCGCTGCGTCTGTATCGACATGATGTCCATTCTGCCGGACGGTACCAGGCTGAAGTCCGGTATGGGCAGCACGTCCAGATCCTCCGCCTTGGGCCGCTCCGGGTTGTGGACCGGCCGTCCGTCCTCGATCCAGGACAGGTTGGCGATGCCGCGGTAGTCGGCGCCGGACTCCAGGCAACGGACCAGTTCGACCAGGGCATCCTCCCCCTCGCCGCGCACGACGAAGTCGCAGTGCTGCAGGGCTTCGTCGGGCACGAACGTCGGATGCGTTCCACCCATCACGATCGTCTTCTCGGGATAGACGTTCCGGATGAAATCGGCGTATTGGTACGACCCGGGCGCCGTGGACGTCAGGGAGGAGATGCAGATCAGATCGGCTTCCCCGAACTCGTTCGTGTCGATGTCTTCCACCTCTTCCAGCATCACCCGGACGCCGTAGCCCAGGTCCCGCATGATCGTCGCGAGCACGAGACAGCCGATGCGCGGGATATAGGCGTCCGAATAAACGTGGAGGTGGGAGGATTTAGGTTCGAGAAAGAGGATGTGCTTGATACTTTTGCGCATTGCTTGCTCCTGTAGAAACCGTCCGGAAAAGCACCGTCGGCGGGTCTACTGCATGGATGCGATGAATCGGTCGAACAAGTAATCGGCGTCGTGCGGTCCCGGTGACGCTTCGGGATGATACTGTACCGAGAAAACCGGATACCGCCGGTGCCTGAGCCCCTCCAACGTCCGGTCATTGAGATTGATATGGGTCAGTTCCACCTCGGATTCGTCGAGGGTGTCGGCGTCGATGGCGAAGCCGTGGTTCTGGGCGGTGATTTCCACCCGGCCCGATTCGTTCTGCCGCACGGGCTGATTGGCGCCCCGGTGGCCGAACTTCAGCTTGAACCGTTCTCCACCCAGCGCCATGCCCAGTAACTGGTGACCGATGCAGATGCCGAATATGGGTTTCCGCTCGATCAGGACTTTCAACTCGTCAATGGCGTATTGAACGGCGCCCGGATCGCCGGGACCGTTGGACAACATGATGCCGTCGGGGTTCAGCCGCAGCACCTGCTCGGCCGTGTAGTCCGCCGGCAGGACGAGCACCTGGCAGCCCCGACGCGCCAGGTTCCTAAGAATATTGTGCTTAACGCCGTAATCCATGACGACGACCCGATAGGTTCCGGGTTCGTCGAAGCCGTTCCAGATCCCCTCCGGATCGTCGTCGGGAGGGTCCACGTAGATACGACGATCTCCCTCCCACCGGTACGGCCGGTCCGTGGTCACTTCGCGGACCAGGTCCTGGCCAACCATTCTGGGCACGTCACTGGCCTGCCGGACGAGTGTGTCAGGGTCCGCCGCGCCGGAACTTATCACGCCGCGCATGACCCCGTCGACGCGGAGCCTGCGGGTAAGTGCCCGGGTATCGATTCCGGAAATGCCAACGACGCCATGGTCGTCCAGGAAGCGGTCGAGACTGCCGGTCGAGCGCCAATTGCTCGGGTTCCGCTGGTACTCTCGAACCACGAATCCTTCCACGTGGGGGTGGAGCGATTCCAGGTCGCCGGGATTCACGCCGTAATTCCCGATCAACGGGTAGGTCATGGTGACGATCTGACCTTTGTACGACGGGTCGGTCAATACCTCCTGGTATCCGATCATGCTGGTGTTGAAAACGACTTCTCCCACCTTTTTCCCGGTAGCGCCAAAGGATTCGCCTTCGTAGACTGTGCCGTCTTCCAGGGCCAGCCATGCCTCCATAAACGCTCCTTCAGGGGGGTTACCAGCGGGTTGGACCGGATATTGGAGATTACGATACCCGTAACCGGCCTACGTGTCAAGGAAAATCGCCCCGCGGCACCCCGTTCGGCACCCCGTTCGGCACCCCGGTATGCGTGCCCGCCCAAGGAGCCGCAACGCCGGGGCGATACCACCTTCGGCACCCTCCTTACGGCGCGGGCGTTACCCCGGAAGGAGGCCGCCGATCTCCCGATGTTATCGCTTTACGGGCGCCGGCTCCGAAGGTATATTACCAGACCGCCGTGGAGGAAGCAGAATGACCTTTCTGAACGCGTTGATGCTGTTTGGGCTCGTTGCGGTCGCCGTACCGATCGTCATACACCTGTTCCACCGCCAGCGAGTCTCCACCGTCGATTTCAGTTCCGTCATTTTCATCAGGGATCACCATATGCAACGGTCTCGGGCCCTGAGGCTCCGGGAACTCCTGTTGCTTCTTCTGCGGGTGCTCATTGTCCTGCTCCTGGTGATGGCTTTCGCACGGCCGGTCATCGAAGGCCTGGCGGGCGCCTTGCTGGGCAGCAGCGTCGAACAGCGGTCGGTCTTCGTCATCGTACTGGACAATTCATACAGCATGGGCGCCGGACGCTACGGGGACACGCCGTTCAACGCCGCCAGGACCGAGGCCGGACGCATCATGGATGCGATGCAGCCGGGCGACGAGGGCCTGATCATACTGACCGCCGCGCCGCCCGAGGCTGTCCCGCCCGTTCCCACGGACCGGACCGCAGCGCTCTCGGCGCGCCTGTCGGAAGCGGAAGTATCCGAGAGTTCGGGGGACATCGCCGGCGCCGTGCGTCTCGCCCGCCGGAAACTGTCCGGCATCGTATCGGCGAACAAGAGCATCTACATTCTGTCGGATTTGCAGCGAAGCGACTGGGAGCGTCTGGCCGTATCCGCATCGGAGGCGCCTTCGGAATCGCGTGCGCCGATCTACCTCTACCCCTTCGAGGCGGGGAGAGTGGAAAACGCAAGCATCGACGAGGTCTCCGTCAGCGAGGGCCTGCTGATCCGTAATCAACCGGAGCGGTTTGTCGCGACCTTCACCTACCGGAACGGCGTTTCCGCGGGCACACACTGGACCGCGCAGGCCGAGCAGACCGCGCAGGCCGAGCAGGCTGAGCAGGCCGAGCAGGCTGAGCAAGCTGAGCAGGCCGGGCAGGCTGAGCAGGTCGGGCAAACAGAGCAGACCGGGCAGACCGGCCGTACCAGGCGGACCAGGGAACTCCGGCTCGTCATTAACGGCCTGGACCGGGACAGCCGCCAGGTGACGGCCGAAACGGGCGAAGCTGGTTCCGTGCAGTTCAACGTCGTCATCGACACGCCGGGCAGGTATTCCGGTTACGTGGAACTGGACGAGGATGATGTCGCGGCCGATAACCGGCGGTATTTCACCCTCGAGGTTCCGGACGTCTTTGGCGTTACAGCCATCGGACAGAGTGAATCCGGTTACTTCATCGAGCAGGTATTGAGGCCGTCAGGCGGATTGGTCACGCCCGTGGACGTACAGACTGCATCCGCCGACGTGTTGAACAGCGATCTGTACGATACGGGCGTGCTGATCGTGGACGGCGCCGTGGAACTGACGCCGGCGCGGCTATCCAGCCTGGAGCGTTACGTTTCCTCCGGGGGCGGCGTACTGGTCTTTCTCGGTGAGGGACTGGATCCGGCGGCTTACGGAAACGGTTTCTTCACCGGCGTCTTCGACTGCTCGATCACGTCACGAAGGGGAACGCCCGGCAGCAAGTCCTCCTTTCACCGGATGGACCAGGTCGACTCCGAGCATCCCGTGTTTCGTTTCGACGGCCGATACGCCGAATCCCTGTCGGCCGGCGAGGCCAGGTTCTACGCGTCCTATGGCGTCGATGCGGGTCTCGGCGCACGGGTCATCGCGCGATTCATGGACGGAACGCCGGCCGTCCTCGAAGGTCGGTCCGGCAGCGGCCGCGCGCTGTTGGTCGCTTCAGACTTGAACACCGGGTGGAGCGACCTGGCGTTGCGCAGCGCGTTCGTGCCGTTCATGCATCGCAGCGTTCGGTACCTGCATCCGTCGGTGACGGTTGCCGAAGGGGGTCACCTGGCGGGAAGACCCATAGTACAGCCCATGACCGATTTGCGGGCAGACGCCGGCCTCTACCTCGAGTACCCCTCGGGACGTACCGAGACGGTCAATGCCCGGGCCGGACGCCACGGGATTATGGTGGAAGTTCCGGACACGAAACAACCCGGCGTGTATGCGCTGTGGGACGGTGACGCCGTTGTGCAGGCCTTCGCGGTAAATCCGGATACGCGGGAATCGGATCTGGCCCGGTTTTCGCCGGAAGAGGCGGCCGGATTGTTCGGAGCCGGTGAGGATGTCGTACTCATGGATCCGGCGGGCGCCCCGGGCGTTCCTCGCGGTGGGACACTCGGCGCCCCGGGCGGGTATGAGATCTGGAAGTCTTTGATTGTCCTCGCGATGGCGCTCATATTGGCGGAATACTGGCTGTCGGGATCGCGAACCGGGCGGACCGGACGGACCGGACGGGCCGGGCGGGCCGGGCGGGCCGGCAGGAGCATGGACCCAGAAAAAGCGTAGCCACCCTATGCGTGAAATGCACGAAATACCCCGAAACACTCGTGAACGCGCCTTGTTGATCGGCATGGTGCCATCAAAAGAACGGGTCGGCGAGATGGAGGAGTCGCTCGACGAACTCGCCCTGCTGGCCGATACCGCCGGCGCGGAGATCGTCGATCGGGTGATCCAGGTCCGCAGCGCCATGCATCCGGCGTACTATATCGGAACCGGAAAAGCCCGTTCGATCGCCGAACGGTGCGAGGCGGAGGAAATCGACCTCGTGATTTTCGACGACGACCTCACCCCCGCGCAGGTCAGGAACCTGGACCGCGTTATCGAACGGCGCATTCTGGACCGCAGCGGACTGATACTCGATATATTCGCCTCGCGGGCGAAGTCGAAGCAGGCCAAGCTGCAAGTTGAGCTTGCCCAGTTGCAGTATATGATGCCGCGGCTGACGAGGCAGTGGGACCACCTTTCCCGGCAGGAAGGCGGCGTGGCGGCCGGATCGGGCGGCGCCATAGGGGTCCGGGGGCCCGGCGAGACGCAACTGGAGATCGACCGGCGGTTGATCCGCGGGCGCATTACCCACCTTCGCAGGAATCTCGAGCAGGTGGCCGCTTCCTATCACCGGCAGCGACAACGCCGAAGCGCCATGTTCTGTATCGCGCTGATCGGGTACACCAATGCCGGCAAGTCCACGATTTTCAATGGATTCACCGAGGCAGGCACGCTGATCGAGGACAGGCTGTTCGCCACCCTCGACGCGACCACGCGCGTGGTCAACGCGACCCCGGGCCAACCCGTTCTGCTTTCGGATACCGTGGGTTTCATTCGGAAACTGCCCCACCACCTGATCGCATCCTTTAAAAGCACGCTGACCGAGGTCTACGACGCGGACCTGCTGATCCACGTGGTAGACGGCAGCCATCCCAACCACGCGGAACATATCGTGACGGTGAACCAGGTGCTGGCGGAACTGGGGGTTTCCGATCTCCCACTGCTGCTGGTCTTCAACAAGACGGACAGGCTGGAAAGTCCCGACGCCCTGGAATTCCTGCAGCTCTCCTATCCCAACGCCATCACGGTCTCCGCACTGGACCCCGATGACGTGGAGCGGCTGCGCCAGGCGATTTCAATCAGGGTCGACCGCCATCGCGTGGAAGTGGAACTGCTGATTCCCTACGAAAACGGACACGCCATTTCCATGGTCTATGAGTCGGGGGAGGTCCTGCACCGGGAGGACGAACCGGAGGGCGTCCGCCTCACGGTCCGCATGATGCCGTCCGTCGCCGGCCGTCTCGGCAAGACACTGGATGCTTTTGTCTGCGGATAAGTGGAATGAGTGCCGGGCTCTGGGCTTGACCGGGCTCTGGGCTTACCTGGGCTCAGGGCTTGCCCGGATCGGTCTCGGGCGCGCTGAGGGGTACGGGCAGGTTCGGTCCGTCGAATCCCCTGTGTTCCAGGAGCTGGCTCTCGTCAATCAGTAGCAGGTCTTGCCGCCACTGCGGGTTGTATAGTTCTCCCCGCGCCGAGGAATGCACCAGTTCGTACCTGCCGATGTTCCGACGATCACCGAAAACGAAGAAATGACGTCCGCCTTCCGTGGTCCGTGAAGGATCGCCCTGAACGCCTTCCGTATAGTACCAGATCTGGTGTGATTTCATGATGTTGTCGGAATCATGCCGCTCGATCTCCTCCGGCTGTCCGTACCGGATGAAAACCGAGCCCCGGTCGCTTTCCGCCCCGCCCAGCTGATAATCGGCATAGGAGAACCGCTCGTTGAACACCATCATGGATTCGTTCTCCGGGGTCTCGGGCGTCGGGTCCCGCATGCGCCAGAAAGCGATCAGGAATTCGGTCTTACCTTCGAGGTCGAGATTGTCGTAGAGTTCGCGTTCACGCTTGGAAGCGATGATGGCCAGCTGTCTCCGTCCCCGTTTTGCCTGTTCCTCCGTGAGGACAGTGGCGGGCGGCGGTGGCGGCGGAGGCTGGACAATCTCGAAGACGGACGAACTGGTCGCTTCCGTCCCGGCCTGTGCGTCCCTGACCTTGATTTCCAGGGTGTAGATACCTTCCGGGAAGGTCATGTAGTCCAGGACGATCACGTCCAGGCCGTCGGATCCCGATACCTTCCGGTTCTTCCTGGGAGGTAGTGGAAACGTCATCTCGTTGGCATGGCTGGTTACCGACGGGTAGATGTCGTAGGTCGCCTCGTCGGTCGCCGAATCCGGAGTCAGGTTGTACATCTCGAAATACAGGAACAGGTTTCGCGGCTTATAGCTGCCGTCTTCGGGCATTTCAATCCATTTTTCGAATATCCGCAAGGGGTTGGGCAGCACCAGCAGGCCGTTTTTCGTGAACCGGTTCTGCTCCTGCGCCTGCTGAATGAGCGTGGAGAACTGCAGGTCGCTTACAGAAAGTCCGGGTGCGTCAAGCGGCTGTGCGACAAAGGGTTTCTCGGCTTCGCCGGAACGCCTGGAATTGAGGTCGGTCACGATGGCCTTCGCCCGGTACTTGCCCGGAGCGACGCCTGCGGCGATCTGTTCCAGTACCACTCTTTCCTCGCCCCTTCGGGTGATGGTGACGGGCCGGTCCGTCTGGTATTCCCTTTTCTGAACCGACTGGAAGACGGCGTTGTCCTGCTCGTTGATGATGGACAGATCGATCTGGAAGGTGGCGGCGTAGACACCGTCATCTTTTTCTTCAAGGGTAAAACCGCTCGGACGGCACAGGAAATAGAACTCCACGTAGGTTTGTCCTTCCTCCCCCCTGAAACCGCTCACGTCCACGGAAAAGTCGATTTCGCCGGTGCTGTTCGCCGGCACGAGGAGGGGGTCGCCTCCGGCGCCGGTGGAATCCGGTTCCGCCGCGGCGTCGGAATCCGCCTCCGGCACGGCGGGATCCTTTTCCTGCGTGTGAACGGTCCAGGCGAAGAGAAGGCAGATCAGACAGGCTATACGGCTGTAGTGTCGAATCACTTCGGGGTTCTCCGGTTCGGTGTCGTTCCGGAATCCCGATCTTCACGGGAACCCGGCCGCCGCGTTTCATGCCGATTGAAGGATATCGATTGACTTGCGGATCATGGAAGAACGTTCTATGATATCCCACGGCCATGTGCGGCTTTGTGCTGAACGATAGTCGTAATGTATGGATTTCTTTGATGCCGGGCAACCCATTTGTCGCAACGGCGGGGTTCGCTCGGCCTGTATTGTGCAGGAGCGTTCCATGTTGAGGCTCTGGTCGGATCGAACCATTCCTCCCGAGATTCGTGCGGAGTTCGACCAGCGGCTGCACGTCAACGGCTCGGCGGAAGCGTCGCCCGATGATCCGCTCCGGGACCTGCCCGGCGCCCACGCGATCGTCGCCGGCGCCCGCCGGAACTACGACGGCGGCTTTCTGTACCGATATCCGGACGTGAAGGTCATCTGCAGGACGGGTATCGGCATCGACAACATCGTCGTTCAGGATGCCACGGAACGGGGCGTCGCCGTCTGCAATACACCGGAAGGCCCCACCGTATCCACCGCGGAAACGGCGATTGCCCTGATCCTGTCCGCGGTCAAGCATATCAAGCGGGTTTCCGGCGAATTCGCAGAACGTCCCGGGAAGGACTACCTGTCGGGCTACCAGGGCATGGAGGTCTTCGGACGGACGCTGGGTCTGATCGGCTTGGGACGCATCGGCGGCCGGGTCGGGGAACTGGCCGCCGCCCTGGGCATGCGGGTGATAGCCTACGATCCCTATATCGGGGCGGAGCGGGCGACGGCCATGGGCATCGAACGGGCGGAGCGGATCGAGGACGTGCTGGCCCGGTCGGATGTCGTCTCCCTGCACGCGCCGCTCACGGAGGAAACACACCGGCTGATGGACGGAAAACGCTTCGCACAGATGAAACCGGGCGCGTTCTTCGTCAATGTTTCTCGGGGCGGTCTGGTGGACGAAGAAGCGCTCTGCGCCGCCCTCGACCGGGGTCATCTCGACGGGGCCGGCCTGGATGTATTCGATCCCGAACCCCCGTCCCCTGAGAACCCGCTGCTCCACCGCGCCGATGTCGTCGTCACCCCGCATATCGCCGGCGTAACGGTCGCGAGCCGGGAACGCATGTGGCACATGGCGCTGACCATGGCCCTCCAGGTATGGAACGGCGAGCGGCCGGACCACATCGTCAATCCGGAAGTCCTGACCGGCTGAGACCGGGCGGATGCGGACTACCTGAAGACCTGGACGTCGGCCGCCCGGGGCGTGTCCACGCCGTGCTTCATGCGCATGATCTCCTTCTGGCGGTTCGAAAGCAGGCCGTACCACTCCGCAGGAAACCCTTCGTGGGGATCATACTGGAACATGAGCATGCGTTTCCGGTAGTGGGCGAACAGGGCGTGCCGATTGGCTCTGCCGTGGTTGGCGCCGCCCGCGTGCCAGCACTGGCCGTTGAAGACCAGCACGCTGCCCGCCGGCGCGGCAGGCTGCACGTAGTACTTCACGTCGGCATCGCTGGCGGGATGGGGAAGCCCGCTTCGGTGGGTGCCGGGCACGACCCGGGTCCCGCCGTTTTCCGGCGAGAAGCCGTCCAGCATCCACACGGTGTTCATCATGACCGGCGAGGCCATGTTGAGCATTTCGGCCGGGATGTCGCTGTGAAAGCCCTGGTCGCCGTCTCCCGGACGCACGATGCGGCTGTTCAGGCTTCCCAGGATCAGCGACGGCTCGAGGTAATGCTCGAGAATGGGCAGGATGCGGGGGTGATCGATGACCGGGAAGAAGATCGGGTCCAGGGTAGGCAGGTTGGCGACGTGCCGGCAGGACCCCGCGCCTTCCCGTTCTTCGCCGACCTCTTCGGCCAGACGTATCAGCACCCGGCGCATCGATTCGACCTCGTCGCCGGACAGGACACCTTCCACCACCGTGAATCCGTATACGTCCAGCTCGTAAACGGCGTTTTCAAGCTCGGTCATCGCACTACACCAGGTACTTTCCGGGGATGCGAGTGACTTCGTACTGGGCGTCCGGCGGACGGCTCGCGATGGGTCCGGGGACCTTGCCGGTCCAGTAATCCGGTACGGTCACGGGCCGGTTGTGCCAGCCCAGGAGCAGCGTCCGCCTGCGATCGGTGTTGTTGCCCCGTGCCGAATGCAGGACACGCGCTTCCCCGATGACCAGGTCGCCGGCCTTCACGGGTAGATCCACGGCATCCGGGTGGTCGCCGAACATATGCGGATCCTGCACATCGGCGAAATACGCGGTCTGCTGATGGGGGACCTCCACCTGGCCGTGCAGGGGGATGCGCCGGCGATGCGTGCCGGGTATGACGCGGAAACACCCGTTCTCGAAGTCTGTGTCCACGAGATAGTAGGAAAGGAAAATGGTCTGCGGCCAGGGCGCCATGCTGATGGGATCGTTCCACGCCATCCAGTCCTGATGCCAGTATAGCGGCGGACCGCCGGCCGGTTTGCTGAGGATGATAACGATGCCGGACGGGGTGAAATCCGTCAGGCCCATGGCTTCCAGGATCTCGCGGGTGACGGGCCAGTCGAGCAGGTTCCCCATCACCGCGTTGTCTTTGCCGGTCACATGCAGGTCGGAGCCCTGGTACTGCCACTCGGGCGGGTGATCCGCGGCATCGAGCAGCCGGTCCGATTCCTCCCGAAGGACAGCCAGGAAGTCCTCGGGCAGCACGCCTTCGATATGGCAGTAGCCGTCCCGGACCAGTTGTCCGCGTTTCCGTTCGCCTTCTTCCCGGGTCATGCTCCTTCTCCTTCTCCTGCTCGTCGTGTGCAGACGCTCCATCCCGTGTCAGGCGCACCGTACGTAAGGAACCACGGCCCGCCCGAATCTGCTACCTGTTACCCCGGGAAAGGCCGTTATCCACCAGGTAGTTATAGCTTTTCCGGACCGCTTCGACCATGTCCGTCGCGCAACTGTCCAGTTCGACGATATGCCACTCGGTATGGTCTCCACCGGCCGCGATCACGCCGGGGAGGTCCACTTTCCCTTCGCCCAGGGCGGTCATGTCCGTATTCCGAAGGCAGGGCCCGTCCTTGAGGTGGAGCAGCGGCGCGCGGGCCCCGAGCTGTTCGAGCACGCCGGCCGGGTCCGGTCCGCCGACCTGCACCCAGTACACGTCCACCTGGAAGAATACCTCGGGCGTGAGATGCTCCAGGAGGATATCCGTCGCGATCCGTCCTTCCACCTCCTGGTACTCCCACCAGTGATTGTGAATCCCGAAGGTCATGCCGTGGGGCGCAACGGACTCCGCGGCCTCGTTGAAGCGGTCCGCCGACCACTTGATGCGGTCCACGCTGCTGTGGTCGTCAGCGCCCAGACCGGACACGACACGCTTCGTCCCGATCGCGTCCGCGGTCTCGACGACGTAGGACCTGTTCTCGCCCACGGGCAGGGGAAGGTGGGCGCTGGGAACCTCGAGATCCAGCGATTCGAAGAGCCGGCCGGCCGCCTCCGGCGTCGTGCCGGGAAACCCGGCGGGTTCTACGCCCGCGTACCCGATTTCGGCCGTCAGGTTCACCACGCGTTCGAAGTTCTCGTCGGCCAATGTTCTGAGGGTATACAATTGCAGGGCTACGGGTGGGGGCATGGTGCGGCACCTCTTTCGGTTCTGAAGCCGTCCCGAGCGTCTCGGATCGAGCGCCTCGGAACGGGGCGGAATGTCCGGGAAAGATTGTCGGCAAACGCGGGGAGAATATACGCCCACCCCGGGAGGCGTGCAAGCGAATCGTCATGAGAATCCGTAAACGAATTCCCCACCGCCCCGCTTCAGGACGGCGTCGCCTTTGCGGAGCATGCGAAGCACGCTTTCTTCGTGGACGACCCCGAGCAGTTCTTCCCTGGTAAACCACCTGAGATCGTGGGATTCGTCGCTGATTTCGAGCGGTTGCTCCGCGGCGGCGGCCAGCAGATAGCGCAGGTCGTAGTGCGCGTGAGCAGGGACGCCGGACCGGGCGGCGATTACGTGAATGTCCACGTCCAGTGGAACGTAGCCGTCAGGTCCCCGGAACAGCCCGAATCCATCGAGCCCCGATTCCTCTTCAGCTTCCCGGAGAGCGACGAGGTGGGGCCGGGGACAACCGTCCGCGTGGCCGCCCAGTTGCAGCCAGCGGTCGAAGATCCGGTGCCGGGTCAACAGGTATTTAGACCGGTCGGGCGAGACGATCCAGGCCGAACCGGTGATGTGGCCCGGCATGCACGTCCTTTCGAAGCAGTCGGAGCGTCCGGCGACCAGGTCCCTAATCCGGGCGACCGTGTCCGCTTCCACGGGATAACTCGCCTGGTAATGGTCCAGCGTATGCAGGAGGACTTCCCGATCCGCATGCCCGGCCTCTTCATTGCCAGGTACGCTCGACGGTCCTGTCTTAGGTGGCTTCGGCCTCAACGGTCCGTTTTCCGGTGGCCTCATCCGTCCGTTTCCCAGTAGCATGGCACGCCCAGGTCATCGCCAAGTTCCCGAAGCGATCGGATATGGGCGTCGTCCAGGGGAATGCCGTCCACGCCGAAATCGGCCTCCCGTTCGGCTTCGATTTCCCCCGGTAGAAGTGCGCGATCAAGCCCTGGCAGGGGTTGCATGGCGTGCACTTTTTGGCGCAGATCCGCGACCGTCCGCGTGTAATCGGACGGGTCTCCGATGAAGGCGGGGTCCAGGACGATGGCGGTCAGGCTGCTGGTGGCGCCCGGAAAGCGTACCTCAACAGGTGACTGCGCGTCCACGGGCCAGGTCATCATGACGGAGACGACCTGGTAGGCCAGCCCCTTGATCAAGGGGAGCACGCTGATCTCCGCGATTTCCCGCTGAACGTCGGGCAGTTCCAGGTGCACGCCCATATCGATCAGCACGGGCGGCTCACCTTCCGCCGAAGGGAATCCGAAGCTCACGGGCGGGTTGTTCAACGCCTGGACGACGGGCTCCGGCCGGTCGAAGGGAAGGCGACTCATGGGCGTGCTGTAGTACAGGCAGATCATGCCTGCCCCGGTCGCGATGCGCGTCCAGTTGCCGACCGAACCCGTGTGGCCGCAGTGGGTCGCCGTGACCAGGCAGATCCCCAACGTACGCGCTTTGGACACCGCCGAACGAATCGCCCGGGCGGACACCAGATGTCCGATGCCTCCATCACCGTCCCACTGCACCACGGCGCCCGCTTCCCGGAAGATCCTGATATTCGGCTTCGGATTGTACTTCCCCGACTGGAAGGACCTCACGTAGCCCGATAGCTGGCGGGTGCCGTGGCTGAGGACGCCGCGCAGGTCCGTCGCGGTCAGGTAATCGGCCAGTTCCGTCGCGTGGGCTTCCGATTGCCCGGCCTTGCGAAGCGCTTCTTCGGCAAAGCGGTGCAGGACCTTCGCGTCGTAGCGTGGATTGGTGTAGTCGACCGGGATGATGGCCATACATGCCTCCGGGGTCAAAGTCGTCCCGTGTATACCTTTCTTTGAAACCATACCATAATGGGACCCGGACGGCAAAACAACCGCTATCCGATCACCCCGCCGATCACTTTGACATGCGCTGCCGCGGCATGTACCTTTTGATCTGTTTCAACACTTATTCTTCAACGCTTTCTTTACTTCGTTTCTTACAACGTCATGTGCCGATTTACGGTCGGACCCACTGCCGGGATATGAGATGACAACGAAACCATTACATGATCGCGTGGCGGTCGTTGCGGGCGCGACGCGCGGTACCGGACGGGGGATCGCCCGCATGCTCGGTGCGGTGGGTGCCACGGTCTACTGCTCCGGGCGAAGCGTGAAAGGCCATCCCGCCACACCGGGCCGGCCCGAGACGATCGAAGAAACCGCCGAAATGGTCACGGCCGAAGGCGGCCGCGGTATTGCGGCGAGGACCGACCACACCGTTGAAGCCGAAGTGGAGCGGTTATTCGCGCGCGTCAGGGACGAGCAGGGCCGGCTCGACCTCCTGGTCAACGACATCTGGGGCGGCGATGAATTGATCGAATGGGGTTCGCCTTTCTGGGAACTCGATACGGCCAAGGGGTTGAAAATGCTCGAAGGAGCGGTGCACACCCATATCATCACGAGCCGGTACGGGGTACCCATGATGATCGAGCGGAACGCCGGACTGATCGTGGAAGTCACCGACGGCGACACGATGGGCTACCGGGGCAACTTATTCTACGATTTCGCCAAAAACGCCACGATCCGGCTGGGCTACGCCATGTCCCGCGACCTCCACGCACACAACATCACCGCGCTGACCGTTACACCCGGCTTTCTGCGGTCCGAAGCGATGCTCGACGGCATGGGGATCACGGAGGAAAACTGGCGGGATGGGATCAAGCATGACTCGTTTTTCGAGGAATCGGAAACGCCGTGTTACATGGGCAGGGGCGTAGCGGCCCTGGCCGCCGATCCGGACGTCGTGTCGAAGCACGGCGGGTTGTACGGAAGCTGGACGCTCGCGAAGGAGTATGGTTTTACGGACGTGGACGGACGCCAGCCGGATTGGGGCGGCTATTTTAGTGCCAGGATACGGGAAATCACAGATCACCAGGAATCGCCGGACGAGATGGATATATACAATGTCCGCGCACGCATGAATCAGATCGAGTTGGATCCTGCCGCAGAAGAGGAATACAGGCGCACGAGGGCGTATCTGGAGAAGCACGATTAACCGAGGTTAGAGGTGGTGTTAAAGTAACTAAGGGTACTGCTATCTCATAGAGACTGTTCACACCACTAATGCTGTATCGTTCAACTGAAGTCGTAACGTCCAACAATGGATTCACCCACTGTTCAGCTGCCAGGACAGTGCCACGACCGTTCTAGATATGAAGCTGGAGCGCTACCTATGCAAGACAGACTAATCAAAATCGACACAGCCCATAACAATGAAGTGGAGATCTATGAACGACTGCGCCTCGGAGCCAACGTATCCGAAGGAAGTATGAGCGAGTCAACCCTTCAGAACCTTCTGTATCGACATCCCGAGACGCTTCCGATTTCAGCAATCGATCCAGCATACATGGGAATCTTACCAGTATGTACTGAATTGAGAACTCCATCTGGTAAAGTAGATGCTTTGTATGTCAACCCCCATGGGCGACTGGTACTTGCAGAATTCAAGCTATGGCGTAATCCGGAAGCGCGACGCGAGGTTATTGGTCAGATTCTCGATTATGCCAAGGACCTGGCTTCATGGGGATATGAAGATTTGCTACGCGAAGTATCACTCAACACGGGAAATACAGGGAATGTTCTTTTCAATTTGGTCAGGAACGAAAACAATGCTGTGAACGAGAATGACTTTGTAGACAATGTAAGCCGTCACCTGAGACGAGGGGAGTTTCTACTGCTTATCGTAGGTGATGGAATTCAGGAGGGCGTAGAAAACATAGTCGACTTCGTTCAGAGGTACAGTGGGTTGCACTTCAACTTGGCGCTGGTAGAATCGATTCTTTTTAGAGACGCTTCCGATCAACTTTTCGTTCATCCACGCGTCCTGGCGCGCACCGAGATTGTGCAGCGATTCACTTTCGAGGGGGACTTTGGGTCGCTCATGCCAGTTGATCCCGATGAGACTGATGAAGGTAGTGGTACGAGTACAATTTCTGAAAGCGAACAGGAGAACCAGCGATTCTGGACAGACGTTCTAAGTGATTTAAAGTTTTCTGATTCTACGGTTAATGTGCCAGCAGACACATGGCCGGAGATTCCCCGTGGCTCAACCCTGCATATACCAGTTAGAAATTCGTCATTCAACGGCTGGGCGTTGACCTTTGTCGCATTTCTATATCGACGCCAGGGCACTATGGGCTGCTATCTGTCTGTACGTAAGAACCATACCAGGGAGGAACGGATATTTGAGGAAATCACTTCATCACTTGATGTATACAGGATCAAAATCGGGAATGACCTGGACTGCTGGGAAAACGCAAATGGCAGACCCAGACTCGGTTTTACCTTAAATTGCGACACATCTTTTTTAAGAGATAGTGAAAGTGAGGAATTCAGAAACGCTGTTTTCTGGATGCGTAATCACTTCAACAAGCTGGTAAGTAACCTGCACCCGGAACTCCAGAAAAACCTCCAAGAAAGTCGATGAATCGGGGCTACAAAGATACTAATTACGTATATACTTGTTTACATCTTTGTACCGGTTTATACTGAACTCTAACCTTCCCCACACAGTTGAATTCTGGGAGAATTTCGATCCCTGACGGAGGTTTTCCATGTCTGACAACGAAGGCTCGATCAAGATCGATTCCCGAATCCAGGATTCCGAGAGGATCCAGAACCTGTCCCGCCGCGGATTCATGGGCAGCGTGATGGCCGGCGCGGCCGGGGTGGCCGGTGCGTCGACCCTGCTGTCCTCGGTCACTGAAGCCGAAGCGGAGCCTCTGCCCGACATCGCCGACATCCCGCCCGGCGGAGCGGCCCCGGACGACGAGGCATACTGGGAAGGCGTGGCGAACCAGTTCCTGCTACGCAACAATGTCATCTACATGAATTCGGGCACCCGGGGCATTTCGCCCGTGAGCGTGCACAAGGCGCAGGTCGACGCCGTGGAAGCAGTGAATTCGGATCCCAACATGTGCTGGTCGACCTACTTCTTCGCGGGGATGGACGAGATCCGTGAGAAGATGGCCGCGTTCATAGGTTCCGAGGTCGACGAAATCGCTTTTACCAACAGCACCACCGACGGGATGGGCCTCGGATTCATGGGATTACGGCTGGATCCCGGCGATGAGATCCTGACCACGAACTATGATTATGGCTGGGTGAAGAACATGATGGCTTACCGCGCGAAACGGGACGGCCTGGAGTTCAAGATGGTGGACATCTCGGATCCCAGTTTCCGCACGCCGGACAGTCCGCAGAAGGTCATCGACGCCGTGGCGGCGGGCATCACGCCGAAGACCAAATTTCTCACAATCTGCCACGTCAATTACACCGACGGGTTCGTCATGCCGGTCAGGGAGATCTGCGAGATCGCCCGCGACCGGGGTATCATCACGCTGATCGACGGCGCCCAGCCGCCGGGCATGATGAAGATGGACATGAACGAACTCGGATGCGACATGTATGCGGGACCGGGCCACAAGTACATGCTGGCGGCCCAGCATACCGGGTTTCTCTTCGTACGGAACGACATTGGGGACAGAGTGCATCCGCTGGTCTACACGGGTTCTTCGAATCCTGAATGGGCTATCACTGGGGCGAGGAAACTGGAACAGCGGGGTTCCACGAGCTATTCAGACCGCGTCTCGATCGGCGCGGCCCTCGATTTCCACAACCGGCTTACCGTCGAGGCTACGGAAGCCCGGCTCCGTTACCTGTCCCGGCGCCTGATCCAGGGCCTGAAGGCCATCGACGGTGTCACGGTGTACGCATCGGACGACCCAAGTATGTCCTGCGCCCTCATATCCTTTTCCGTAAAGGACCTCGACCCATCCTTCATCGTCGGGCGTCTCTGGTACCGCAGCCCGAACATCTATATCCGTACTGTCGGCGCCGCCGGCGGTTTCAGCGGGGTACGCGCCACGCTGCACGTCATGGATACGGCCGACCAGGTGGATACGCTGATCGACCGGGTCGCAGGTCTCGCGGAGAGTTAAGATCCCGGACAGACTGAGGGTTGTGTAGATTACAAATTCCCGGAGCCACTATGAGCATTGTACGTATTGCGATCGCCATAATCGTCGGCACGCTGGTCCTGCTCGTCCTGGGATTCATCCTCTACGCGATGGTATTCACCGGATACTTCGCGGCGAATGCCGAACCCGGCGCGGCCTCCGTGGCCAAAGACCCGCCCGAAATGCTGTTCATTTACCTGAGCGAGTTGATTCTGGCCGTCCTTCTGTGTCTCGTAATCGGCTGCTGGGCGGGCGTATCCGGCGCGGTTGCGGGACTCAGGACCGGTGCGGTTTTCGGTTTCCTGATGAGTCTCGCGATCAGCATGATATTCTATGGCACGGTGAACTACATGAATCTGCAGGCGACGTTGTTCGACGTCGTCCTGACGACGGTGCGCGTTGCCGTGGCGGGCGCCGTGATCGGGATGGTGCTGCGCAGGAAGCAGCCCGCCGGATCTTCGGCCGGATCCCCCGCTGCGGTCACCAGTTGAGCCGGGCTGAGGCAAGCGCTTGAACACCGATTGAGCCTGCCCGGGAAGAGGAGTCTATGTCCGTGCGACGATTCGCCATGGCGACCGTGACCGGAGCCGCTGCGGTACTGATACTAGGCCTGGTCACCGGGACCTTGTTTGGCGGTCTTTTCACAGGTTTCGCAGTGACAGCCCCCGAACTGATCATGAAGTCCAGCCCGAACGTGTGGACGATCGTGCTGGGCGCCGTGGCCATGGGGGCGTTGCTGACCGTCCTCCTCGGCTGCTGGACGGACCATACCGGCGCTAAAAAGGCCCTCGGGACCAGTGCGGTCTTCGGGTTGCTCCTCCATCTGTTCCTCGGCTTGAGCCTGTTCGGCATGACCACTATGCTGAGTCTTACCGGTACACTGGTCAAGGTCGTCATCGATACGGTTCAGGTGGCGTTGGCTGGGATGGCCGTCGGCTACGTGCTGGGCTGTACCGGGCAGAACTAGATCCGACCCTGAACCATAGTCAGCCGACGCCCCAGGGCTGGCCCGTACACAAGCCTTTCTTGATTCTGCACCTTGGCACGTACTCAAGCCCGTACGCCAGTCCGCACCATTCACCATCTCCCTATGTACACACCAATCGCTGACAAGACCCTCCGCACAGGCGAAACGCTGGAGATCGGCGTCGTTCTTGCGTCAGGCGACCACGCACCGGACGACGATGAGGCGCCGGACAACCATGCGCCGCTCGTCCGGCCCATCCTGGCCCACAAGTCGAGCAACGAACAGTGGCACCTCGACGAGGTCTTCGCCGGCCGGGTCGGCCCGCTTGAAACCCGGTTCTACCTCGGCCGCTTGAACAACCGGTCAGTCTGCAACATCATGGTCAGTGAGCACGACGGCATCGGCATCCTGAGCCACGTGTATACCGCGCCTGAACACCGCCGCAAGGGCATCGCCCGCCTCGTCATGACCGAACAGATGGCCGATTTCAAGGACCGGTGCGACCGGTACCTGACGCTGTCCACCGGTTACGGCACCCATCCCTACTACCTCTACCACGGCTTCGGCTTCCGAAGCGTCGTGCCGGAATCAGGCCATATGAAGTACATGGGGAACGCCGCCTTCGAGGTGGAGCATCTTCGGGTGGACGGGACCGGCAAAGCCCGAGTAATCCCGGGGGACTGGAAGCACTGGCCTTCGCTGAACGTGCTCTGCGCCCAGGACGGTCCGCCACACCTGCGCAACGTGGGACTGGGACATATGGGGCCGCGCATGTTCGAGGGGGCCTACCTGGGACTGATGAAGCAAACGCGGGAAGAGGAGGATGTCCAGGTCCGGCTGGTGGTCACTGAGCACGGCGCGGTCGCGGGCTACGCGACTCTGGTGCCGGACACCAGGTGGCGCGGCGAGACCTTGCTCCTCGACCTGACCGTTCATTCCGCCTTCAAGGCACAACTGAAGCCGCTGCTCGAGTCTTTTCTCTTGCCTGCCGGACGCAAGGCACTCTGCCACGTCGAACCGGGCGACGGCACGAAGACCGCTGCATTGGAAGACGCGGGATTCGTCCGCGAGGCTACGCTCCGGCAGCAGTTCAAGGCCGCCGGCAACGTGCTGGACGTCGAAGTATACGCACGATACGCCTGACTCCGGCCGCCTGACCACGACCACCGCCTTTCCGCGACGGCCGCCTGACTAGCCAGGCTCCGCCGCGCGCCCTCGCTCCAGCATGTTCATGGTCTTTTCGTGAATGCCGCCGAAACCCCCGTTGCTCATGAACACGATCCGGTCGCCTGGTTCCGCCTGTCCAGCCAGTCGCCAAACGATCTGTTCCACGTTGCCCGGTGCTTCGGCATCCACGCCGCGTTCACGCAGCCCCGCCACTAGTTCTTCCACCGAAAACCTGTTTCCTGGAGGCGCCTTCTCGGGCAGGTAAACCGGCGCGATCAGCACTCGGTCCGCCTGGTCGAACGCGGTGGCATAGGCGTCCTGGAAGGTCCGTCGGATGGTCGTCGCCGAACGGGGTTCGAACACCGCCCAGGTCCGCCGGCAGGGCGCGACCTTGCTGAGTGCGTCCAGCGTGGCCCGGACGGCCGTGGGGTGGTGGGCGAAGTCGTCGTAGACCGTGATGCCGTTTACCTCGCCCCGCACTTCGAGACGTCGTTTCACGCCGGGGAAGGACGCGAGACCCCGGGCCAGGTCCGGCCACGATACCCCGTAATGGCGTGCGGCGGCGATTACGGCCAGGGCGTTCCTGACATTGTGGTCGCCGAGCTGATCCGTCGACAGCCGGGCGCGGTGCTCGTCCCGCTCATACAGGTCGAAGGACGTGCCCCCGGGATCGAAGGACACGTTGCGCGCCGACCACCGGGCGCTTGACGACATGCCCAGGGTATGGACCGCACAGTGTGCGTGGGAAGCGAGCGTCAGGACGCGCTCGTCGTCCTCCGGTCCGATCAACAACCCGTTTTTAGGAATGATGTTGACCAGCCTCCTGAAGGAAAGCGCGATCTCGTCGATCGAATCGTAGATGTCCGCGTGATCGAACTCGACGTTGTTGATGATCACCGTGTCGGGCAGGTAATGAAGGAACTTCGCCCGCTTGTCGAAGAAGGCGCTGTCGTATTCGTCGCCTTCCAGGATGAACAGGTCGCCCGATCCCAGCCGCGCGCCGGATTGCCAGCCGACAGGCACGCCGCCGACGATGTAGCTGGGATCCAGGCCGGCCTCTGTGAGCACCCAGGCGAGCATCGCCGTCGTCGTCGTTTTACCGTGTGTACCCGCGACTATGATCGACTTGCGTTCCCACAGGAAGAAGGACTTGAGCGTCTCCGGCATGGAAGCGTACCGGATCTTCAGTTCCAGGACGGCTTCGGCCTCGGGATTGCCCCGGGAAACGGCGTTTCCAATGACCACGAGGTCCGGCCGAGGATCCAGGTTGGCGGCAGAGAAACCCTCGAACACCGGTATCTGCTGCTCCGAAAGCACCGTGCTCATCGGGGGATATACGTTCTCGTCGCTTCCGGTGACACGGTGTCCAAGGGACTTGAGCATCACCGCGAGCGCACCCATGCCCGTGCCGCAGACGGCCACCAGGTGAATGTGAAGCGGTCGGGACATGGTCACGGCATGGGGGGATGGTTTTCGGTCAGTTCCCGGATCTTGCGGCGGGCGGCGTCGTTCCTGAAGTGGTCGGGGTGGGCGAGGAGCAGGGTCTCGTACTCGGTGAGCGCCCGGGGGATGTCGCCGATCTTCACTTCGTAGATCTCCGCGATCCGCCAGCGGGCGGCGGCGACGCGGCGGCTCTTCGGGTGCCGCTTGATCAGGTTCTGCAGGGCTGCGACGGCCTGGAACGGCTTGCCCATCCGGTCGAGCAACATCCCGATGTCCAGGATTACGGTGTCGGCGATGGGGCTATCCGCGTTTTCTTCGATAAACGACTTGCAGGCTTCCAGGGCTTCCCGGTCCCGGTACTGACGCCGCAGCAGCACCGACCGGATGTAATCGGAAAGCGGGCCGTCTCCTCCCTGGCGGCCTTCCGCAATCAGTATGGTCCACGCCAGCGCGTCGTTGGCATAGGGGCTGCCCGTAAAGCGGTCCGCCGTATCCTGAAAACGGCCAAGTGCATCATCCAGGCGGTTCTGGAACAGCGCCAATTCACCCAGGTGGTATTGCGTCCGCGCCCGGGTCTCAGCTTCGGTGGCTTTGCCCTCCGGGTCGAGGATGGCGTTGTACTGGACGATCGCGTCCTCCAGGCTGCCCAGGGCGACGTAACACTCCGCCATGCCGAATCGGGCTTTCTCCCGGTACTCCGGCGCGGAAGCGTCCGCCAGCAATGAACGGAACATGGCGAGCGCCCGCGGCGCGTCCCGGTAATGGACCAGGAGCAGGCCCGCCAGGTCGGACATGGCCTCGTCCCGGAACCCCGTATTCGGATACTGCGCGATGATCTGCCGGTAGGTCTCGGCGGCATCGTCCATGGCGCCGCGCTTCCGGTACGCCAGGGCAAGCCCGGTATACGCTTCGGCGCGCAGGGCCTCCGACCCATTCGCCCCGATCAACTCCCGGTACGTATCGATGGCGTCCTGGTGATGCCCCTCCCGCAACGCCCAATCGGCATACCGGACCAGGTATTTCCCGCTGTCCCCGTCCAGCCGGTCCGCTTCACGGTACGCTGCCAGTGCCTCCTCCGTCTTGCCGGACCGCAGATAGAAACTTCCGAGCAGATCGTGGGCGTCCTTGCTGTCCCGGTGTTCAGCCACCGCCGATCGTAGCGCTCCTTCCACGAGTTCCCGGCTTCCGATCGCCGCGAGCAGGTCGATCCGGTCGTTGACGATACGTGACTGGCCGGGTTGCTGTGTCAGCCAGCGCGTGAATTCCCGGACGGCGCCCGGTACTTCGTATGCACTGGTGTAGACACTGGCGAGTGCCAGGGCGAAAGCCTCCGGATCGCCCAGTCGCTTCCGGCCGTCAAGGTAGGTCTGAATGGCCCGGTCGTACGCTTCTCTTCTGAGGTGCAGATTAGCGATCTGGCTCACGGCCGATTCGCTCTGCGGAAAGCGTTCCAGCATGTTACGGATCTGTTCCTCCGCCTCGCCGGCCCGTCCGGCGCCGAATAGCGCTTCGGCAAGCCTGCCGCGCAATCTTGAATCGTCGGGAGACTTCGCAATATGCGTTTCGAGCAGAGGGATCAACTTGTCGAACGCTTCCAGCCGGAAGTACAGCCTGAGGGCGCCGTTAAGGGCGGACCGGTTATCCGGGTCGTCCTGCAGCACCCGCTCGAAGAGGACAGCGGCCCGGTCATACTGCCGGAGGCGTTCCAGGCTCCTGGCCTGTTCGATCCGCCGGTTCAGGTCGGCGGCCCGGTTGAGTTGTCCCTCGACGCTCGAGGGCAGGGAAAACTGAACCGCCAGCAATAGAGCGAGCAGACCGCTTGCGAGAACCGTGCGTCGCGGTAAGCTAAGCAGACCGCCATCGAGATGTGTGCGTCGCGGTATGGCAATGCCGTAAAGCGCTTCGGGAATGCGTTTCACGATCACCGCCTAGTTCACGACCGGAACGTGGGAGAGGGCACGGAAATAGGCACGAATGAGCGCTTCGTATTCCTGTGGATATGCGCCTTCGTCAATACGGCCCAGGACGTCGTCACGCAAAGTGCGTTCGAACCGGGTCAGGTCTTCGGACAGATCGCCGGGCGACGGGCGGGTCGCCAGGTCCTCCCCCGGGGCGGCCCGACGCCTTTCCTCGCGTCGCTGGCCGCGTATGGACCTTGAAGCGTCCAGCAGCCTGGACAGGATCCGTTGCTGGCGCTCCACCAGCCCGGGGTCGATCTGGAACTGATGCAATTCCCGTACCGTGTCTTCCATCTCTCTTTCGATTTCCTGCAATCGTCCGAGGACCTGGCCCTGGTTGACCTGCTGTTCCCGGCGCAGTTGTTCGAGGCTCTTCCGCAAAGCTTCCTGCCGGGCCGCCAGCCTGGAGACCTGCGCCTGGGTCTGCAGATCCATTTGCCCCTCCGCCTCGTCCATCATCTGGTTCATCTGATCGTTGATCCCAGTCTGTTGCCTCGCCATGCCCTGCAGCCGTGAGATGAGATCCATCATGCCGGAGGACGAACCGGAATTCGCCATGTTGCGCATGGCCCGCTGCAGGGCGAGCACGGTCTCGTTCAGCGCCTCCATGGCGGCCAGTTGCTCCTCGGCGGCGGAATCGCGTTCCTGTTCGGCCAGGTGGCCCTCCGCGCGATCCATGCTGTTCAGTGTTTCTCCCAGCGCTCGTCCGATGGCTGGCGAGATGAACATCGTCTTACGGGCGATGGATACGAGGTCGTTGGTTACGAGCGATGCGCCATCCGAAAGCCCCTGCTGGTCCTCGGAAAGGATATCGATCCGGGTGACGGATCCGCCCGGCTGACGCGTACGTTCGTTGAGGCTCTCCTGGCCGACGGAGAGATCGACGAGTTGGTGCATCGCGCGCCGCATGCCCTCGGCGATTTCCTGCATCCGGTCTTCCTGAAGCTGTTCCTGGATCTCTTCCAGTTGCTGGCCCAGGGCGGATAGCGACTGTGACACTTCAGTCTGGCCTTCCATCGCCTGCCGCATCCTGCCCTGTCTGAGCTGCGAAGCGATCCGTTCCATGGAATCCGTCATTGCCCGGCGTTCCATTTCCCTGGACGCGTCCCGAACGCGCTCAGCGGGCATGTCCCGGAACGCTTCCATTTCGTTGGCCAGCTGCTCGAGACCGCGTTGCAGCGAACCCGTATCCTTGCCCAGTTGCTCCTGCTTATCCGCCAGTTCCATCCCTTCCCTGCCGTCCGACGTATTCTCCGTGGCGTAGCGCAGTTCGTCCTGCCGGGTGGCGAGGTCCTGTGTCTGGCGAACGGCGGCCATCAACTGTTGCTCCGTCCGGATTCGCTTCAGAATGGAGAGACTGCGTTCCAGGCGTTTCAGGAACTCCTCCTGCTCGAACTCGAACGCTTCCATCGACGCTTTCAACTGTTCGTCGTCGATGTTCTGAAGGGCTTGTTTCAGGTCCCGCATGGCCTCCAGCAATTCGGGCGTGGCAATCTCCTGGAACAGCTTTCTCAACTGGTCCATCTTGTCGATGAGTTCCTGGCTCATCGAATCGTGGTCTTCGAGGGTCTCCATAGCCGCCTTCACCGCTTCGGCCGCCTTGAGAAGTTCGTCGGTCGCCTCTTCCTGGCCGGCCAGGACGGACTCGATTTCCTTCTTCTGCTCCCAGGACAGTTCCTCCGTCTGAACCCCTTCCGCCTCCTGCCGCGTTTTCTGTTTGAGCGTCCGGTTCAGCGCTTCGATCTTCTTTTTTGACTCTTCCTGCTCTTCCAGCAGGTCTTCCATTTCGGTTACCTGCTGCTCCTGCGTATGGTCGATCTGTTCGTAGATCTCTTCAATCGTTGGAAACCGGACCGTGTAGGTTCGGCTTACCGCCCGTTTGGGACCGGACACCGTGTCGTTGTCATATAGTTCGATCCGGTAGGAGACCACGTCCCCGGGAAACAGGTTTTCTGAGGAAAGGTCCCATACGAAGGGCTGCGTCATCATCGTGGACTCCGTGTCCACGGGGATGGGCCTGACCCGTTCTTCGCCTTCGGGTTCCTTGCGATGGATGAGGTTCATGGCGGAGAATCCGAAGTCGTCCGTGGCCGATACCAGGAACGGAACGACCATGTTCTCCGTGAGGTCGGTGTCCCGGCCCGGAGACAGGATCCGCAAGGACGGCATGCGGTCCGGCAGAGCGATGATCCGGTACCAGGCGGGATGCACGTTTTCGTGACCGTCCGCGTTGCGCAGCGAGATGCGGTACCGTCCGTCGGTCCGTACGGTCAGCGGCGCCGCGGCCGTGTCGTCCACCACCGCCATGGTTACCGGCCTGTCCTCGTGCTCGAAGTAAATCGCCGCTTCCGACAGGTCCCGGCCCGCGTTCACGGCGGCCAGGTCCACCTTCGTTCCTTTCAGCGCGACGATGTCTCCGCCTTCCGTGGTAGTTCTGGGCGACAGCCTGGTGTAGGCCGGATAGTGATAGGTCAGGTGCAGCGCGCCGAGAAACGGGCGGTCTATGGCGCTGATTCGGAAGGGAGGGGTGACGGCGTCTCCGGCCTCGATGACGTAGGTCATGCTCTCCCGGATTTCACGCACGGTGTGGCTGTAGGATGCAGGCGCCGTGACCCTCATCTCCACGGCATTCCGCAATCCGTCGTCGGAGACCAGTTGCAGAACGGCCCGGTCGGGTCGCTCCCCGGACGCTTCGGCCATGATCGTGACCTGTCCGCCCGATGTGACTTCCACGTCGCCCGGCGCAACGCTCAGAAACGTGCGTTGCGGAGGCTGGAAATGGGTCAGGGGGCTTGCCAGGCGGTTCAGCGCGCTCGAAAGCGGCGCGCCATCGGCGGCCATCGCGACCAGCGCCAGCAGCGCGGCGATACCGAATCCCCTGGCGGACCGGGCGATGCGGTGCCGCTGATCCGCTTCTTTGAAATCCACCGATTCGGTGTGCCTTGCGGTGTCCGAAACCGCCGCGTCCAGAAGCGCGGGGGAGGTCCTGTAAGCGCTGGAACCCGCCTGCCGCTGCTCGGCGAGTTGCAGGGCCACGGTGACCCGGTCGTTCAGGTCGGGATTCTGGCGATCGACCCGCCGCGCGAGGTCCTCGTCGGACAAACCGTTACGCAGGCGGTCCAGACAGCGCCGGACCGGCCAGGCCGCGAGGAGGAGGATCCCCGCCGCGATCAGGCCCAGGCGAACCGCCCGGTCGAGATACAGGTAGGATTCGAGCGCGGCAAGGAAAAGCGCGAGGACGCAGATCAGTGCGCCGGCGGTGAACAGCCCTTCGACGATGACGATCCACCGGCTACGGATGCGTAGCGCGTGAAGCCGGTTTCGCAGCGCGTGCCAGGTGGAAAGGGTGGTTTTACTCGGCACGGTCAGTCCTCGAGCTTCTGTCGACTTACGCTATTGCCGTACCAGCATTTCGTGAGAGTAAAACAGCTGGCGGGCCTGCTGGAGCTGCTCGTCACCGGCCGCGGCTACGCGGCTGGCTTCCTCGTCACCCCAGAGATTCCGGGCGAGCGACCGCTTCAACTGGAGTTCGATGACGTCCCGGTCGTCGTTGAACTCCTCGTCGGTGAAAGATATCCCCGAGTCCCGGACCTGGACCTTGAACGCTTCCAGCATCGCTTCGTCGACCCGGAACTCCCGCAGAAAGACTTCGAAGTCATTCCTGAGGTCCTGCCGGTCCGCCTGGGACACGCCGTAGGCGTTGGCGAATTCGAAACAGGCCCGGTCGAAAGGCACCCATCCCCTGTACTTGCCGATTACGAAGGGGTACGTACGCTTCGGAGCCGGGATCACGACGTCGGGAGAAATGCCGCCGTCTCCAAAGACCGTACGCCCGGCGGCGGTGGTGAACTCCGTGCGCTCCGGCATGTCTGCCTGGCCCGCATCGTCCGCCTGGTCCGCATCGTCTGCCTGGTCCGAATGGTCCTCATCCGTACCGGATTCCGATTCCTGCCCGGTCTCTCCGGTCTCTCCGGTCTCGCTGAACGATCCTTCGACGTATTCCTGGAAGGACTTGTTCTTATAGTCCCGCTGGATCATCCGGCCGCTCGGGGTGTAGTACCTGGCCGTTGTCAGCTTGAGCGCGGAACCGTCCGTCAGGTGAGGCTCCGCGAAGAGGGTCTGAACGAGGCCCTTGCCGAAGCTGCGGGTTCCGGCGATAACGCCCCGGTCCCAGTCCTGAACGGCGCCCGCCACGATTTCGGAAGCGGAGGCGGAGCGGTGGTCAAGCAGGATCACCAGGGGCATTTCACGGTGGATTACGCCACTTATCGATTTGAACGTCTGGTTGGAACTTCGGTTCCTTCCCATGGTCTTGACGATTACGCGGCCTTCGGGAATGAACTTGCTGGATACTTCGACCGCCTGGTCCAGGTATCCACCCGAATTGCCTCTCAGGTCGAGAATCAGCCGCTCCATGCCGGCCTGATGAAGCCTGTCCAGGGCGATCTCCAGTTCACGGGAAGTGGTCTTGGCGAACCGGATCAACTGGATGTATCCCGTTTGGTCATCCAGCATGAAGGAAGTTCTGACGCTGCGAATGGGGATACTGTCCCGGGTAATCGTCACGTCGAACCGCTCCTCGACACCGGGCCGTTCGATGGTTACGTCCACCCTGGTCCCTTTCTCCCCGCGCAATTTCTGCCTCACCTCGTCGTGCTTGATGCCGATCGCCGATTCACCGTCGATCCGGACGATTCGGTCTCCGGACTGCAGGCCGACGGCTTCCGACGGCGATTCGTCGATCACGGAAATCACGTATAGGAATCCGTCCAGAACGTCGAACTCGATTCCGATTCCGTAGAACTTACCGCTGAAGCGCTCGCCCATTTCGGCGAAGCTCTCCTTGCTCAGGAAGCTGGAATGGGGGTCGAGCACTTCGAGCATACCGTCGATCGCGGCGTAGATCAACTCGCCGGGCTCTACCTCCTCCACATAGTTGTCGTTGACCAGGTTGAGCACACCCATCAGCAGCCTGGTGCTCGAGAAGATGTTGTCCGCCGCATGGATCGTCCTGTCGGCCGCACTGCCGAGCATGAACGAACCTACCGCGACGAAGACCAGCAGGATGGCGTATTTCGGTTTCTTCAGGGTCGACATATGGCCAGACTCCTTCGTCCCGGTCTTCCGCCCGGGATTCGACCAGGTTCGCGCAGGAAACGACCTTCAGCTTGCATGCCTGGGGAGGTCGCCATTCGATATTTAAAGTAACTAAGTAATACTAAAGCAGGGATGTACCATGTCAACGGTTTTCGAGCCGCGCGGCGATGGTATTTTTCGTGTTCACGCCTTGACATTCCCCATGTGTTTCTTTAACTTTTCCGATCTCGCTGATCATCACCTTATCGAGGGTCCGGGTGGATTCCATGCGGTCCCGCGGTTATCCCCGATTTCGACGAATCAGGCACAGCGTATTCATTATACAATATGAACGCCCACGCCATTTCATTGGTTTCACCGTCCACCCCTTCGGAACGCAGACGGACGCGAGAGGTTCATATTCAATCGCGCTTGTGGAGTGGTATGGATTTGATATTCACGGGCTCGCTGCCCCATAAAACGGGGACACCATGAACGTACTTGTCGTCGGCAAGGGAGGAAGAGAGCACACGCTGGCCTGGGCGCTTCGCAGGTCGGCCCTCGTGAGTGACCTGTACGCCGCTCCGGGCAATCCGGGCATCGCCGAGCTCGGAAAATGCGTCGCCATCGAACCGGAAGACGCGCGCGGGATCGCCGGCTTTGCCCGCGAAAACAAGGTGGACCTGGTGGTGGTCGGACCCGACGGCGCACTGGAAGCCGGCGTGGTCGACGCGGTGGAAAGTCTGGGCATGCGGGCCTTCGGTCCGACACGGGCGGCCGCCGAAATCGAATGGAGCAAGGTGTTCTCCAAGCAGATGATGCTGGAGGAGGGCATTCCCACGGCCGCGTTCGCGGTGTTTTCAGACGTGGACGCGGCACGAGACTACGTGAATGAACAGGGTGCGCCGATCGTGATCAAAGCCGACGGCCTGGCCGCCGGGAAGGGCGCGCTGGTGTGCCGGACCGTCGAGGAGGCCATGCAGGCCCTCGACGTGGTGATGACCGACAGAATGTTCGGCGATGCGGGCCGGAACGTGGTCGTGGAGGCCTTCATGGAAGGCGAGGAGGCGTCCGTATTCGCGTTGACCGATGGCGAACGGGTTCTTCCGCTGGTCCCGTCGCAGGACCACAAGCCCATCCACGACGGAGATACGGGGCCCAACACCGGGGGCATGGGCGCTTACGCACCGGCGCCGGTCATCGATGACGGCGCGATGAGGGACATCATGGAACGGATCATCGAACCCGCGGTCCTCGGCATGAGGAAACGTGGACGGCCTTTCAGAGGGGTGTTGTACTGCGGAATCATGATGACCGGCCAGGGTCCGATGGTGGTGGAATTCAACAGCCGGTTCGGCGATCCCGAGGCCCAGGTCATCCTGCCGCTCCTCGAAGACGATTTCGCGGAATTGGCGGTCGGGATCAGCGAGGGCAGGATGCCCGACAGGCCCCTGACCTGGAAGCGGAAGGCCGCGACCTGCGTGGTGGTGGCTTCCGGTGGATATCCCGGCGATTACGAGAAAGGGATGGAAATAAGCGGGCTGGATCGACTGGACGGAGTGGACGATGTTTACGCCTTTCACGCCGATACGGCCATATGGGACGGAAAACTGATAACCAACGGCGGCAGGATCGTGGGCGTGACGGCCCTGGCCGACGATCTCGCGGGCTCCATCGACAGGGCCTACGAGGCGGTGGACCGGGTTCGGTTCGAAAACCGGTATTTCCGCAGGGACATCGGTCAAAAGGGCCTGCGCAGGATCGATCGATCGGATACGAAACCATGAAGGTACTGACGGTCGATCCGGTGCGGCCGGACCGTACCGTACTGCAGGAGGCCGCGGGCATAGTGCGCGACGGGGGACTCGTGGCTTTTCCGACCGAAACAGTCTACGGATTGGGCGCGGACGGAACCAATCCCGCCGCGATCCGGCGGGTCTATGAAGCCAAGGGCCGTGAGGAAACGAAGCCGATCCTGGTACTCGTATCCCACAGGAAGGACCTGGTCCGCCTGGTCCGGTGCATCCCCGCAGGTGTCCATGCGGTGATGGACGCCTGCTGGCCCGGACCATTGACGCTGGTCTTTCCCGCGCTGGACAGCGTGCCGCGGGAATTGCTGGGCGGGGGTGCCACGATCGGGGTCAGGCACAGCGGCGCGGTGATCGCAGGGGCCCTGTGCCGTGCTGCGGGCGGACCCGTGACCGCGCCCAGCGCCAACCGCTCCGGTGAGCCGGAACCCCTAACGGCAGAGGACGTGGCCGCCCAGCTGGGAGACCGGGTCGACCTGATTCTCGATGGCGGCCGATCGCCTTCGGACCAGCCTTCGACGGTGGTGGACGTATCCACGGGTACGCCGCGCCTGATCCGCGCGGGAGGTACACCCTATAACCGGGTCGAAGACGCCTGGCGCCATTGAGCGGCGCCGGATGCCATTGTACTGCGCCGGACGCCATTAAGCGGCGCCGGACGCCATGCAGGACGGAACTCCGGGGGATTCCTTGCCTGACCTGAGTAACCCATTGATCGTACAGAGCGACCGCACCATCCTCGTCGAAGTCGACCATCCGCGCTACGAGGATGCCAGGGACGCGCTTGCCCGGTTCGCGGAATTGGAAAAATCCCCGGAGCACATCCACGTCTACCGGCTGAGCCCGCTGTCCCTGTGGAACGCCGCCTCGGCCGGCATGAACGCCGACGGCGTCCTCGAATCGCTCGAAGGCCTGAGCAAGTACGAGATCCCGCAGAACATCCGCCGAGAGATATGCGATTTCATCGACCGGTACGGGCAGTTGCGGCTGCACAAGGAAGACGGCAGGCTGGTCCTCGAGTCCGATGACCCCGCCCTGATCGCGGAGGTTTCCGGACTGCCCTCGGTCAAGCAGTTCCTCGCGCAGCCCCTGGACGAGCGCAGGGTGCAGGTAGGAGACCGGTTCCGGGGCCACATCAAGCAGGCGCTGATCAAAGTCGGATTTCCCGTGGAAGACCTGGCGGGATACGTCGAAGGCGCCCCGCTGGAAATCAACCTGCGCACCGCGGCCGGAGACCGGAAGTCCTTTAGCATGCGGGACTACCAGCAGGACGCGGTCGGCGCGTTTCACATGAACGGCGAGCCGCAGGGAGGCAACGGGGTCATCGTCTTGCCCTGCGGTGCCGGGAAGACCATCGTGGCCCTCGGCGCGATGGCCGTACTGAAGTGCCACACTCTCGTGCTGACGGCCAACACGGTGGCCCTGCGCCAGTGGCGGGAGGAGTTGATCGAGAAGACCTCGCTGTCGGAAGAGCATATCGGCGAGTATTCGGGTGAAACGAAACAGATCCGGCCCGTAACTCTGGCCACCTACCAGATTCTGACCTACCGGAAGAGCAAAGGGGACGAATTCGAGCATTTCGGCCTCTTCGACCAGAAAGGCTGGGGCCTCATCATCTACGACGAGGTCCATCTGCTCCCCGCCCCCGTGTTCCGGTACACGGCCGAGATCCAGGCCCGCCGTCGCCTCGGGCTCACCGCGACGCTTGTTCGTGAAGACGGCCGGGAGGACGACGTCTTCAGCCTGATCGGCCCCCGGAGATACGACATGCCGTGGAAGCTCCTCGAGCGCCAGGGCTGGATCGCGGAGGCGTACTGCCGTGAAATTCGGATCGATCTGCCCGAAGCGCGGCGCATGTCCTACGCCGTGGCGAATCGCCGCGACAAGTTCAGGATCGCCTCGGAGAACAGCCGCAAGACCGAGATCATCCGCGCCTTGCTGGAACAGCATCCATCGGACCAGGTCCTGATCATCGGACTGTACGTGAGGCAGCTCAAGCAGATCGCCGCACTGTTCGATTTTCCCCTGATCACCGGTAGCACACCGCTTCCGGCCCGCCTAGATCTGTATACCCGGTTCAGAAACGGTGAGCTCAAGCGTCTCGTAGTGTCCAAGGTCGCGAATTTCGCCATCGACCTGCCGGACGCCAACGTGGCGATACAGATTTCGGGCACCTTCGGGTCCCGCCAGGAGGAAGCCCAGCGGCTGGGCAGGATCCTCCGTCCCAAGGCGGACGGCTCCGCCGCCATATTCTATTCGCTCATCACGCGGAACACCCTTGACCAGGACTATGCCGTGAACCGTCAGCTCTTTCTGACGGAACAGGGCTACCAATATACCATCCACGACGTGAGTGAAGTGCGGGCATGACGGTCCGGTTGACACGGACGCGGCGGAATTCTATATTTCATTCAAGAGACTTTGGATTGACATGACCGGCCCGGCAGGCGTCTGGTACGGTGCAGCCGGAAAGGTGCAGCACGGCTGGCGTCCTGACGCCGAGGCGTTTTTTTGAAACCGAACTCCCACGCGCGGCGTATAACGCGGTATGGGTAGACTTGAAATGGCCGACAATACCTCCATAAACGCGGTGCAGGTCACCGATGTCGAGTCCGGCGTCCTGGACGAACTGACCCTGTCGGACGAAGTGCTGTTCGTCCGTGTCCAGCGGGACGATATACGCGCTTTCGAGGTGATTGTCGGAAGATACCGCACCAGGCTGTACAACTGCGTCTACCGTATGGTCCACAATACGGAATGCGCGGAAGACCTGGTGCAGGAGACGTTCCTGCGGGTCTACCGAAACCGCCACAACTACAAGGCGATCTCCAATCTCTCCACCTGGATCTACACCATCGCGCTCAATCTGGCCCGAAGCGAGTTGCGTAAGCGGAAACGCCGCCAGTTCTTCTCCCTGAACGCTTCGCCTCACGAGAACAGCACGCGGGAAAGCATCGATCTGCCGGACACGAACGCGGGTCCCGGCGATCACCTGGAGCAGAACGAACTGGGCCGGGCGATACAGCACGCGATCGATCAGTTGCCGGACAAATACAAGTCCGTGATCGTGCTGCGCGACATAGAGGAGCTTTCTTACGAGGAGATCGGCGAGATCCTCCGCTGTCCGACGGGAACCGTCAAGTCGCGGGTCAACCGGGGACGGCTGAGACTGCAGGAAATGTTGAGGCAGTGGCAGGTGGAGATTCTTTGAGGAGGATGGGCGTTTTGAATTGCAGTGGATACGAGCGGCAGATGTCGGACTACCTGGACGGTCAGTTGTCGAAAGCGACTGAAGATGAGCTTCGTTTTCACCTGAACGGATGTCCCCGGTGCCGGCTCAGGATTCAGGACATGGAAAGCGCCATGCGGGCCGTGAAGAGTCTTCCCGCCGTATCCCCCCGGCCGATGTTCGAACAACAGCTCGGCAACCTGCTGAACCGGGAAGTTGCCCGCGAGCTGTACGCCTCCTCCTGGTTGAGACGCGTTTCGGCAGCCTTTTCCGAACTGGGCGAACTCAGCCGCCAGCGGCCTGTTCAACTGGTATTCGCGACCAGCCTGATCCTGACCATAACCGTGATCGGCGGTTTCGCCGAAATGGCCGGCCCGGCGGAAAGGTCCGATTCGTCTTCGGGTCCTGCGATGGCTTTTTCCCTGCCGACGCCCATCGAACCCGAACTTGCGTCGCCCGATCCCATTTCGCCCTTTCCCCTGGAACGGGAACTCGCGCCGCACATGGCGATAGAACCGGCCATAAACACGGAACAGGCAATAAATCCCCCCACTCCCGCTGCAACCAGTCTCCCATATACCACAAACCGCATTACCGGCGACAGACCGGGCATCCTCACCGTCAGGACCATGGAACCGATGACCCATGGGATCCGGTTCGTTACGGCGGGTACGGGCATGCGCCTCGATCCATCGCTGTTCGACGAGGCTTTCGGCCGGGACCTGATGGCCGGCGGCGATCCGGATCGACCTGCACCTGAAGACCTGCTGCAAACCGTTGGCACCGATGGACTTCGCGATTCCCAGGGTGCGGTTGGCACAACCGGCGCACCTGGCGCGCCCGACGCGCCGCCGTCGTCGGGCCCGACCGCTCCTCTCAAGCGTGTCCGCATTTCGTTCTGATCGACCATGCACGGTTCTCACTCCAACCCCCAATTCTGGTCCGGCCACCTCCGGCCTATGATCTGGGCCGCGCTACTGGCCTGCCTCTGGCATGCGGGCGGCGATCAACGCGTCCATGCTCAGACCACCCCCTACCTGCATAGCCTCGAGCGGGAGATCGTCAGTCTCGTCGAACGCGTGGAACCGACGGTGGCCAGCGTGATCGTGCAGCGCAAGTTCATCAATACGGTGAACGGGCAGACGTTTACGGACTGGGAACGCTCCATCGGGACCGGCGTGGTCCTTCACCGGAACGGATTTATCATTACGACGGCCGGCGTCGTGGATCATGCCCACGATATCCTGGTCAACTTTCGGAACGGCCGGTACCGCCGCGGCCATCTCGTCGGGGTGGACCAGCTTTCCGATATTGCCGTGATCCGCGTCGACAGCCTGGAAACCCCTACCGCGCGCCTGGGTAATTCCGATGACGTCCGTCCGGGGTCCTGGGTGCTGGTGCTGAACAACGCCCACGGCTTTCCATCCTCGATGACGACGGGGATCGTGAACGGGCTGCGGGAAGAGGACGTCATGATCCAGGTCAGTGCCGTGGTCGGTTCCGCCTACTCGGGCGGCGCGGTGTTCTCCACGAACGGCCGCCTGCTCGGTCTCGTAGCCGATCCCCATCGGGTCCAGGCGCCCGGCTCGGTCGATTCCGGGGCAGGTGAAGGCAGGGGCCTGATCGCGGTTATACCCATTAACCGGGTGAAGACCTTTGCCCGGCAGCTTATCGAATTCGGTGAGATCCGCAGGAGCTGGCTGGGCGTTCACGTGGAGAAAATCTGGGAAAGCGTGACCGTAGGCGGCGACCGCGATATCATGCTGGGCGCCGTGGAAGGCATGGTTGTCTCGGATGTATATTCCGACAGTCCCGCCATGCAGGTCGGTCTGCGCAAGGGCGACGTGCTTCATGCCGTGAACGGCGTCACCATGAACCATCCCATCGTCCTGGCCGAGTTCGTGACCACGCTTCCCGTGGGCACCCGGATCGAAATCAAGTTCCTTCGAGGGGATGTGGAACATACCGCGCACACGGTGCTCGCGGCGCAGCCGAAAACACTCGCCGCGCCCGCTTCTCCCCTGCTCACCGAAGAGGGTCCGGACGATCCCCGGTCCGGTGAGGATCCCCGTCTCATCCAGCAGATGATCCTGGAACACGAAAGGGAACTCGCAGCCCACCGGATCAAGTTGAACCAGCTCAAGCGGCTGCTGGATGAACGCATGCGGCTGATCGGTCAGCGTTCCCCGGTCCGGTCCGGAGACGATGGATTCTGAGCGATCGATTCGCCGGGACCGCCACGTGCTCCAGGCCAAACATCCCTTGCCTGTCCGATCCACACCGGTATACATTCACACCACACCTTTTCCACCCGCGCTTTGCGATATGCGTTAGACCTTCGCGGTATGCGTCAGGCATCCGCGGCATCCGCGGTATCCGCAGGATTCCACCAGGGGAGTGTGCATGGAACACCGAAAACTCGGCCGCACCGACACGTCGCTCAGCTTCATCGGTCTGGGTTGTGTGACTTTCGGCCGTGAGATCGACGAGGACGCATCGGCAGCCATACTGGACGATGCGGTCGATAGAGGGATAAACTGGCTCGATACGGCGGAGGCGTACGGCGGCGGCAATGCCCGGACCTACCGGCGGGACGTGCTGAAAGTCGATGATGTGCGCGAGACCTCGGATGTCATGGGCTCTTCGGAGATCATCATCGGAAAGTGGATGAAAGCGCGAGGCTGCAGGGACGACGTGGTGATCTGCTCCAAGGTGAGCAGCGGCAACCGGCCGGAGAATATCGCCCGGGCGCTCCGGGTCAGTCTCGAGCGACTGCAGGTGGACTGCGTGGACATCTACGAACTGCATTCTCCCGATGAAACGGTTCCCATTGCCGAAAGCCTGGCCGCACTGGACGAGGAGGTTTCGGCGGGAAGGATCGGGACCGTGGGCTGCAGCAACTTCAACGCCGCGCAGCTCCGGGAGGCCCTGGACGCCAGCGCCAGGGAGGGCTATGCCCGGTTCGAGGTGGTCCAGCCGCCCTACAACCTGGCCGATCCCGGCGCCCAGGACGAACTGTTTCCCCTGTGCCGGCGGGAGGAAGTGGCCATTACGTCCTACAGTCCGCTCGCCGCGGGTTTCCTGGCGGGCAAATACACGCCGGACCGTAACGACTTCCCGCAAGGCTCGCGCTTCGACGTGATCCCCGGGCATGCGGACATCTACTTCAACGACCGGAACTTCCGCAACGTGGAGCGGCTGCGGGCCCTGGCGGATAACAGGGGACTTCCCATGGTGCGCATGGCCATGGCCTGGGCCATGGGACATCCCGATATCACGTCGGTCCTCGTCGGCGCCCGCCATACCGGCCACCTGGACAACGCCTTCGGCGCCCTCGCTTTGAAGGCGGACACGGAACTGCGTGATGAATTGTCGAGTTGGCTGACGGACTGAGCGCAACGCGCAACGGCGCGATAACGACGATCTCGAGAGGGGGATTACGTGGGGTTGGATCCAGTTGAAATGACAAAGGAATTCGTGGATGTGAAGTCCGTCAGCCGGTGGAGCAACGCGGCGGTATCCGATCTCGTCGAAGACCGGATGAAGGCATGCGGACTCGATGTGGAACGGCTGTCCTACGAGGATGAGAACGGTGAACTTAAGGTCAGTCTCGTCGGGCGCAAGGGCGAAGGCGAGGGCGGTCTGGCCTTCCTGTCCCACACGGATACGGTGCCGGGGCAGGAGCAGGACTGGGACGCCTATCACGGTGTGGTGGAAGGCGACCGGCTGCTGGGCCGGGGCAGCTGCGACATGAAGGGCCCCCTGGCATGCACCATGATCGCCGCCGCCCAGGTGGACGCGGAACGCCTGAAGAAGCCGCTGATCGTGGTGGCGACGGCCGACGAGGAAGTGGGTGGAGGCGGCGCGCACCAGGTCGCCACGGAATCCCGCGTCATGAGCGCCGTTCGTCCCACCTACGGCGTGGTGGCCGAGCCGACCAGCCTGACGCCGGTGTACGCCCACAAGGGTGCGGCCCACATCGTGGTGACGGCCCACGGCAGGGCGGCGCACACCAGCACGGGCCTTGGGGAATCCGCGAATTTCAAGATCGCCCCACTCCTGGCCGAAATGGCCGAAATGGCGGAGCGGATCAAAACGGATGAACGGTTCCTGAACGCGGAGTTCAGCCCGCCTTCCAACGGGTTCAATATGGTGATCACCGACTACGATACGAAGCAGAACGTCTCCGCGGCGCGGTCGACCTGTCACATCTGCTTCCGCACGATGCCGGACGATCACAGCGAGGAACTCGTGGACGAACTGGTTTCCCGGGCCAAAAGCTACGGCTTCGAGGTTTCGAGCAGCATATCCAGTCCCTTCTACGCCGATCCTTCGAACCCCATCGTGCAACTGGCCTCCGACGTCACCGGCGGCAAGCGGCCGGAGACCGTGCCCTACGGGACCGACGCCCCCCATTTCAGGGAGCAGCTGCAGATGGTGGTCCTGGGACCCGGCAGTATCGAGCAGGCCCACACGGTGGGCGAATACGTGGAAATACCGCAGCTTTACGAAGCGGTGGACATCTACGCACGCATGATTCACGAAGTTTGCTTATAGGAGTCGATCCATGGCGGATTCCATAGGATACACCGATACCTCCGTAATACCCGGCAGCAAATGGCGCGTCCACGACGGCGACCGGCCCCAGCCCCGCGTGGTCACGCCGGGCGGCGCCTGCGGGAGCCCTCCTTCAGACGCGGTCGTGCTCTTCGACGGATCGGACCTCGCCCAGTGGGTCGGACGGGATGGAGGCGACGCCGCGTGGAAGGTGGAAAGCGGCTACATGGAGGTCAATGGCACGGGAGACATCTCGACCCGCGCGCATTTCAGCGACTGCCAGCTTCATCTCGAATGGGCCACGCCCGAAGAGGTGGTCGGAGACAGCCAGGGCCGGGGCAACAGCGGCGTGTTCCTGCTGGGGCTCTACGAGATCCAGGTGCTGGACAGCTTCGACAACCGGACCTATGCCGACGGTTCCGCCTCGTCCATTTACGGCCAGTACCCGCCCCTGGTCAATGCCAGCAGGGGGCCGGGCGAATGGCAGACCTACGATATCATCTTCGAATCGCCATCGTGGGACGGCGACAGGCTGGTGAAGGGCGCGCATCTGACGGTCATTCACAACGGGATCGTGGTGCACCACCGCCAGCGTGCCGTCGGTCCCACCGGGCACAGGGACCTGGCGAACTACGACACTCCCCACGCCGACACGGGCCCCCTGCAACTGCAGGATCACGGCGATCCGGTCCGGTTCCGTAACATCTGGATGAGACGTCTTACCGCCTAAGACGCATCCTGATCCGTCAGGTCTGCCCGGGTTCGTCCGGTCCGCCTGGTTCGCGTACCCAGATCAGGATGACGAAGGATGCGGCCGCGGCCATGACGCCGCAGGCCGCTCCGACGGAAGGATATCCGAAGGCGACGTAGAGCACGCCGCAAAGCGCCGTACCCCCGGCGATGCCGAATTCCGCCACGGTGTTCTTGAGCGCGATGAGGGTGCCGCGTTCCTCGTCGGATGCCATGGCCGTCACGAGCGCCTGAAGCGGCGCGTGGCGGAAGGCCCCGGCGATGCCGGTGAGGATGAATCCGGCGAAGACCACCGCCAGCAGGCCGGTTATCCAGGGTATGGATGCCAGCAGGCCGGCCATCACCAGCCCGCTTACCACCACGACGCCCCTTTTCCCCGCGCGGTCCGAGAGGTATCCGGCCAGTGGGCTGCCCAGCAGCGCGCCCAGTCCGCTGAAGAGGAACACCATGCCAATCCAGTCGGTCGAGAGTCCGTAGGCATCCCGCAGCCACGTCCCCACGTAGGTGATGAATCCGACCGTGGAAGCGGATACGAGAAAGGACGCCGCGATCACCGCCAGGGGTCCGGTGCGCGTGAGGAATCGACGGTAACTTCTTGCCAGGTTGGTGATGGAGACCGCGCTGACCGCGCCGCCCACGCCGCCCGTAACGCCCGCGCCGCCCGTACTGGCCGCCGGATCGCGGGATGGCAGGAAGGCCAGCGCCGGCGCCCACAGCAGCAATCCGGCCCCGGCAAAAGCGCCGAAGGCCCACCGCCAGGACCAGGCCTCCGCGACAAAGGCCCCGGCCGGCACGCCCAGGATCATGGCCGCGAAGTAGCCGGACATGACCAGTCCCATGGCGGCGCCCCGCCGCCTGTAGGGAAAGTGATCCCCAATGCAGGCCGTGATATTGAGGGAAAGGGCGCCCGCGGCCGCGCCGGTGACGGCCCGGAAGGCCACCAGCGAAGCATAGTCCCACGCCAGGCCGCACAACAGGGTCGCAGCGGTGAATACGATCAGCGCGGCGATGAGCATTTTCCTGCGTCCGATCCGGTCCGACAACGGTCCGATCGCGAAGGAGACCACGGCCGCGGCGATGGCATAGACCGAGACCAGCAACCCGGCCCGGCCCGCGCCCATGCCGAAGGCGGCCATCAGGTCGGGCAGGAGCGGGGAGATCATCTGGTTGTCGGCGACGGCCACGAACATGAGGCCGAACAACACCACGATCAGACGGTTGTTTCCTTCCCGGCTTACCTCGGTCATCAGGGGTTCCTGCTGAGATGCATCACGGGTATGCGCCGCTGTGCATCCACGGCGTTGCGTGGTGCCAGGCGAGCACCCGGTCCCGGAGACCGGCCGCCAGCCCCTTGTCGTGGCGGGCGTCCCTCAGGTTGGACAACTGATAGGGGTCAGACCGCAGATCGTAGAAGCATTCCCGGTCATCCAGCACTTTTCCGTTTTCCGGATCGACGCGGATCCCGTAGGTGTGGGTCGGCGTGCGCAATCCGATCTGTCCCTGGGAAGTCTCCACGAATACGCCTTCGTCTTCCTTCGGCCCGGTCCCACCCGGAAACGCCGACGAGAGGTCCCGCCCCTGGACGTGGGCGGGTACGGAACCGCCGCAGAGGGAAAGCAGGGTGGGCATGACGTCGATGAGCTGGGCCGTCGTGGCCGTATCGACCCGCGGTTTCAAGCGGCCTGGTGCGTGAAAGACCAGCGGGATGCGTATGGACTCTTCGATCAGGCGGCCCTTGTTGAACAGGTGGTGGCTGCCCAGGTTGTCGCCGTGATCGGAGAGGAAGACGACGATGGTATTTTCCGCGAGTTGGTACGCCTTGAGGAAGTGCATGAGGCGTCCGACCATGTCGTCCACCCAGGTCGTCATGCCGTAGTACAGGGCGATCAGGTGCCGCAGATCGAATCCGGGCGGCAGCATGCGCGTGAACGGCAGGTCCCTTTCGTAGAAGAGAAAGTCCCACAGATAAACCTTGAACCAGTGTTCGTCGTATGGCAGCCGGCCGTCCCGGTAGACATTGGGCCGCAGGGGGATATCGGCGGGGTCGTACATGTCCAGGTACGATTCGGGCGCGTCCATGAGGGGCATGTGGGGTGGGGAAATGCTGTAGTAGAGAAAAAAGGGATTCGCCCGATTCTCGCGGTCCCTCAGATAGCCGCCGACCTGGTCCGATTCGAAGCGGACGCTGAATCCCTCTACCTGGAACTCCTCACCGTCGTTCTCCACGAAAGACTGACCGCTGTGCCGGTGGTGGACCCGCGGGTACAGGCTGTAGTCGAATCCCAGCGGTCCGGGTGCGGAATGGATGTGCCATTTCCCGATCAGAGCCGTATCGTATCCCAGGGTCCTGAACATCTCGGGCAGTGACGGAGCAGGCAGGTGGGGCCGCCCGTCCGCCGGATACTCGGGCATCGTCGTGGATCCATCCGCCTGACGCTTCGAGAAATTACCCAGCGCGCCCATGCATGTCCGGCTGTACTGGCCCGACAGGAGACTGGACCGGGCGGGCATGCAGACGGGGTTGTTGCTCACCGCCGTTTCGAATCGCACGCCTTCCGCCGCGAGCCGGTCCAGGTGGGGCGTCCGGACGACCTTGTTTCCGTAGCATCCCACTTCGAATGCGCGCAACTGGTCGCAGATGCAGAGGATGACGTTCGGACGGGAGGGGCTTGCGGAGCCGGTCACGATGAACTCCGTTGCGTAAGGGTCAGAGCAGGAGCCGGATCGCCATGACGACCAGTACCACGTTCAGGATCACGCGGATCAGTCCCTCGCCCCGCTTGACGGTGTAATGGGCGCCGATCCATCCGCCGGCCGTCGTGCCCACGGCCAGGGCGGCCCCGAGCAGCCAGAGCACCTGTCCCTTGTCCGCGAAGATGGCCAGCGCGACCAGGGTGTAGATGCCGACGATGAATACCTTGAAGGCATTGACTCGGACGAGGTCGAGGCCGACGACCCGGTAGAGCACCGCCATGAGAAAGAACCCGACCCCGGCCTGGATGAACCCGCCGTAGAACCCCACCGCGACCATCAGGAGGTGCCCCAGGACGAGTCGCTTCGGCTTCTCGGTGGTCTCCGCGTCACGCGGTTTCCTGCTCATGAGGATCAGCAGCACGATCATCAGGCCGCCGAGGATCCTGTTGAAGAGCTCGCCGCTGACCTGGGTCCCCAGATACGCCCCCAGCGCCGCCCCCGGCACGGCGCAGAGCGCGAGGGTCAGCATGGTGCGCAGCTCCGAATACCCCTGCTTGAAGAAGCTGGTGACGGCCGATACGTTCTGGGCGACGATGGCCACGCGGTTGGTGCCGTTGGCCACGTTTCCGGGCAGGCCCAGGAAGATAAGCACGGGGAGGGCCAGCAGCGAACCCCCGCCCGCCATGACGTTCAGGAAGCCCGAAAGGACGCCAACGCCGGCGAGCAGGAACAGCTGCCAGAGTTCGAATTCCATGGGCGCCTAACCCGGAACCGGAGCGTCGTCGCGAATCAGCCCGTCCGATTTGAGCTCAGCCCAGAGGTCGGCAGGTATGGGATGCTGGTAGTTGGCCAGGTTCGATTCGACGTACTCGGGCCTGATCGCGCCGGGGATGACGGATGCGACCGCCGGGTGAAACAGCGGGAACTGGAGGGCGGCCGCGGCCAGGGGCACGCCGTGCCGCTCGCAAACTGCCTGTATGCGACGGGTCTTCTCCATGATTTCCGGCGTCGCGGGGTAGTAACCGTAGGTCGAATTCTCCGTGGGGCCAGTGACCAGGATGCCCGAGGCGAAGACGGCGCCGATCACGATGCCGATGCCGTCCTCCACGCACCGGGGCAGTTCCAGGTCCAGCGCGTCCTGGTCCAGCAGCGTGTACGGCATGGCGACGATAAAGAAATCCAGGGGCATCAGGTCCAGGAAGCGCAGCATCATCCCGGTCTTGTTCAGGCCGGCGCCCACGCCCTTGATATCCCCCGAGGCCTTGAGTTCCGCCAGCGCGCGCCAGCCGCTGGTGAACAGCTGGTGCAGGTAGGCCTGGATCTGCGGCTCGTTGTGGTAGAAGGGGTCGAGGTCGTGGATCAGCAGCAGGTCGATGCGGTGGATCCCGAAGCGGATCAGGCTGTCCTCGTAGGACCGCATGATCCCGTCGTAGCTGTAGTCGTAGACATGGTCGAAGGGCAGCCCGCCGCACCAGAAACCCTGATCGAAGTTCCTCAGGTCCCGCGTCGCCTTGAAAACTCGGCCGACCTTGGTGGACACCACGTAGGAGCCGTGGCTTTTCTGGCGGAGCAGTTCACCCAGCCTCAATTCGCTCTTGCCGTAACCGTACCAGGGCGACGTGTCGAAGTAGCGGATACCGGCCCTCCAGGCCGTACGCAGCGTGGCGCGCGACTTCGCGTCCGTGACGGGCTGGAACAGGTCTCCCAGCGGCGCGCTGCCGAATCCCAGTTCGGTCACGTAGGCATCCGTGGTTCCCAGTTGTCTCGAGCCGATTGGCATGCTGTTTTCCTTTCTGTGGAATCCGCCGTTCAGGCTTCGCTTTCCTCCGAAGCGGGAGGCGGTTACATCTCTTCGGATCCCGTATAGGGTAATTGCTCAGGTGCTTCGTGTCACCTGTTTTATGGCGGCCGTACCGGGACGAAACCGTTGACAAGCCCCACGCTGTTTCCGTAAGATGCACGAGCGGCTCCATTACGATTTCCAACCCGTCGTCCAAGGGACACGCCAGTTGTTCCGACTCGATCAAACCGCGGCCAGGCTGCGAAACGCAGCGCGAATGCGTCCAGTAGTTCCCATGGCTCTGGCCGGCGCGTCCGTCGTCCTCATCACCCTCACCGTCCTCGCGCTGCCGGTCGACGGCCAGAAGGAATCCGGTGGGACGGCACGGCATGTCAACTCCTTCGGTGTGACACTGCCTCCGGACGCGGCGCCGCCGGCACTGCAGGTTCTCACCCAGTTTTCTCCCGACAACCGTTACCTCGACCGTGGTACATCCACCTATAAGCAGGCCTGGGGCGTGGGCCTGGTGGCCGAGCCGCTCGCCCGCGTGGACCGGGACTTCAACCTGCTTCCGGCCGGAGCCACTTCGTGGGAACTGTCTGAAGACGGGCTGACCTGGACCTACCGGATACGGGAGGGGATGATCTTCGCGGACGGCCATCCGCTTACGGCCCGTGACTACGAGGCCACCTTCCGCCGATGGGCGAATCCCGAGACGGGCTTCGACTTCGAGTGGTACTTCCGCTCGATCAAGAACTGGACCGACGTCGTCGGTGGACGCCAGCCCCTCGATTCCCTGGGCGTCAAGGCGCTGGACGAGCACACCGTGGCCTTCACGACGGAACGTCCCACGCCCTATCTGCCGCTCCTGCTCGCCAAAAGCTGGGTATCCCCGACCCACCTGTTCGACAAGTACGGCCCCGAATGGGCGACGCGGCCCGAAACCCATTTCGGCAGCGGACCCTACCGCCTGGTCGAGTGGATCAAGGGCGACCGCATCGTGCTGGGCATCAACCACAACTACCGGGGTCCCATCAAGCCCATGCTGGAACGCGTCGTGGCCCGACTGTACAACCTCGCCGTACCGCCCCAGTTCCTATCGGCCTACGAAGCCGGCGAGGTGGACTATGTCCCCCTGACCAACCAGGCCGAGATCAACCGGATCAAGGCGGACCCGGTCCTGCGCGAACAACTCAATGCCTACACGGATTTCGCCACGTATTACCTGATGCTGGACACCTATAACCCGCCCTTCGACGACGTCCGCGTGCGTAAGGCCTTTGCCCATGCCATCGATGTCGACGCCATCATGAAATCGGCCATGCGCGACGTGGGTATACCGGCTGCCTCCATGCTGCCGCCCGGGTTCCCGGGTTCCAGCTCGGAGGAACTGGCCCCGCTGCAACGGTTCGACCCCGAACAGGCACGACGCTATCTAGCCGAAGCCGGTTACCCCGGCGGCCGCGGTTTTCCAGAGGTGAATATCTGGCTGCGCGGGGAAGCCGCCAACATCCGGACCGCCGCGGAGGCGGTGCAGGCCATGCTGAATCAGCACCTGGGCCTGGACGTGGGTGTCCGCAATGTGGAACGCAAGGTCTACCTGGACGCCATGAGCGCCCGGGAACTGACCCTCGGCATGGTCCCCTACCAGTACGACTTCATCGACGCGGGCAACCTGCTGACCATCTGGCTTTCCAACGGGCGCCACGCCTGGCACGACGATCGTTTCGAAAGCCTCGTGCGGCAGGCCAATGAACTGGTGGGCGATCCCGAACGGCGCATGGCCATGTACAGGAACGCCGAGCGTATCCTCGTCGATGAAGCCGGGGGGATTTTCCTGTGGTACATCCGGATCAACCAGATGTGGAAGCCCTTCATCCGGGGAGATGCCCTGGAGCCCAACAAGTGGGGTTACCGGGCCTGGCGGGGCGAGCTCATGTCCAATCTGCAGACCGAGCTTTACATAACGGAAGACATATTGAAGGATCCCACGAAGAACGAACCGGAGCCCTTCCGGTTCTGGCGGTGGCTGACCGGCGAGGACTGATGCGCGCCGCGCGCGAGTCGGCCTCGTCTCGGCCGGTCAACCTTTGCCCAGTATCTCCCCCGCGTCCCGGTGAATCATCCCTTCCATTTCCTCTTCGTCCAGGCGGGGCAGGCTCGTGCCCTCGAGCATGGCGTTCAGGCCGCGCAGGTCGCGGAGCGTGTCGTCCACCGTCGTGACCGGGTAATCGGTACCGAAGAGGAGCTTGTTCCATACCCCGTATTCCTGAACGAGCATGAGACTGTGATAAAGTTGGAAGGGACGGTAGTGCAGCCCCGAGATGTCGGCGTATACGTTGGGATGCTTGCGTATGACTGCCACCGTTTCCCCTTCGTAAGGATGGCCGAGGTGGGCCATGATGATCCTGCAGTCGGGATACTTGATGGCGACGGCGTCCAGGTGGCGGGGCAGGGTGCAGTCCAGCGGCGCCTGGTCCACGAACGTGGTGCCGGTGTGCAGCAGGACGGGCAGTCCGTTCCGAGAGGCATAGCGCCACAGGTCGTCGAGTTCGGGGTCCTGGGGATAGAACCCGGCGTACATGGGCAGCAGCTTGATGCCCCGCATGTCCAGGTGCTCCCGGCCTTCGGTCATTTCCTCTCTCCAACCGTCCTGGGTGGGGTCCAGCGACATGAAGGGAATCGTCTGATCGGGGTACGCCGCGCAGTACTCCACCACGTAGCGGTCGGGCGTCCACAGCCCGGACAACCTCGCCTTGCCACCGAAGACCACGGTCTTCACGGGCGCGTCGGCAGTCTGCGCAGACGACAGATACCCTTCGTACGATGGCGTCAGGTCCAGTTCGTAGCCTCGCATGCGGAAGGCCTGCGCCCGGAAGGTGTCGTTGAAGTGGTCGGGATACCTCCAGGCATGGGAATGCACGTCGTAGATCATGAAACCTCCTCCTGTTTCCGGGCTATCGCTGGCCGTCGTACCGTCTCAGCGCGGGCGACCGCCAGGCGATGACGGCGACGGCCGCAAGGCAGCCGATCCCGCCCGTGACGACCGAGAACGGCGCGCCGGCGAGTCCCGCCACCAGTCCGGCTTCGGCCTCGCCGAGCCGGGGTCCTCCCATGACGAACATCATGTTTACCGAGGTCATGCGGCCGCGCAGTTCGTCCGGGGTCGAAAGCTGCATGATGGTATGGCGCAGCACCATGCTTATCGTGTCGAAGGCGCCGGTCAGCAGCAGCGCCGCGAAGGTGAGCCAGAAGCTGGATGAAATGCCGAAGACCACGGTGGCCAGCGCGTAGCAGCCCACCGCTTTGAATAGCAGCCGGCCCTGGCCGGAGATCACTGGGAAGGTGGACATGAGCGCACCGGTCAGCACGGCGCCGATCGCCGGTGCCGCCGCGAGCAGTCCGTATCCCCGTTCCCCCACGCCCAGCACCTCCGTGGCGAAGATGGGCAGCAGCGAGGTGGCGGAAGCGAAGAAGGTGGCGGTGAAATCCAGCACCATCGCCGAACGGATGATAGGCGAACGCTTGATGAACCGGAGTCCGTCGAGGGCCGCGGCGAAGCTGACCCGCGTCACGCTCCCGATGCTCCGGTGTACGGTGCGCATCATCAGGATCGGCACGATCATGAAGGCAAAGGAAACGGTGTTGATCCAGTAGACGGTCGCGATGGAACCCGTGGCCAGGATCAGGCCGGCCACGCCCGGTCCTGTCACCGAGGCCACGTGGGACGCGGTGATATTGATGCTCATGGCGTTGGCGAGATGCCGCCGGGCCACGAGGTTGGGCACCATGGCGTTCTTGGCCGGACTGCTGAAGCATCCGATCCCCGCGCTGATGGCGGTGATCACGTAGAGTGCCGTTGCGGAATCCTGTCGTGACCACGTAATCCATGCCAGCGTGGTACTGATCAGGGCGAGGCCGCATTGGGCGATGAGCAGAACGCGCCGGCGGTCGTGGGTGTCTGCGATGACCCCGGCCAGCGGGGAAAGGACCAGGATAGGAATGAGTCGTATAACCGCCATCGCGCCAAGAGCATACGCGGATTCGGTCAACTGATACATGTGCCACAGCACGGCGGTCTGCTGCATGCGGGATCCGGTGAGTGAAACGACCTGGCCGGACCACAACAGCTGGAAATCGCGGTATTGGAGTGCGGGAAACCGGTTTCGTACGGCTTGGAGGGTCAGCGGCATGACGAAACTGAAGATACCATGTGGTCAGTAGCTGTCAAGGCGCGCAGCGGCTGTCAAGGAGGCCGGGCTCTGCGTGGTACGTGTCCTAACAGGGCACGCGTCCCGTGAACCGCCGCCGGGACATTGGTCTTGACACCTCGTCGACATACCGGATATCATGGCTTCCGGGCGCCAGCTTCCGGGCGCCGGCTTGCATACATCCGAACGGAAGGTATAACATGCTGTACATCAACGAAGACCAGGTTGGCTGCTTGCTGTCCATGGACGACGCGCTGCGTGCGGTCGAGCAGGCCTTCAGCGGGCTCGGTACGGGGAAGGCGGTGAACATCCCCCGTTCCAGGGTCCGGCTGCCGGACCATACGCTTCACGTCATGTCCGGGGGGATTCCGGCGTTGAATCTCACCGGGTTGAAAGCCTATACGACCACGCGGAACGGCGCGAAGTTCGTCGTGCTGCTCTTCCAGGAGGACACGGGGGAACCGCTGGCCGCGATCGAGGCCGACCGCCTCGGGCAGATGCGAACGGGCGCGGCGAGCGGCGTGGCGACGAAGTACATGGCCCGGCAAGACGCGGAAATCGTGGGCGTCATCGGCACGGGGTGGCAGGCCCGAAGCCAGCTTGCGGCGGTCTGCGGCGTACGCGCGGTGACCTCCGTTAAGGCCTACGGGCGGGACCGGGCACGCAGGGAGGCCTACTGCAGCGAGATGAGTGAGGCCCTCGGGGTGCGGGTACAGCCGGTCGATTCGGCCCGTGCCTGCGTGGAGGAAGCGGACGTGGTCATCACGATCACCAGTTCGGCGAAGCCTGTGCTGGAAGGCGCGTGGCTGGCGCCCGGCGCTCACGTGAACGCCGCCGGTTCCAACGCGCTCGTTCGCAGCGAGATCGACGCGGAGACGGTCCGGCGGGCCAGGGTGGTGGCCGTCGATTCCAGGGAGCAGGCGAAGGTAGAGTGCGGAGACCTGCTCGAACCGGTGGAGCAGGGGATCCTCCACTGGGACCGCGTACACGAACTGGCCGACGTGGTCGCCGGCCACGTGCCCGGCCGTATCGAGCCCGCCGACATTACGCTCTTCGAATCCCAGGGCCTGGCCGTGGAGGACGTGGCCGTGGCCGCGGTCGTTTACGAGCGGGCGAAAGCCGAAGGTGTGGGTCAGCGGGTAGGGTGATCGCCGGACAAGTGATCACCGGGCGGGTGACCGCAGATCGTGTGACGGTGCGTCCCGCCGGCCCGCGGTCACTTCATTCGGCCCGCGGTTACTTCAACGCCGCGACCCTGTCCCAGTAGGCTTTGGCGCCGGCGCGAAGCCAGTGGTCGTACACGGTGAAGAAGAACCGGACGCCGATTTCGGCGTGCGCTTCGAACGTCTCGTCGCCTACGAGCGACCCCGCGTTCCGGCCGGCCGCGACGATCCGCGACAGGGTATCGGACACCACCTTCTTCACCTCGGGGCGGTACATCTCTCCGGGATAGCCCATGGTCTGGGCCAGGTCCCCCGGGGCGACGAAGAACACGTCGATGTGGTCCACGGCGAGGATCTCGTCCAGGTTCTCCACGGCCTCGATTTCTTCGATGAGGACGATGACGAGGATCTCATCGTTCACCTTCGCGATGAATTCGCTGTTCTCGGTGCCGTAACCCCGCCGGTTGAAGTACATGCCCCGCATGCCGGCCGGGGCGAACCGGCTGGCCCGTACCACACGTACCGCCGCCTCGGCGCTGCTCACGTGGGGGACGACCAGCCCGCTCACTCCGCAGTCCAGCGTGCGGCCGATCAACCCGGTCTCGTTGGCGTGCACCCGCATCACCGACGCCATGTTCCACAGGTCGCAGGCCCGGGATACGTCTCCGATCCGGTCGAAGGTGATGTCCCCGTGTTCTCCCTCGATCCAGTAGCCGTCGAAACCGAACTGCCCCATGAAATCGATGGAATTCGCCGTATGGCTGTGGCCGCCGACCACGTGGGCGACTTCGCCGGCCCGCAGTTTTTCCAGCACCCTGTTTCCTCGCATCGGCCTTGATTCTCCTTTTCATAAACCGGACAGCAACGGACTTCCGCCAACGATCCGGCATGCTTATTCTCCAAGGTAGATGACCAACCTGGACAAGTTAGGCGGTAACCCCGCATTGACAAGGCTTTTCTGCCGGTGAAACGGGTCGTATCGTCTTGACACCATTGGAGGGCGTCCTTAGAATAGACGGGTTGTCTTGTATCGGTCGGCAACCCGCCCATTCACGTTATCCAGGACTACCCATGACCACCCCATCCAGGCATCCCATATCCGCCGAAGAAGCGGCCTACTGGTCGGAGATCCGTAAACAGTTCTACCTGATGGACGAGGTGACCTACCTGCAGGGCGGAACGGTGGGTCCCTCCGCCAGGCCGGTCATCGAACGTATCATCGACCTGATGCGGGAATTCGAGGCGGATCCGCTCCACCGCCGGCACGGAGACCTGCTCAGGCCCCTGGTGGAGGCATCCAGGGAGAAGCTGGCCAGGTTCGTGGGCACGACCCCGGACCGGATCGCCCTCGTGCTGAACACGACGATGGGCATGAACATACCCGGCCAGGGCCTGATCTGGGAGCGGGGCAGCGACGTACTGCTCAGCGACCAGGAATACCCCGCCGTCCGCGCCCTGTGGACGTGGCTGGCCGAGCGGGACGGACTGAACCTGAACTACATTTCGCTGCCCATTCCGCCGTCCTCGCCACAGGACATCGTGGACGCCTACGCGGCGGGCATCACGGAGAACACCAGCGTCGTGATCTTCAGCCACGTGTACTTCACGACCGGACTGGTGGCGCCCATCACGGAACTGACCCGCCTGGCCCACGCCCACGGGGCCGTGGCCATGGTGGACGGCGCACACGCCGTGGGGATGGTCCCCCTGGACCTGTCCGAAGTCGGATGCGACTTCTACGCCAGCAGTTGCCACAAGTGGCTGCTGGCGCCGAAGGGCGTGGGGTTCCTCTACATGGACGAGAAGTACCAGAACCGGATCAGGCCCGTGATCATCGGCCACAACATGCGCGAAACCGATTCGGCCAGCCGTTACGACGTGAACGGGACCCGGGACCTGACTCACCACGCCGGCCTGGGAGACGCCATCGACTACCAGGAGGAAATCGGCTGGGAAAGCAGGATCCGGCCTTATTGCCTCGGACTTGCGCGGTATCTGAAGGCCCAGGCGGTCGAGCGGATACGGGGAGCCCGCCTCACGATCCCGATGGATGAATCCATGTCCGGGTTCATTTCAGGTTTCTCGATCGAAGGCATCGACCTGTCGAAGGTATGCCAGTATCTCTGGAGCGACTACAAGATCGAGGTCACCGCCCTCGGGGTGGATGGCCAGTCGTTTTTCAGGGTGTCCACCCATTTCTACGATTCCTACGACGACATTGACCGGTTCATCAGCGCGATCAACGAAATCATCGCGAAGTATTCCGACGTCCACCTGGATTGAGCGTGCCCATGCCCCGTCCCAAATTGTTGCTGCCCGGTCCCATCGATATCTGGGAGGAAACCCTGGAGGCGCTCAGCCGGCAGGTGCTGCCCCACTACGGTGAAGACTTCGGTCCCATCTACGAAGAAACCGTATCGATGCTCCGGACCATATTCCAGACCCGCAACGACGTGATCATCATGACGGCCCCCGGTTCGGGCGCGCTCGATGCGGGGCTCAGCAGTCTCTTCCAGCCCGGGGAACAGGTTGCGGTGGTGACCAACGGACCGTTCGCCAATCGCCTCGTCGAAATACTGAAGGCCTTCCGTAGCGAGGTCATCGCCGTGGACGACCCCTGGGGCGAGCCCGGCGATCCGGACAAAATGCGTAGCGCCCTCGAACGCCACCCCCGGACCGCCGGCCTGGTCGTGGTCGCCAACGACACCGGCACGGGTGTGCGGAATCCGCTGAAGGCCTACGCCGGCCTGGCCCGCGATTTCGACCTGCCCTTTTTCGTGGACGGCGTGTCGGCCCTGGGGGGCTATGACATCCCAGTGGACGATCTGGGCATCGACGTGGCCGTGACCTCCTCCAACAAGGCCCTGGAGACCGCGCCCGGACTGGGCATCCTGGCGGTCAGCGACCGGGCGTGGGACATCATTCGCGCCAGGGATAGTGCGCACCGGGGCTGGTACTACGACCTCGCCGTGTGGAAGCGGGCGTCCGAATCCTCGGGCGAGCATCCCTATCCCACGACCCAGGCCAGCAGCCTGATCGTCTCCCTGCATGCCAGCCTGAAGAGGATCCTGCACCGGGAGACGCTGGAAGGCCACTGGGCCCGGTACGCGTGGGCCCGGTCCGTGGTCCGCGCCGGGTTGCGCGCGGTGGGGTGCATGCCCATCGTGGCCGATGCCGCCGCGTCCTGTACCGTGACCACATTCCGGGTCCATCCGGACGTGTCCGAGGCCGCGGAACTGCGCACCTACCTGCTCCGCAGCCACGGGTTCCTGGCGGCGCAGGCCATGGGCGAGTTCGCCCGGGATTCGCTGCGCGTGGGACACATGGGAAAGGCCGGTTCGCGGGAGTACATCGAACCCTTCCTGCTCGGGATGGAGGATTTCTTCCGCACGGTCATGGGCCACGACCTGCCGCAAGGATGCAGCCTGGACGCATTACGCCGGTCCGGGATTTCCTACTGAAAATCTGAATTCCTGTGGAGATCCGGATGCCTCGGGAGATCCGTGTACCGGTGGAGATCCGGATGTCTCGGGAGATCAAGATGCCTGGGGCTCGCCCTCGGTGTGCTCGCCGGATGTCTTCCGCGGCGGCGTAAGAGAGAGCACCGTGTCCGTGAGGGACTGGTCGAGCGGATAGCGGTAGGACGTCCGGTAGTATTGCAGGAGGTCCCGGGCCAGGGCGTTCAGCGGATCCACGCTCTGGAAGCGGTCGGGGAGCGGTCCCGGATGGTACAGTACGTTCAGGAGGGAACGCAGGGGTATGTCCTCCGGCGATGCGGCGGGCGTGAAGGTGATGTGGTACCCCGATTTGCGCGTAAGCAGTCCTGAATCCACGTAGGCCGAGAGCATCTCGTCGAGCACGTTCTCCGGCGCCCCGGTCTGCCCGGAAAGCCGGTCCAGCCTGGTCGGCCTGTTTTCTTCCACGAAATTGCGGATGATGTAGAGGAAGGCGAGGACGTTGATATAGCTTCGCAGCGCCGTCCCGTGGACCCGCTCCGATTGCCGCCACTCCATGATACCCACGTTCTGGATGGAATAGGCCAGGATCGCTCCGAGCAGCAGGATCACCCAGCCGAGGTAGAGCCAGATCAGAAAGATCGGCAGGGCGGCGAAACCCGCGAACAGAATCTCCCGCGCCCCCGCCTGCGTGGTGTCCGCAATCAACTGGGCGAATAACCGGTTAAGCAGAATCCAGCCGCATCCCGATATCATACCGCCGACCAGGGCGGCCCGTATGGAAACCCGGGTGTTGGGTACCGACCAGATGATGAGGGAAAAGAAGAGTCCGATCAGCAGGACGGACAGGGGCGAGAAGCCCGCGATCCTTTCGAAGTTGGCCAGCAAGGCAATGCTGTTCGACGATCCTATGAAAGTCACGACGCCTATAATGATCAGCGGTCCGATGAGCAGCAGCGCCAGGTAGCTCACCAGCCGCTGTCTCCAGCTTCGCATGCGCCGCACGTGCCAGATGTCGTTGTAGGATTCCTCGATATTCGCCAGGATGCCCAGCACGGCGAACAGGAGCACCACCAACCCGATGTATCCCAGCGTGCCGGTCTGTGCGTTGGCCAGGAAATCCATGATCTGCGTGGCCACGACGTCGCCGTCACTGCCCAGGGGACTCAACCATTCTCTCAGGGTAGGTTCGAAGTCCACGTAGAGTCCCAGGCTCTGGTACACGGTGAATACGATGGCGAGCAATGGGACCAGGGCCAGCAGGCTCGAGAAGGTCAGGGCCGAGGCCCGGGTCAGCAGGCGGTCCTCCCAGAACTGGTGATACAGGAAGATGACAGACTTGGCGACGCGCACGAGGAGCGCGTGCAGCCTGGACAGTCCCCGGGTGTTGATATGCCAGATCTCGCTTCCGATGAACCGGCTCGCTTTGCGCAGGCTGCTTATGACGCGGGTAATACCTGGACGCACGTTAAAATCCTTTTCAGACCAGTTTCGGCAACATGAACTGTGCCAGGCTCAGCAAAAGAAAGAAGCCGCACATGTCCGTTACCGTCGTGAGCATGGGACCGGACGCCAGAGCGGGATCGGCCTTCATCGCCCGAAGCGCCAGGGGAATGCACCCTCCCAGACAAGCCGCCAGCAGCGTGTTGGCCGCCAGGGCGGTTCCGACGACGAGGCCCAGGTAGGGATTCCCCTGCCAGAACAGGGCGGCGCCGGCGAGCAATGCGCCGAGGACCACGCCGTTCATGAGGCCGACGGAGGCCTCCCTGGCGAGGACGCGCAGGATCTCCCCGGGCCGTACGAGCCCCAGGGCCAGTTCCCGGATGCTCACCGCGACCGCCTGGTTGCCCGAGCACCCACTCATGTCCGAAATAATGGGAAGAAAGACCGCCAGGATGATCGCCGCTTCCAGCGTGTCCTGGTACAAGACGATGACGCTCGCGGCCAGGATGTTCAGGACGACGTTTACGCTGAGCCAGGACAACCGTCGCGAGGACCTCGTCAGGACGGGCATACTGCGCAGTTCCTCGCCGCCTACGATGCCGCTTGTCTTGAGGAACTCGCTTTCGGTCTGTTCCGTCAGTTTTTCCTTCACGTCCGCGGCACGTACCACGCCGACCAGCCTGCCTTCTTCGTTCGTGACCGGCAACCCCAGGTAGGTGTAGGTTTCGAAGAGGTCGCGCATCTGCTCGAGCGGCGTAAGCACGTTGACGCGCACGGGATCTTCCACCATGACTTCAGTGAGTTGCTGGCCGGGCAGGGCCATCAGCACGTCACGCAGCCGCAGAACACCCGACAGCTTCGCCCCGTCCGATACGTACAGGTACTGCACGTCGTAACCGACGTATTCGTCGTGGCGGTTACGCAGGTCCTCGATCACGTCCTGCACGGAAAAGTCGACGGGATAGGATACGAACTCGGTCAGCATGATCCCGCCGGCCGTTTCGTCCGGATATTGCAGTAGCTGCCGGACTTCCGCGGCCCTTTCGTCCGGCATCGCCTCGAGAATGGCTTCCGCTTCCTCGTCCTTGAGACCACCGAGCAGATCGGCCTGGGCGTCGCTGTACATTTCGTCCACGATCGCCGCGGCCTCGGCAGGTGGAAGATCCTCGATCAGGTCGACCGCCTGCACGTCCCCGATGCGATCGATCAACTCCGCCGCATCCTGGGGCGACAGGAGGCCGAGCAGCCGGGTGTGTTCTTCCTGGCTCAGGCGCGAGACGGTCCGTGCCAGTTCGGTGGACGTAAGCGAACCGATGTAGGAAGGCAGCACGTACCGCGATTCGGCCTGTATGAGCGCCTGGAGATGCTGCCAGGGTTCCTGGCGGGTTGGGTCTCGGACGTCGGAATTCATGGAAAGCTCCGACTGTGGGCTATTTCGGGATGGCGAGTTCGGTCGTGGTGTCGTAGAGGACCGGGCGGTCCGGTCTAAGCGGACCGTCGAGCGCGAGCGGTTCCGGGCGGGTTGGTTCGTCGGCCTTGACCTGGACAGGGTCGGCCGAGGCGAGTACTTCCAGGTAGGCGTCGTAGTACTGCTGGATGTTCTCGACGTAGTGTACCGGCTGTCCTCCCCGGCAGAAACCGTACCGGGCCCGGCTGTAATACTCGGGCCTGGAAAGGAGCAGCATGGCTTCTTCGACGTTTCCGAACCACCGGTTGCTGTCCCACCCCTTCTCCCTGGCCAGGCGGCGGGCGTCGAGGAGATGGCCGTATCCGACATTGTAGGACGCGAGCGCGAAGTGCACCCGTGTCTCCATCGGCAACTTCGGGTCGAACCGTCCGAGAAGATGGTCCATGTACTTGACGCCGGCATGGATACCTACTTCCGGGTCATGCAACTCGGTGAATCCCATCTGCTCGCCCGTGGCCGGCATCACCTGCATGAGTCCCTGGGCGCCTACCCAGCTCACGGCGTCAGGATCGAACCTGGATTCCTGGTACATCTGCGCGGTGACAAGGCGCCAGTCCTGGCCGTAATAGCCGGCGAACTTCTTTACTTGGTCGTCGAATGGCGACAGCTGTCCGCTCAGGTCGACCCGCAGCGAGTCCTTGGACTTGGCGATGGTGCGGATGTTCTCGAAGTACTTCTTGCGCATCAGGTTGAAGAACAGTCCCCGCTTCTCCTGGCGGATGTACTGGTCGAGGGCTGCGAGTAGTCCCGAATTATCCTTGCGCACGGCCCATCCCAGGGACGCGGGCCCGATGCTGAACGCGGCCTTCAGATCGTGTCCGTACGCCTGTTCCACTTCCAGCAAGTTCGAGTCCGCCAGGGTCACGTCGTAGGTGCCGTCCTCGACACCGAACATGATTTCCTCCGTCTCGACGTCGCCGGGCAGCTCGACGATCTCCAGGCCTTCCACGGAATCGGCGGCGGCGCGGAGCGGTACGAGAAACGATGAACTGCCGCGGACGTGCACCGTTCGGCCGGCGAGATCCCCGAAGCCTGAAATGCCCTCTTCATCGGAGCGGACGACCACCACTTCGTCCACGTCGTTGTACGGCGTCGTGAATGATGCAGCGGCCGCCCTTTCATCACTGATCGTCATGGCCGCGGCGACGACGTCTCCCTTGCCCTCGTTCAGGTAGTCGAGCAGCTTGGCGTGGTCGTCCGGTATGACGATTTCCAGCCGCAGGTCGTTCCGCCCGGCGAATTCTCTCAGGAGTTCATATTCGTAGCCGACCTGCATACCGCGGTGAATGAAGTAGGTAAGCGCGTTGTTTCGCGTGATCATGCGCAGCCGGCCGCGTTTCTTCAATCCGTCCAGGTCATCGGTGTAAACGCGCTCGCGGGTGGGCGATATCTGCCGGGCAAGCAGGATCTCGTCGACTTTCTCTTTAAGCTCATCGTCCCCGGGTCGCATCAGCAGGACGACCTCGCGGTTTACCGACAGCGCAAGCGGGGCGGTCAGCTCGTAGTACTCGCTCGCCACGGCGTACCACAGGTTGTTGTCGCAGACCGTCGCCTCGTACTCGCCGCGGGCGACCCCGTCGATGATACTTTCCGTCAGCATGGTTTCAGGTACGGTGTTTATACGCAGGCCGGGCACCTGTTTCTGCAATTCCATCAGCGTCTGGTAGTACGAGCTGGACGCACGAACGCTGATCGCCATACCGTTCAGATCACCGAGACTGTCCGGGACGCTCTCGCCTGCGGGGACGATCAGGTATTCATCGACAAAATGATAGGGCACGGAAAAGGCCGTTTTTGCCATCCGATCCGGCGTATCCGTGAGATTCGCGGCGATGAGGTCTCCTTCGCCCAGCAGAAGCTTGTCGACCATGGATTGATGGTCCTCGACAGTGACAAGCCGCAACTTCAGGTTCAGCGATTCGGCTATGCTCCGAGCGATGTCATGGTCGAGCTCGACCGGTTCCGCGTTTCGGGGCAAATGGTCGACTGCGTCCGGACGGACGATGACGCGGACGACGCCGCGCGATTGAAGCTCCGAAAGATCCCCCGTGTATTTGGGCGGTTCCGGAATACCGGAGCCGTCGCAAAGCACAGCGGTCAAACCGATGAATACGACCGTTAAAAACAGGACTATGGCGCGCGTCGACACACCCTTCCTCCTTCTTGATGTTCCCCGTTCCCGGCATCCCTGCCAGGGGACCTCAACTTGACAGTCCACGGGCCATACGTTAAGATAACAGCCCTTGAATATATGCATCGGCGCCGGCGATGCGACAAAAAAATGCCGGAAGTACCGGCCCTGGCGGGAAGGAATGGACTATGGATACCCTCATCAACCTCCTTGAGCTGTCGTGGCAGTGGTCGGGCCAGGAAATCGGCATCGCCTTCGCGATTCTCCTGGGAACCTTTGTCGTAAAATGGGTGTTCAAGCACCTGATGACCCGCGTCGCCAAACGGCTGGCCCGCGTCACCACGACCCACCTGGACGACCTGCTGATCATGGCGGTCGAGAAACCCCTCGAATGGGTGATCCTCGTGCTGGGGCTATATCTCACTGTCTATACGCTGCGTCCGCCCGAGATGGTCATGGGAGTGTTGCGGGCCGGGTTCTGGGTGCCCTTTTCCCTCTTGACGGCCTGGATGATCTTTCGATGCGTCAATGTCTTTACGTCGATGCTCAAGGAGTGGGCGCGCAAGACGGATACGGCCCTGGACGACCACCTCGTGCCCCTCGTAGAACGGGCGTTGCAGATCATGGTATGGATCCTCGCCGCACTCATGATCCTGCAGAACCTGGGCTACTCGGTGTCCGGTCTGCTGGCCGGCCTGGGGATCGGCGGACTGGCCGTGGCCCTCGCCGCCCAGAAGACCCTGGCCGACGTCTTCGGGTCCATCATGCTGCTGGTCGACCGGCCCTTTGTGGCGGGAGACTGGATCGTTTCGCCGGACCGGGAAATCGAAGGCGTGGTGGAGAGCATTGGATTCCGCAGCACCCGGATCCGGACCTTTGAACAGACCCTCGTCTCCATCCCCAACAACCGGCTGGCTGAATTCGTGATCGACAATATCTCGTCCCGTCCATACCGGAGGGTATGGATCACGGTGGGACTCACCTACGATACGCCGTCCGACTCGATGAGAGAGGCGGTTTCAAGGATAGAAAAACTGCTGCGCACCCATCCCGAGGTCAGCCAGGAATCGACCATGCTCGTGCGGTTCAACGAGATTTCCGAGAACTCGCTCGACATCATGGTCTACTACTTTACCGCGACTACGGTATGGGCGGATTATCTGCGGATCAGGGAGGACGTCAACCTGAAGATCATGGAGATCGTCGAATCGCTCGGTCTCGAGATGGCCTTCCCCACCCGGACAATTCATCTCTCGCCGGACTCCGAAGACCTGGAGACCGGGGATTAGGGCTCAGACGGCCACGCGGTCCAGCCAGGCCCGGTCCGCTTCGATGCCGAAACCGGGGGCATCGCTGGGGACCAGGCAACCGCCTTCGATCACGGCCGTTCCCGGCAATTCAACCATATCCGACAAGGGTACTCCGGGCGGAGAGACCCCGCTGGAACGTTCTCCCCAACGGGCCGCGGGCATGGCGAAGACCAGGTGCTGGCCGTAGGGATCGTTCATGGCGCCGTGCGGGGCGACGGTCAGGCCCGCGGCTTCGGCGATGTGGCAGATGCGGACTGCGGCGGAGAGCCCACCGCACCACTTGACGTCCGGTTGGAAGATATCCACTAGCCGGTGCTCCGCGGCATACAGGAACGGTTCGGCCAGGTACCAGTGTTCTCCGGTCGCGAGGCCCTGCCCGGGCAAGCGCCGGCGGACGGCGGCGAACCCGTCCAGGTCGTGGGGCATCAGGTAGTCTTCCAGCCACTTCAGCTGGTAGGGCTTCAGCGATTCGCCGAGGCGCACGGCGTATTCCACGTCCAGCGCCATCCAGCAGTCCAGCATCAACTCGACATCGTTTCCGATCGCGGACCTGGTCTCCTCCACCATCTCCACCGCTTTGTTCAATCCGTCGATACCATCTTCCGGTCCATAGGGCATGGGCAGTTTCACCGCCCTGAACCCCAGTTCGAGGTACCAGTCGAAATCGAACCCCGTGGCGTAGCAGACGATGCGGTCCTTCTGCGGACCGCCAAGCAGTTCGTACACGGGCCGGCCCAGCAGCTTTCCTTTCAAATCCCACAGGGCCAGGTCCACGGCGCTGATGGCGTAGCTCGTCGCGCCAAGACTTCCGTAGGCCGCGCTCGCTCGAACCATGAGATCGTAGCACTTTTCCGTGGCCACGACGGACTGCCCCGTCAAAAGCGGCCTGAAATGCTCGTTGACTATGGGGAGGACGGGACCGCTATGCTGGGTCAGTCCCAGGCCGAAAGTACCGTCGTCCGATTCCACGATACACGCCGCCGAAGGCCAGGCGGCTCCCGCGTCTCCGCGCCGACCCCGGTACTCCGGGTACCGGTCCATGGGTCCTGACGGCTGCCGTCCCTTTCGTTGCAGCGATGTCTTTACCGCCTTCCTGGCCTTGGACAGATCCACGGTGAAGGCGTGGATATTCCGGATATTCATGGGGCTGCCCCTTGCCGTCCGTCCTCCGGGTCGCCCACCTGGTCGTCCTCCGGGCCGCTCTCCGGGCCGCCGGCCATGTCGTCCTTGACAATGTCCTTGACGTGGTTGTAGTGGGCGGTCTCGATGAGTTCCAGCGTTTCGGGGGACAGTACGGCCTTGATCTCATCCGGGAACGGCATGGCCAGTCCGGCGTGCTGGGGCTTGTACCGCAGCACCAGGATGCGCCGGATCCGGTCACCGGGCCGCCATTCGAGGATGCCGTGGGTCATGAGCTCGGAAGTCACGATGATGTCGCCCGCCCGGGGCGTGATGTTGACCACGCCCGGTGCGAGGTCCTCCACACCGTGCATGAGTCCGTCGTTGAACAGGCTGTCCGGCCGGGGGAAATTCGCCTTGTGGGATCCGGGCAGCACGATAAGGCCGCCGTCGCCGGGAAAAACGTCGTCCAGGTAGGGAAACACGATAATGTCGTCGCAGTAGACCCGTCCATGATGGGTCTCGTAGCGGGTGCTCTCCCAGCCGAAACCCTCCCGGGCGCAATGCAGGCCCCCTACGGCCGATTCCCCGGGGCGGTCCACCTGGAGCGTGCCGCTGATCAGCCGGGGCTTGTCGTTGGTGAGTTCCCGCACGATGGACCAGATCGACGGATGGCGGGTCAGGGCCTCGAGCGACTTGTCGAAGGCGAAGCCGTGGAGGTGGCGCTTGCCGTCGAACCCGAATCCCGGCGGCAGTTTGTCCTCCGGCGTGTTCATGTACCGGGCCGACGCGCGCTGGCAGGCCTCGAGCTCCTGCTTCGACAGCGCGTTCTCGATGTGCAGGTAGCCGAACACGTCGAACAGGTACCGTTGTTCCGGGGTCATCATGTCTGGTTCCTCGTTATGGACCGCTCGCTTTACTGATCCAGCCGAGGGGCCGCTGTTTGCCCGACCGGTGATTGCCGGACCGGCGTTTACGCCTCGAACTCCTGCAGCAGGTCATCCAGGCGCCGGATGAAACGCTCCCGCTGGTTCTCCGGAATATCGTGCGCCCGGGCAACCACCCGGCTTAGGTCAGCCCCAGGATGGTCCGGGCGGTCCGGGCGGACCGGGCGGTCCGGGTGGTCCTTCACGGTCCGTCGGTTCGCACCGACTCGGCTGTCCACGCCGCCCGGCCTGTCCGGACGATGGGGCGGTTCGAATATGGCTACGTCCTCCGCCGTGTACCCCGGGTATCCGGTGATGCTCGGTGCGGCGTAAAGTTCCCGCAGCAGGCCCGACAGGTCCCCGTCTTCCCCGTAGATGGCACAGGCGTCCCTCAGGCACCGCGGCAGATGGGTCGGGCTAGAGACCAGGATGACCCGCTCCACGTCCCGATCGATAAAAACCCGGCCGGCATGGGCGATTTCGTCACGGGTGTTCTTCGACGTCCGGTCCAGGTGCAGTATGGATTCGATCCGCTGCCTGAACCGGCTGGCCGCGGGAGGACGGGTCAATTCGGTCTCCCAACCCTTGAAAACCGCGAATCCGGCGAGTTCGTCGAACCGCTCCCACAACAACCGGGTTGCCGCCTCGGATTCGAGCAACCCGTCCTTTTCCGAAGCGCCCGAACCGAAGACCATCACGTCCGCCTGCTCGCTCTGGGCCACAAGCACGCCCATGGGCACGCGGCCGATCCGTTCCGGCGGTGTGCCCCAGGTCACGTCCTCCCACTGGCCGGCATGCAGATTGTATCCGTGGACGAGGATGCCCGTCTTTCGTCGATGGGCACCGCGGGACTCACGGGTTGTCATGTCCTCGCTCACGCCAGGCTCCATCATCTCCGAAGGGAATGCAACGGGAGGCGAAGTGCTTCAGGGCGCCGCTTTTGACCACGATCGCTTCCGGTCGCAATACGGCGGCGTAGCTGTTCAGCAGGGCGATCAGGTCCAGCAGCGACCGGTATCCTGATATCCCCGACATGTCGATATAGATCTTGGTGAAGTCCTCGTTCAATTCGAGCGCGGCCCGCACGTCGAAAGCGTCCAGCGTTTCAAACCGGATGTGGGGGTGGCGTTCCCGGGCCCTTTCGATGACCACCGGGCTGACGTCCGTGCCGATGACGGCCGCGGCGTGTTCGGCGATGATCGTGGTGGTCGTGCCCCATTCGCAGCCGATTTCGAGCACGGTATCGGAGCCGTTCACCCAGCGGGGTATGCTGGCCCGGTACTCCTTGACGCCGCGTGTACCCACGAACATCGTTCTGGATCGGTACTGCCTGTTGTTCGCCATACCGGACCAATAAACAGGCGCTCCGGAACATCGTCAAGAAGGACGGCGCGCCGATCGGGCCGTCGAACGGTGCGCGTTAGCTGCCCGCTGAACGGCGCGCGCTAGCTGCCCGTCGAACGATAGTGCCGGAGCCCGAGCCGCCAGATGAACAGTGACAGGACGAAATAGAGCAGGCCGAACAAGGGAGCCGCGTACTGAAACGCGAGAGACGTGCCCAGCGGATCGGACCGGCCGAGGATAGCCACGACCGGAAAATAGGTCACACATCCCATGGGGATCACCATGGTAAAGAACCGGCGGAACCAGGTTCGGTATATGGCCAGCGGGTATTTCGAAGCCTCGATGCCGCCGTAGGTCAACACGTTCATGAGCTCGAGCGTTTCCGTGGTCCAGAAGGACACCGTGCCGATATTGATGAACAGTCCCAGAAAGAAGCAGGCGCCGCAGCATACGGTGACCACGGTAAGGACCGCGACCGATGGAGACCAGTCGACGTCCAGGTAAAACGTCGCCCATAGCAGCACGCCGGCGCCCTGGCCAAAACGCCCAAGCCGCCTCAGGGTGAATTCCTGCCCGATCAGCTGGAGCACGGTACTCCGGGGCCGGAGCAGCATGCGGTCGAACTCGCCGGTGCGTACCAGTTGGCCCACGTGGTCGAAGCCGCGGGACAACATGTCGGTCACGGCGAACGCCACGTTGACGATTCCGTAGAAGAAGGCGACCTCGGCGAGCGTCCACTGGTTCAGGCTGCCGAAGCGGTCGAACAGGGCGAGGATGCCTATGAATTCCACCCCCGTGCTGAACAGTTGGCCCAGGGTACCGAGCAGGAACGAGACCCTGTACTGCATCTGGCTTCGCAGGGAGATGCTCACGTAATGGGTATACAGTGCAAGCGGGCCCGCCATCCTTCAACCCCCTTGTACAACGAGCCGGCGGGTAGCTCTCGAGAGCAGCCACGCGCCGAAGGCGACCAGGATGACGATCCAGATCAGCTGGTGAAACAGCACGGCCCAGGCTTCCGTGGCCGGGATATGGCCCATGTACAGCCTGAACGGCGCGTCGCAGATGCCGCGGAACGGCAGGAGATCGAGTACGCGTTGCGCCCAGTCGGGGAAGAGGGGCAGGGGGATGACCATCCCCGCCAGGAAATAGATGACCGGTGAGACCAGAAAGGACACGCCCTCCCCGGAAATCGTCCACATCAGCGTGATGGACAGGATCACGGTGAGGGCTGTACTGAGCAGCACCGCGCCGAGGGTCGCCGCCAGCCAGAATACGAGGGCTTCGGGCGAGGCGGGCGCCTCCATCCCGAAAAACAGCAACGCAAGGATCGCCAGCGGGATGGAACGCATGAAGGTCGGCGCGAGCCGGAATGCCATCGACCGGGAAAACCAGTAGGTATAGAGGTTCACGGGCCGGACGAGTTCATAGGCCACGGTGCCCGACCGCACCATGGCGCGGATTTCCGTATCGGGATTCCACGGAAGCAGGCCGAGCAGCGCCTGGCCCAGCCAGATGTAGGTCACGACGTCCTCGAGGTGCATGGGCTGGGGGGCGCTCGTGGACCGGTAGAACGCCTCCATGGCCATGACGCGGATCGCGCCCCAGCCGATCTGGGTGACGAACCCGGCAATGGCGGCGGCCCGGTACTGGAGGATCATCCGGAACCGGGCGGACAGCACGGCGGTGTAGGGGAGAACGAACGATTGCATCCTGCCTGTCCGGGTTTAACGGAGTTCGTGTTCGTCGTAAAGCCGTGAAATGATCTCTTCGATGGGCGGGTTCTCGACGAACAGGTCCTTGATGGCGTACTTCGCCGTGATCCGGCTGATCAGGGCGGCCGTCCGGACGCGGTCCGGATCGAACTGCAGGTGGACACGGTTGCCGCTGCGCGAGATGAAGGTAACGTCCGGATCCTCGATCGCCTGGCCTTCGTCGAGCAGGTCAATGATGAGGCGGCGCTCCCGGGTGACGCGGGTGCGCAGGTCGTCCAGCGTGCTGTCGGACAGGATCCTCCCGTGTCCGATCACCATCACCCGGTCGCACAGGGCCTCGATGTCGTCCATGTCATGGGTGGTCAGCACGACGGTGACGCCCCGTTCCCGGTTCAGCCGCTTGATGAAATCCCGCACGGCAAGCTTGGAAACGGCGTCCAGTCCGATGGTGGGTTCGTCCAGGAAGAGCACCGAAGGCGCGTGCAGCAGGGCCGCCGCCAGGTCGCACCGCATGCGTTGGCCGAGACTGAGCTGGCGCACCGGGACGTCGTACAGCGGTTCCAGGTCCATGAGCGCCGCGAGCTCGTTCCTGGCCCGGAGGTATTCATCACCCCCGATCCGGTAGATATCCCTCAGCAGATCGAAGGACTCGATAACGGGCAAATCCCACCACAACTGGGTCCGCTGGCCGAACACCACGCCGATGTTGGCCGCGTTGGAGATCCGGTTGCGCCACGGGATGCGGCCGTCGATCTCGCACCATCCCGAATCGGGCACCAGGATGCCGGAGAGGACTTTTACGGTCGTGGACTTGCCCGCCCCGTTGGGACCGATGTAGCCCACCAGTTCTCCCGGATCCAGTTCGAAGGAGACGCGGTCCAGGGCCTTGATCGTCCGGTATTCACGGCGCACTACCCCGTGTAGCGCGCCCCAGAGGCCGGGGCGCCGCTGGGCGATCCGGAAGGTCTTGACGATGTTGTCGACGAGGATGTGGGGCACGGCAGTCACCTGGAAACATGGTGTTAGGCGCGGTACAGCCCGGGGCGTACGATGCGCTGCGTGAATAGCGGAATGGAAGGGTAAGGCCGGGCTAGCCGGTATCGGAAAATGTGGAAAGATGTTCCGTGCTCAGGCCGCCGCGTACGAGCGCTTCCCAGCACCGGATAGGGGGCTCGCCAAGCAACGCGAGAAGATCCGCGCGCAGCCGGTCGAGAGCAGCCGGCGAGGGCTCATCCGTTTCCGGCCCGCCGGATTCCAGGTTGGCCAGGCGACTGAGGGCGTCCATGGCGAACCCCACGCAGATGACGTTGCGGTCGCTGTGCACCACCTCGGTCAGGGCATCGATGGTGGAATCCAGCGCATCGCCCGCCAGGCTGGCCCCGTGGGAACAGAGGATGACCATGGACCACAGGGCGTTCTCCCGCACCGCGGAGCGCACCGGTTCGAATCGCTCGAGGCCCATGTCGACGCCGTTGCCTTCGCAGACGTCGCACTCGTCGGTGGGCCGTGCGAACTTGATGCTCCGCTGCTGGGCCAGGTCCATGCTCAACCGGTTTTCTTCCCGTTCGAGACTGCGGACCAGCGCTTCGAGGCACCGGGGCGCCAGGGACCGTCCAACGCCCGTCCCGGCGGCGCGGCGACCCAGGCAGCCCATCGTTCCCGCGGCGACGGCACGAACGTACACGGAAGGGTCGTGATGCAGCAGCGAAGCGGCGGCTGCCAGTACTTCGCCGGTGAGTGGGGCACAGTCGCCTAATCCGTACACACCGGCCTTCCTGACCCATTTGACCGGCGACTTCGTCGCTTCGACGAAGGTCTTCGTGGCCTGCTCCCCGACGGCGATCAGGCCGTAGGTTGCGGCGCGGCGGACACTCTCCCGGTGGCTGTAGAGCGCTGCGCCGAGGTGCTGGACGGCCAGTGCGTCGTCTCCGATCGAGGCCAGTCGGTAGGCCGCGCCGATACGCTGGGGCTCCGCTTCGTCGCCCATGGCGTGCAGCTGTTCGTACAGTTCAGCGGCCTCCGCTTCGCGTCCCGCTTGGGGCAGTGCACGGGCTTCGGGTCGCGGTGGCGGCGTCCGCCCCGTCCGCATCCAGTGATCATGGTGTCTCCAGACCACGGTCGTGTCGTCGTTCGCCTCCCGCAGATCGACCGCGGTCAGGGGATCTACGCCGATATCGCGCCAGGCAATTTCGCCGGGCTCATCGCGGTCATCGCCGTCCGGTTCCGTCGTCCGATAGATCCAGAAACGCCACATGAAACGGGGATGGGCGTCCCACAGGCGCCAGTCGTCTCTCCGGTGGTTCCCCCTGTGGAACGTGTTGTGTGAATAAAGCAGCACGCTTCCCGCCCGCAGCGGCGCCGCCTCGAGGGGTTTCACGAGGGGCCATCCCGTGTTCGACACGGCTTCCCGCATCCGGACGTCGTGGGCCGTGCGCCGGTGAACGACGTCCTCCCAGTCGTATTTGGAATCGGGACCGCTCACCGGGACACCCTCCATCCCGCTGATCTGATATTCGAAATCGAGGTGGTCGGCACCCGCGAAATTGTCGTGGTTTTCTTCGTGGTTGAACGTCCAGTAGTGCGAGTAGGGAACGGTGGCCGTAGGGCCCATGACTTCGGTCACGTCCTGGGGATAGTAGAGCATCTCGATCTGTACAGCCTGGTGATGGCGCTGCTTGCGGCCGTTGTACGGGCCGTTGTCGTCCTTGTGCCAGTGCTGGTCCCGGGCGCCGCTCGCGAAGGAGGCATTGTGAGTAAAGGGGACTATGGCCCAGTTCCGGCCCACGATCCGGTTGCAGGCATCGACGACACCCGGCGCATTGATGACTTCAAGGACTTCAGGTATGCCGCCTGGCGTCACCGGTTTTCTTGCCAGGTAGGCCTGCTTCTCCAGCGTGTATATGCGTTGGTGGATCTCTTCGGGGATGCCGAGGCTTTCAGGCGGCAGGGCGACGATGCCGCGGCTGGCGAAATCCCGGACGAGGTGGTTCGGTTCGGTGTAAGGCAGCGAATCATAGGTTTTCGTAGCCACGATCAGCGCTGTCTTTCCCGGTCGGCTTGGCATGCTCGCGCGATGTACCGCGATGCGCGACGTCATGTTCGCATGGTGATCCGAAGGCACAGGCCCTGGGGCGATCCTGATACCGGAGCGCTTGCCATAGTGCTTGCCTGAACGCCAGTCTGGGCGCCACGTTGGCAGGGCCTCGGCAGGGCCTCGGTAGGGCTCGGCAGGGCCTCGGCAGGGCCAGCGCATGGTCGAAGGAATCTACATTCGAACGGGGAGGTCGTCAAACCTGAAATTGACGCAGGGGCGCAGACAGTTCACTCGTGCTGCAGGGCGTCCACGGTTCACTCGTGCTGCAGGGCGTCCACGGGATCGGTATGGGCGACGCTGACGGCTCTGTAGCTTACGGTAAGCATGGTAACGGCGATGGCCAGTGCCGCGGCGAGCACGAATATCCAGGGAGAAAGGTCCGTACGGTACGCGAAGCCGTCGAGCCAGTCGTTCATCACGAAGTAAGCGATGGGCCAGGCAATGAGGTTGGCATATACGACCAGCCGGACGTATTCTTTCGAAAGCAGCGCGACGATGCCGGACGCGGATGCCCCCAGCACTTTCCGCACCCCGATTTCCCGGGTTCGCTGTTCCGCCGTGAAGGAAGCGAGTCCCAGCAGACCCAGGCACGCGATGAAGACGGCCAGTAAGGAAAAGCTGCGGAAGATGCTTCCCTGCCGTACTTCATTCTGGTACAGCCGGTTGAAGTCCTCGTCGAGAAACGAATACGTGAACGAATCGTCCGGATAGATCTCGCGCCAGCTGTTTTCCAGGAATCCCATCGTTTCGGCCACGTCATCCGGCGCGATCCTGATCGCGAGATAGTGGAGCGGATCCGGGCCGGGCGCCAGCTGCAGCATCATCGGTTCGATGCCGCTGTGCAGCGACCGCACGTGGAAGTCCCGCACGACGCCGATGACCCGGCCGTCCTTGAAGTTCCCCAGGCGGATTTTCTTGTCGAGCGGAGCGCCTTCCCAACCCAGCCATTTCACGGCGGCCTCGTTGATCACGAACGCCTGCAGCGTATCCGTGGGGAAGGATCTGGAAAAATCGCGTCCCGCCGTGAGTTCGATGTTCATCGTGCGGATGAAATCGTGATCGATCCACATGTTGTTGATGCGGACCAGTTCCTCTTCCGGCGCGCCGTCCGGCGTGAAGAGGATGTCGTTCACCAGGCCGCCCGGCATTTCGTTTGCCACCGTAACGCCCAATACGTTGGGATAACTGCTGATTTGATCCTTGTAGGCATTGTATATCAGGCGCTGTCTGGGATCTCCGAGCGGCATGACCACCAGTTGTTCTTTGTCGAATCCCAGGTGTTTGTCCTGCACGAACCGCATCTGGTCCGCTACCGCGCCCGTGCCGATGATGAACACGACGGAGATCACGAATTGCAGCACGACCAGTATCTTCCGCAGGTTCGTGTTCACCGTACCCGCCCTGGAGGAGCCCTTCAGCACGGAGACGGGTTGGAACGACGACAGGAACAGCGCCGGGTAGCTTCCGGCCAGCGCACCGGCCAGTACCACGATGCCGATCAGGCCGAATGCCATGCTCATATCGTCGAAGGCAAAGACCAGGACCTTGCCGGCCAGGGCGTTGAACGCGGGAAGAAACGCGTAGACCAGACCCACGGCAAGGAACAGTGAAATTACCGCCATGATCGTGGATTCGCCCATGAACTGGCCGATCAACTGAACGCGGAACGCCCCCAGCACCTTGCGGATGCCGACTTCCCGGGCGCGGCCGGCAGATCGGGCCGTCGCCAGGTTCATGAAGTTGATGCAGGCGATCAACAGGAGAAAGAACGCAACGGCCGAGAAGATGTAGATGTAGGCGATATCGCTGTTAGCGCCGAGTTCCCCGTCTAGATTCGAATGCAAATGTATGCTGGTCAGCGGTTGGAGTTCGGCTTCGATCTGCGCGTTGAACTGGTTCAGGGCCGGTCCGTAGCGCGATTCGATGAACTCCGCCAGTTTCGGATCGAGGGATTCGGGCGGGATACCTTCGGCGAGTAGAAGGTAGGTATACAGGTCCGGACCGAAGTTCTGCGTATTCCTGCCGTAATCCGTTCCCCCGTAGATGGGGTTGACGTTCAGGGTTTCGAAGGATCCCAGGAAGCCGAAGGTCATATGGGAATTGCGCGGCACGTCCTCCATAACGCCAGTAACGGTCAGGTCGTACGTGTTGTCGATCCGGATCACCTTGCCCAGGGCATCCTCGTCTCCGAAGTACCTGGCCGCCGTGGATTCGGTCATGACCACCGTATTGGGGGCGTTCAGGGCCGTGTTCGCGTCGCCGCGCACCAGGTTGAAGTCGAACAGATCCAGGATGCCGGGATCCGCGAAGTAGAAACCGGGTTCATTGAACCGTCTGTTGCCTTCCACGTACGTGACCTGCCAGGAGACCAGCGGCGCCTTGATGCGAGTGAATCCTTCGACTTCGGGGAAGGCGTCGGTCAGCATCCACCCCCAGGCCGTCGGACTTCGCGCGGTGCGGGTTTCCGCCCTGTCCGGCGTCTCGATCGCCATGGTGAGCCGGTAGATGCGGTCGTGCCGGGACGCGTACCGGTCATAACCGAGTTCGTTTTGGACGTATAGCAGGATCAGGATGCAACAGGTCATCCCGACCGCGAGGCCCATGACGTTGATTAAGGCGTATCCTTTGTGGCGCAGGGCGTTACGATAGGCAATCGTGAGGTAGTTGCGGAACATGATCGCGTGGTATCCTGTCTCGAGCGGGAACTCGGGTGAATCGGCGCGTTAGCGCGGCTTCGGTACGCATTCGACGTGCTTGATCGGCCGTTCATACGGACTGATGTCGATCGTTTCGACTCGATCGGCCGTTAATGCGGACTGATGTCGATCGTTTCGACTCGTTCGGCTCAAGAAAGGTTGCAGTGGAAACAGGATCCGGGGCTTGCGAGCGTGGCAACTGGGGTTTGCCGGTCCCGCCAGGGGAGCGCACCGGGTACGGCACGCTGGATGATGTGGTCTGTGGACCCGGCCAGTACGAACCACGCCGGCGCGGTCCAGGTCTGGACGGGGCTCACCGGCGCGGGCCATGCCGGTGCGGGCCACGCCAGCCAGTAGGCCCGTTTCGAAGCGGGATATTCGTTGTATTCTGGAAAATGCCGAGGGACAGAGTCGAACTGTCGACACATGGATTTTCAGTCCACTGCTCTACCGCCTGAGCTACCTCGGCAATCGTCTCGGGCAAAGCCAGTCAAAATTAGCGGCGACCACGGGGAAAGTCAACAGAAATAACCCTGGAAAAGCGAAAATCCGGTGTGGCGGTTTTGGGGGAAACTTCGGGGGAAACCGAGGGGCTGAACACGGTCTTCCGGCTACTTGCCTTCGACCGTGCTGTCATCGAAATGCAGCATGAATTCGATGTAGTCGAGTTCCCGGTCGATGGCTTGCCGCTTGGTGACGATGGTGTTGGTGGCCAGGTAGTGCGCCAGGCCGCGGAACTCCTTGCGGACGCGGACGAGACGGTTGCGGAGATAAGGCACATTGGGGTTGTCGCCGGGCATGGCCAGGATCTCTTCGTAGAGCCTTTCGATTCTCCCGTCCGTGTCGATCAGGGGATTGCGGACCTCGTCGATGTAGTCCTGGTCGTGGCATTCGCCGCAGGGCGCGGTGATGGACACCATGTCGATGTGCACTTCCGTCACGTCGTGGCTGTTGTGGCAGGTGACGCATTCGGGTTCGAAGTCATTGGCTTCGAACAGATCCCCGTGGGCACTTTCCCAGAAGCTCTCCAGGGCCTCGGGGTGGCAGCGTCCGCAGTCTTCCGGGATGGCTTCGGGCAGCGGTGCGTCCATGAACCCGTTCTGCTCGCCCATGGCCACGGTGAGTATGGTGCTGGTGGGATCGCCCCCGTGGCACGTGTCGCAGAAGACGCCGCGCCAGGCATGTATGCTGCCCTGCCACTCGGCGACCTGCCTGGCGAGGGGTTCACCCAGACGCTGGTGGCACAGGGCGCAGTTGTCGGTCATCCGCGTCTCAAGCTTCTGCCAACTCGTAACGGGAGAATCGGGGGTGCGTTGAAAATCGGGGGTGCGTTGCCCGCGGGCCGTGGGCAGAATCACGCCAAGCACGAAGGTCAGCATGATCAGAACGGCGGCGGTCCGGAGTAAAAAGGACACTCGGCGTGCTTTCTGGGTTGTGGTTTACGACCAACTGTAGATACGACACTGCAAACGGAATAGTATACACCATACAGCATTTCCCACTTCAACAAAAAAGCTCTTCCAATGGTAATGTTCGCCAGGCCTGCGATCAAGCACTAACCGCAAACGACACCCCCGGACGCGGGACAGATTTCCCTTTACACAAGGCGCTGGAATCCTATCTTTACCTGTGCTTTTTTCATCTATGAATCCGGTAAAACACTCCTTGAATACGGGGAATCTCGAATGAAACTGGTTCAATTCTACGAACCCGGCCAGGAGTCCGGCGTGGGCATCTTCCAGGACGACCAGGTCATCGACCTTTCAGAGGTCATGCCGGAGGTGGAGACCGTCAACGACCTCCTGTACGTATCCGGAACGGCTCGTCTCTCGCTTTCCGAGCTCGTCGAACGCGCCATGAACGACTACGACGGCCAATTGACCGGGTTTACCTACGAATCGCTCGACGTTACGCCGGACGTGGGCGTCCCGCACCTGATGGTACCGATCTTCTCGCCCGAGGTGTGGGGCTTTGGCGTGACCTACAAGCGGAGCGCCGAATTCAGGGACGACGACGCCCAGCAGACCATTTATGACCAGGTATACCAGTCCGACCGGCCCGAATCCTTCTTCAAGGCCACCGCGTCCCGTTGTTCCGGACCCAACGCGCCCATTTGCGTGCGCGGCGACTCGAACTTCACCGCCACCGAGCCCGAACTGGCCTACGTGCTGGGCGATGAAGGCGAAATCGTCGGCTACACCCTGTGCAACGACGTTTCGGCCTGGGATATCGAGAAGGCGAATCCGCTCTACCTCAACCAGTCCAAGATCTACCAGGGCTGTTGCGCGCTCGGACCCGCGCTGGTCACCGCGGACGAGATCGACGATCCCTACGATATCGACATTCATTGCCGGATTCTGCGGGACGACGCCGTCGTGTTCGAGGGAGAGGCCAACACTTCGCAGCTGGCGCGCAGTTTCGAGGAGTTGAACGAGTACCTCTACCGGGACAACCTGATCCCCGCGGGTACGGTCGTTTCCACGGGCACGGGCATCATCGTGCCGAACGATCTGGGACTGCGAGAGGACGACATCGTGATGATCGCCTCTCCCCAGATCGGCGTGCTCTCCAATCCCGTGCAGCAACTCTGACCAGGACAAAGCGATGGGCAGACGGAACAGCGGACTCAACCGTCACCAGAAGGCCTGGCGGAAGCCGGGCGAGGAACGCGTGAGCCGTGAAGACATCGCGGAACTCCTGCGCCTGTCCGAAAGCGGAGATCCCGAAGACCGTATCGTTGCCGCGACCTACATGTGTCCGTGCCACGTCCGTCACCGAAACGAGGAAGTCTGGAAGGCGCTTTACCGGATGATGGAGGATGAAGACGCCCGGGTCCGCCGGCGGGCATGGCATACGCTGGAGGACGGAGGCTGTCCCACCGATCCGGCCTTCGAACCCATCGTCCGCCGTGCGCTGGATACCGAAACGGACCGTCAGGTGCTCGGATTCGCGCGGCAGTTCGCCAAACCGTTTCTCAATGAAGACATGGTGTCCCGGATCCGTGAGGAAAAGCCGGCTGGCAGGCATCCAAAGCTGACCGGCAAATGCGACTTCTGCGGCAGGACCCGGGTGCCGGTTTTACAGGACTACGAGACGGAGATCCCCGCGGGCGGGATGACCCGCGCCGCGTGGATTTGCGAAGAATGTTCCGCCGGAGGCGTCGACTCCTGAACAGCGCACATGCCTTGCTGCCTCGACCTGAGTGAAATCCCCCTGATCCACGCTTCCCTGACGACTAACCCTGGAAAGGCACATCGGTTCATTCTAACATGCCCAATTATGAAATCGCCGTGATCGGCGGAGACGGCGTCGGTCCCGAAGTCATCGAGGAAGGCATCAAGGCGCTCGAAGCTCTGGGGGCCCCGGCCTTTCGTTTCACCCGTTTCGACTGGAGTTCCGATCGCTACAAGCGGACGGGAAGGTTCATTCCCGAGGGCGGGCTGGAACGGCTCGCGACCTTCGACGCCATTTTCTTCGGCGCGGTCGGCGACGAGGAGGTGCAGGACCACATCACCCTGAACAACCTGATTCTCCCGATTCGGCGCAGATTCGACCAGTATGCCTGCGTCCGGCCCGCCTACCTGTACGCGGGCGTGCAGTCTCCCCTGGCGGGAAAGGGGGCCGGCGACATCGACCTGGTGGTCATCCGGGAGAATACCGAAGGGGAATACGCCGATATCGGAGGGCGGGTGTATCAACGGACCGACCAGGAGGTCGCGGTTCAGACCTCAGTCTTCACGCGGCACGGCACCGAGCGCATCATCCACTACGCCTTCGAGGAAGCGCGGCGCCGTGACGGCCGGCGCAAGGTCACGTCCATCACGAAGTCGAACGCCCAGGGCCATGGCATGGTTTTCTGGGACGAGGTATTCGACAGCGTGAAGGCGGAGTACGGAGACGTCGAGACCGAATCCCTTCTCATCGACGCGGCGGCCATGGACTTCGTGCGCCGGCCCCAGGATTTTGACGTCGTGGTGGCCTCGAACCTCTTCGGCGACATCCTGACCGATATTTCGGCGATCACCGTGGGCAGTATGGGGCTTGCGCCCAGCGCGAACCTGAACCCCGAACGGATTCATCCCTCCATGTTCGAGCCGGTCCACGGGTCAGCCTTCGAACTCATCGGAAAGCGCCAGGTCAATCCCATAGCCACGATCCTCGCGGCGGCCATGATGGTCGAGTTTCTGGGTGACGAAAGGGCCGGAGCGGCCATTCGCGAAGCGGTATCGGAGAACCTCGCCGAAGGGCGGGTTCGCACGCCCGACATCGGGGGCGGGTCGAGTACCGTGGAAGTGGGCGACGACATCGTCAGGCGACTATCGAAATGACGGTCCGTTACACGAGACCGAGTTCGGCCACGGTCCCGCGCAGTGCTTCCCGTTGTTTCATCGACAAGGGTCTTCCCGGCGGTCGCGCCGTCCCGCATTCGATGCCCAACCGCTCGCTGAGGGCCGCCTTGGCTACCGAATGGAACTCGCCGCCGCACGCGCCCAGAGAGACCCACACCCCGCTGGCGCGGTCCTGCGCGGATTGGGCCCGTACGAGATCCCCCGCACGGTAGGCCTTCCAGATTTCCACCCAGTATTCCGGCGCTATAACCGGCGGTCCGTCCACACAGCCCGTAGCGCCGATCGTCAGGGCCGGGAGCATTAACTGGTGGTTGCCTACCAGGCAATTCAGCCCCATGGCCGAGAAGCTGCGCACGTTGGCAAAAACCTGCGACGAGTGCTTGAGTCCGGTCAGTTGCGGCACCTTATCCTGGATCTTCTTCATCAGTGCAGGTGTGATCTCCACGCCCGTGGACTGGGGCAGGTTGTAGACGAACAGGGGAAGGTCCGCCGCGGCCGCTACGACGCGGTAGTGTTCGGCGATGGCTTCGTCGGTCCGGCCATAGAAGAAAGGCGGCACGCAGCAGATGGCCTCCACCCCGGCGCCCGCGGCATGTTCGGCCAGCCGGGCCGCCCTTTCCGTGGTCGCGGCGCCGACATGCATGATATTGTTTACCCGGCCCCGGGACTGGTCCGCGGACGCCGTAGCGATCCGCATGTTCTCCTCGTCGCTGAGCAGGATGCTTTCCCCCGTCCCGCCCGCGATCCAGAATCCGTGGACACCGGCCTCGATATTGAATTCCATGACCCGGCGGAACGCCTCTTCATTGAAACTGCCGTCGCTGTGCATCGGGGTGATGATAGCGGGCAGAATACCTTCGAACGCGGACATGCAATCGGCTCCTTCCTGTCGACTCGTAGTTTTTAATAAAGACGGTTTTACGTAATGGATGTTCCCTGGTCGCGCAACAAGAGTGGGAGCGTCAACGAGCGTCGACACGCTGAAGCGCAACAGCGCGCGTATCATGAGAAGGTAAATCGAACGGAGGATTTTGGAAGGGTTATTTCACATTGCGGAATGGCCATAAACTGCTTGACAATATACGGTTAAACTATAGTTATACTACGATCATCACCCGGCCGAAAAGGCCGACCGATGCGAATAGACCGGCCGATGCATCCTTCCAAATAGGCCGGCCGGTGCACCCTCCCGCGCAAGAACGGAATCCGCATAGCATGAGCACGCAGAACAGACTGGTACACGAATACGACAAGTTTCTGGATTGCGTGCACTGCGGACTGTGTCTTCCCGCCTGTCCGACCTATACCGAACTCGGTGTGGAAATGGACTCCCCCCGCGGCCGCATCCACCTGATGCGGGCCTACGCGGACGGGCGTATCGAACTGACGGATCACTTCGAGACGCACATAAGCGGGTGCCTGGACTGCCGGGCCTGCGAAACGGCCTGTCCCGCGGGTGTCCACTACGGCAGCCTCGTGGAAGCAGCCCGGGCGGAGATCGTCGAGAAGCGGCCGCGGCCCTTGCTCGGCCGGCTTTTCCGGAACCTGGTGTTCGAGCGTCTGCTGCCGTCCCGATTCCTGCTCTCCGTGGTTTTCCTGCCTTTACGCTGGTACCAGGCGCTTGGCATACAAAAACTCGCGCGCAATCTGGGCCTGACGAAATGGCTACCTTCCCGCCTGAGCGGCATGGAGGCCATGATGCCTGACATGCCCAGCGCTTCGATGAAGGCGGAGCTACGGCCGTTCTCTCCTGCACGGGAGACGGCGGCCTACCGGGTGGGGCTGGTTACGGGATGCGTGATGAACGAGATGTTCACCCACGTAAATACCGCTACGGTCCGCGTGTTGAACGAAAACGGGTGCGACGTGGTCCTTCCCGAGGCCCAGACCTGCTGCGGCGCGCTGCAGGTACACAGCGGCGAGCGCGTGGTGGCCGAATCACTGGCCCGCAGGAACATCGATGCTTTCGAGCGGGCGGAAGTGGATGCCGTCATCATCAACGCCGCGGGATGCGGCGCGCAGTTGAAGGAGTACGGCGACCTGCTGGCCGCGGATCCGGACTACCACGACCGTGCCCGCGTCTTTGCGGACAAGGTCAAAGACGTTCACGAGTTTCTCGCAGGGATACCCGTCAAGGAGGACATGGGACCGGTCCGGGCACGGGTCGCCTATCACGATGCCTGCCACCTCGCCCACGGACAGCGCGTCCGCGAAGAGCCCCGGGACCTGCTGAGCCTGATTCCCGGCCTCGAGCTCGTCGAACTGGAAGAATCGGACTGGTGCTGCGGCAGCGCCGGCATTTATAACATTACCCATCCCGCCATGGCGGACCGGCTGCTCGCGCGCAAGATGAACCACGTCAGGCAGGCTGCGCCCGACGTAGTGGCCACCGGCAATCCCGGCTGCATCCTGCAGATCCGGCACGGCATAAACCGGGACGGCGGTGAGATCGAGGTGCTTCACCCGGTGGAACTGCTCGACCGGGCCTACCGCCTGAAGCACGAGGAAGAAGTGAACGTTCAGCAAGCCGCATCTGACGGAGCGTAACCGGATCAAACGCGAACGGGCTCCGGCCCGGCGCCGCAACCCCAACAGGAGCGTATCCTGCCATGCCAGTCTTTGAATACCACTGCACCCTTTGTGACTTGGATTTCGAAATGCTCGTAATGAACGCGGCCGCATCGGAAAGCATTTCCTGTCCCACGTGCTCAGCTGACGACGTGGTCAAGAAGTTCTCCACTTTCGCAACGGCGGTATCGGCAAAAGACGCCGAGGCAACCCCGGCACCCGTTCCCTCCGCGCCATGTGGACCAGCCTGCGGATGCCATCATTGATCTCATGAATCCCCTTCACTGGACGGCAGTGCACTCGGACTGGTATCCCGATTTGCGGCACGGGACCACGGAACGCTCCAATACGGACAGAAGCGCATGCAAATAGACGTGAAAATCGGACGGATCGGATCGGAAGCCGACACTACTGTGATTATTGGGCTGTTCAAGGAGGAACGGCTCGAGGAGAGCGACGCCGCGGTCATTGAATCCGCCTTGCACCGGTATCTGCGCGACGTGCTGGCACTGGGAGATTTCAAGGGCGGAGACCAGGAAGTCGCGGTGCTGTATCCGCTCGGCCAGGCGCCGCCGGGCCGTATTATCCTCGTGGGACTCGGATCGCGCGATGAATTCTCCCTTGAAACGGCACGGCGCGCATCCGGCGTAGCCGTCAGAAGGGCGCTGAAACTCGGGGTATCCGAACTGTCCATAGTCGTGCACGGACCGGACGGGCCGGACGGATCGGGCGGACCGGGCGGACCGGATGGACCGAATGGACCGGACGCACCCGGCGCACCGGTATTCGATCTTCGGGATTGCGCGCAGGCCACGGTGGAAGGCCTGTTGCTTGGCGCATACCGGTACGAAGACTTCAAATCCGGCGATGAAGATCGACCCGGGCTCGATTCGGTGGCCGTCGTGACGCCGCAACGGGCGCAGGCCTATGAAATCAGGGACGGGATCGAAGCCGGCCAGATAAGCGCCGAGGGAACGACCATGGCACGGGATCTTTCCAACGCGCCCGGCAATGCGATGACCCCGCGCAAGCTGGCCGCCGCCGCCCGGAAGATGGCCGGGGAAACTGGACTGAATTGCCGCGTCCTGACGCGGAAGGACATCGCAAAGGAGCGCATGGGCGCCCTGCTCGCCGTCAACGCGGGCAGCGAGGAGCCGCCTCGCTTTATCGTGCTGGAACATGGTGAAGCGTCCGACGGGACGGATACGCTCGTATTCATCGGCAAGGGCATCACCTTCGACAGCGGAGGTATATCCATCAAATCGAGCGGCGGCATGGAGGAAATGAAGCACGACATGTCCGGTGCGGCCGCCGTGATCGGCGCGATGCGGTCCATCGCCCTGTCGAAACCTTCCCTGCACGTGGTGGGACTCGTTCCGGCCACCGAAAACCTCCCGGACGGCAGGGCGCTGAAACCCGGCGACATCATAACGACCCGCACGGGCAAGACGATCGAAGTGATCAACACAGACGCCGAAGGGCGCCTCGTACTCGCCGACGCCCTGGAGTACGCGGATCGGTACAGCCCGGCCGCGGTGATCGACCTGGCCACGTTGACGGGGGCGTGCGTCGTCGCCCTCGGTTATGCCGCGACCGGGATGATGGGCAACGACGACGGGTTGCAGGACCGGGTACAGTCCGCCGGAGAGGCCGCGGGAGAACGGGTCTGGCCGCTTCCGCTGTGGAAGGAATACCACGACCAGATCAAGAGCCATATCGCCGACGTGAAGAACACCGGGGGACGGTGGGCCGGCGCACTGACCGCGGGCGCGTTCCTGGCGAAGTTCATCGAACGTCCCTGGGTACATCTGGACATCGCGGGGACCGCATATACGGATGCGGGCAAGCCATATTGCCCGAAAGGAGCCACGGGAGTGGGGGTGCGCCTGTTGCTGCAACTGGTAAAGGACTGGAAAAGCTGATCCATGCGCATCGTCCAACTTTCCGATCCCCACATCGTTCCCGCGGAACAACAGCCCGTGCACGGACAGGATACCCTGGAACGGTTTCGGGCCGCCGTGAACGCCGTCAACCGGTTGAGCCCCTCACCCGATCTCGTCGTGATGACGGGCGACCAGAGCAACGACGGAACCGAAGCATCCTACCGGGCCTTAAAGGACATCCTCACCCGTCTTCGTTTTCCCTGTCACATGGCCCTGGGCAACCACGACTACAGGCCGGTCTTCCGGATGATCATGCTGGAAGAGACCGGGGCGGATTCGGCCCCCTATTACTATTCCCTGAACCGGTCGGGCTACCGGATTATAGTGCTCGACACCCAGGACGAGGGCGAGGTTTCGGGAAGGCTGGACGACGACCAGCTGGACTGGATGGAGCAAGAGCTTGCTACCGGCCTGCCATCGGTCATCTGCATGCATCACCCGCCCGTACCTGTCGGCGTTGCCTGGATGGATGAACTGATCCTGTTGGATAACGAGCGATTTCTGCACATCTGCGGGGCCGCGGCCGCGTTGCGTCTGATTCTGTGCGGCCACGTGCACCATGACTTCCGCATGGACCTGGGCTGCGCCACGGTCCTGACGGCGCCGAGTGTGGGCCTGCAGTTTCGGAAGGACCCCGTGATCAGGCCGGACGGCTCCCGCGTCATCGCGACGGACGAGCCCGCGGCCTTCCGCATCGTCGATATCGACGGCCCGCGCTGGAAGACCTCGATACACCAGCTCAGCCAGTAACCGTTTCTTATCCGGACCCGGTTCATGTTGATCGATGATCTGAGAGCAATACAGGCGCGTCACGGATTTCTGCCCGAAGAGGAATTGAAATCCCTGTCCGAACGCAAGGGCATTCCGCTTTACGAGATCCATGGCGTGGCCAGCTTTTATCCTCATTTCAGGCTGGAACCGCCTCCCTCGGCCGACCTGCGCGTTTGTACCGATCTTTCTTGCCATCTCCACGGGGCCTGCGACGTGCTGGAGACCCTGCGGGAATCCGTGCGCAATGCCGGCCTGGACCAGTGGGAGGTCTCCGCGGTTTCCTGTCTCGGCCAGTGCGACGGCGCGCCGGCGGTCTCGATCAACGGCCGCAGCTATCTGTCCATGACCGGGGAGCGACTCGGCCGGTATGTTTCCCGCCTGGCCGCCGACGGGAAGATCGCCCGCCAGCCCGTCCGGCGAGCGGTCAATCCGGGATGCATCGATCCCTATGATCACCCGATGGCCGCGGAATCCCTGAAACATTGGGTCTCGCGCGGAGACGCAGAAGGCCTGGTGCAGACCATCAAGGACAGTGGGCTGCGCGGCATGGGCGGGGCGGGATTCCAGACCGGCGTCAAGTGGGAACTCGTACGAAAGACGGCGTCCGGCGTCAAGTACGCGATCTGCAACGCGGATGAGAGCGAACCTGGCACGTTCAAGGACCGCGAGATCCTATACCATTACCCCCATCTCGTTGTCGAGGGCCTGATCCTGGGCGGTCTCGCCGTAGGGGCCGATCGGGGATTCCTGTTCCTGCGCCACGAATACGACCGTGAGCGCGAAGTGCTCGAGCAGACGATCAAGGCGTTCTATTCGGCCGGCTACCTGGGAGACGGCCTGCTGGATTCGGCGCATTCGTTTCACCTCGAGATCTTCGACAGTCCGGGAGGGTACATCTGCGGCGAGGAGACGGCCCTGCTCGAAGCGATGGAAGGGAAAAGGGCCGAGCCCCGCAACAAGCCGCCGTTTCCCGGCACGCACGGGCTTCACGGACAGCCCACGCTGATAAACAATGTCGAGACCTTTGCGTGGGTGCCCGCTATCCTTCGGCGCGGCACCGGCTGGTTCCGGTCCCAGGGGGTAAACGGCGCCGTTGGACGCAAGTACATCGCCCTGAGCGGCCACGTCAACCGGCCCGGCGTATACGAGATACCACTCGGAACCAGGGTCTGCGATCTCATCCGGGACTACGGGGGCGGTATTGCCGGGGGACGCGAACTCATGGCCTTCTCTCCGGGGGGAACGTCATCGGGTTTCCTGCCGGCGTCCATGGCGGATATCCCCCTGGATTTCAAACCGCTCGCCGATGCCGGTTCCATGCTGGGTTCCGGGGCGGTCATCGTACTGGCCGAAGGAACGGACATGGTGGATATGGCCCGGAACGCGGTGACATTCTTCCGCAACGAGTCCTGCGGAAAGTGCGTGCCCTGCCGGACGGGCACGGCGCACCTGGTCCGGTTGCTGGACACGATCCTGGAGGGAGACGCCCGGCCCGATGCGCTGGAACCCGTGGCGGACGTCGCCGAGACGATGGAACTCACCTCGATCTGCGGCCTGGGTCAGGCCGCCGCACTGCCCCTTACCTCGGTGCTCCGGCATTTCCCCTCCGCCTTCGCATCGCGCGGCTGTCAACCAGTGGGCCATGGGGAGAAAACCGGGGGCAGTCCGGATGAATAACCGCACCGTCACGCTGACCATCGACGGCAGAAGCCTGACCGCGTCGGCCGGCGCCACGATCTGGGAAGCGGCGCGCTCCGCCGGTATCGACATCCCCACCCTTTGCCACGATCCCAAACTGGAGCCGGTTGCCGTGTGCCGCGTCTGCGTAGTCGACGTGGAAAACGCCCGTATATTGCCGGCGGCCTGCATCCGGCAGGTCGAAGAAGGCATGGCCGTGCGCACGGATACGGACCGGGTGCGCAGGGCGCGCCGGACCCTTGTGGAACTGATGGAGGCCGGGCAGCCGCATGCCGAAGTCCGCCGAAAGCCCGCCGAACAGGATGAACTCGCACGCCTGGGTGTTCAACTTCGATCCGATCCGTCGCGGTTCGCCGCCGCATCCTCGAACGCCGCCACATGCGCCAACCCGCCCATACGGCCCGATCTGTCCTCTCCCGTCATCGCGGTGGAGCTGAACGCGTGCATCCTGTGCGACCGGTGTATCCGCGCATGCGACGACGTGCAGGTGAACGACGTCATCGGTCGAGCGGGCAAGGGTTGCGATACGCGTATCGCCTTCGACAACGGCCTGCCTCTGGGCGGGTCTTCCTGCGTCTCCTGCGGTGAATGCGTGGCCACCTGTCCCACGGGCGCCCTCACCGACAAGCGCCTGGTCGATTCCGTGGCGAACGGGTCCGATTCTGTGGCGATAGATTCCGACGCCGCGGCGAACGGGTCCGATACCCTTGGGACCGACCCCGACGCCGCGTCTAAAAACCCCGAAGAAACCGAGCAGAATTCGCGGCGGGTCGATTCCATCTGCCCCTATTGCGGCGTGGGCTGCGGGATCTCGTACCACGTGCGCAACGGACGAATCGAGGGCGTCACCGGCAGGGACGATACCCACACCGAGGGCCGGCTGTGCGTCAAGGGGCGGTACGGTTACGACTACACGCACCATCCCCAGCGGCTCACCAGGCCCCTCGTCCGCCGGGAAGACGCCTATCCGAAAGAGCCGCTGTCGGCGGACTTCAAGGACTACCGGGACTTCCGCCGTTCGCTCCGTTCACCGGAATGGAACGACCGCATACGGGAGGTGTTCCGCGAGGCCGAATGGGACGAAGCGCTGGACCTGGCGGCGCGCAGGCTGCTGGAGATCAAAAACTCGCTGGGTCCGGGCGCGCTGGCGGGTTTCGGTTCGGCCAAGGTGACCAATGAAGAGGCCTTTCTGTTTCAGAAATTGATCCGGGTGGTCTTCGGCACCAACAACGTCGACCACTGCACGCGCCTCTGTCACGCCTCTTCCGTGGCGGCACTCACCGAGGCGATCGGCAGCGGCGCGGTCTCCAACGCCTTCCAGGAAGTCCTTGAAACCGATGTCATATTCGTGATCGGTTCCAACACGGAAGACAACCACCCCGTCGCCGCATCCTACATGAAACAGGCCGTGGCCCGGGGCGTCCGGATGATCGTGCTCGACCCCCGGCGGCCGACCATTGCCGATCACGCGACCCGGTACGTGCGGTTCAAGCCCGGCACGGACATCGCGCTGCTGAACGGGCTGATGCACGTGATCCTGCGGGAGGGCCTGCAGGACCGGGACTTCATCGCGCGCCGCACCGAACGCTTCGAGGCCCTGGAACCCTTCCTGGCACGCTATACGCCCGAGATGGCATCCCGGATCACGGGCGTTCCGCCTACGGTAATCGAGGAGATTGCCCTGGAGTACGGCCGGGCGGAGCGCGCGATGATCTTCTGGGGCATGGGCATCAGCCAGCACGTCAACGGCACGGACAATGCGAGGGCACTGATCTCCCTCTGCCTCATGACGGGCAACATCGGCCGACGGGGTACGGGCCTGCACCCGCTGCGGGGCCAGAACAACGTGCAGGGCGCCTCGGACGTGGGACTGATTCCGAGGTTCTATCCCGGCTACCAGTCCGCGGACGACCCGCAGGTGCGAAAGCGTTTCGAGGAGGCATGGGATACCGCGCTCGATCCGGACTCCGGACTGACGGTCGTGGAAATCATGCACGGCGCCCTCGACGGAAGCATCGCGGGCATGCTCATGATGGGCGAGAATCCCTTCCTTTCGGACCCGAACATGAACAAGGTCAGAAAGGCCCTGCAGCGGCTCTCGTTCCTCGTCGTGCAGGACGTCTTCCTGACGGAGACCGCGGAGTTCGCCGACGTGATTCTGCCCGCCTCCACCGCGGCGGAGAAGCGGGGCACCTACGTCAACACGAACCGCATGGTGCAGATTGGCAGGCAGGCGATCGATCCGCCTGGCGAGGCCCGCCTGGACGGGGACATCCTGATCGACCTGGCCAACCGGATGATTCGCATGGAACAGGGGGGGAGCGGCCCGCGCTGGGCATACGACGGACCGGAATCGGTCTGGGAGGAGATCGTCGCGCTGACCCCGATATTCAATGGCATCACCTACGAGGCGATGGAACGGGAAACCGTGGTCTGGCCCCTGGAAGAACCCGTGCTGTTCACCGGCGCCTTTCCCCGGGGCCGTGGCCGGTTCACGCCCGTATCCTTCGCGCCGCCGGACGAACTGCCGGACGACGCATACCCCTTCGTACTGAATACCGGCCGCGTCCTGGAGCACTGGCACACAGGCACCATGACGCGCCGCGCCCGGGCCCTCGACGCCATTTCGCCGGAGCCCTTCGTCGAGATGACGCCCGGGGACCTGGAACGCCTGGGCGTCGAAGAAGGCGACCCGGTGTCCGTATCCTCTCGCCGGGGCGCCATAACGCTGAAAGCGAAGGCTTCCGGCCGCGTGGCCGACGGCAACGTCTTCATCCCCTTCCACTTCAAGGAAGCCGCGGCCAACATCCTGACCAACGATGCCCTGGACCCCGACGGCAAAATCCCCGAGTTCAAGTTCTGTGCGGTGGCCGTGAAACCTGTGCCATCGAGTGATTAGCACGCGTCTCCCGCAGGCCGCCGACACGACTCATCCCACATCCGTTCTGCTGTTTCACAGATCATGACGCGCCTGGGGCCTCGCTCGGGGAACAGGAAATGAAACTATCTCGTTCCGCCATTCGTAGTAGGGTTGTGAACACGACCGCGAGCGGCGAAAGCGCAACGGGTTTCGAATTTGACGAGACGTACCGGACGCATCACCGGCGGATTCTCGCGCTTTGCAGATATCTACTGAAGTCCGTGTACGAAGCCGAGGACGCGACCCAGGAAGTCTTTCTCCGGGCATACCGGAACCGGTCCACCATGGACGCGTCGAAATCGCCCCTTAACTGGCTGCTCAAGACGGCGACCAACCACTGTCTCGACCGGTTGCGGCGCCGTAACCGCGAGGTGAATTTCTATGAATCCGCCGATCCCGACCAGGTCGGTCCGTCGAAGGTTTCCGAGGATACGCTGGAGATCATGGTGCGGGCGGAAAAGGGGGACCAGGTGCGATCGGCAATACAGTCGCTCCCGGACCGGTACCGCGTGCCGCTCGTACTGGCCTATTACAACGAGTTCACCTACGACGAAATCGGCCACGCGCTCAATCTGAACCGGAACACGGTAGCGACACTGATTTACCGCGCCAGAAGACGATTGCGAGAGGAGTTGACCGGATTATGCCGACCATGACCGACGAATCATTGCACCAGGACGCGTGTCCATCCGAAATCGTCTGCTCGACCTATGCCGATGGCGAGTTGGCCGGTTCCGAAGCCCGGGCGTTCACTGCTCACCTGGAAAACTGCCCCCGGTGCCAGGGCCTCGTGCAGGCGTTCCGCAGGGAGAGAGACGTTCTCTTCGAAATCGTGGGAAACACGGAGGCCTTTCTTGGAGAAACTCAACCGACACCGGTTTCCGTGCCTTCGCCCATCCACATACTGAAGCTGCTGGGGCTCGTTATCGGAATCGCGGCTCTGATGCGGTTAGGAATTGGCTGGGTGATGGGACTGGAACTTCCATGGAGCATAGAGTGGCTGAATCCACTGAACGTTTCCGGACAGTTGTCCATGCTGTTCAGCACCGGAGCTTATTTCATCGAATACTACCAGAATGGAGGTACGACCATGGTTACACTGATAAGCGATGTAGGCCTGGCTGTCGCGTTCATCATGCTGCTGGCTACACTGTACCTTCTGTTGCGGAGACCGACCGGCACGCTGGTCGTGCTCGGAGGGTTGCTGCTGATGCTGGGACACGCCCGTCCCGCGGAAGCCATCGAAATACGATCCGGCGAAAGCGTCTCGGTCAATATCGGAGAAATCATCGACGATACCCTCATCGCCTCCGGCCGCGTGGTCACGATCGACGGTGAAGTGACGGGAGACCTGATTGTCTTCGCCCAGTCAATCGAAATCGCGGGTTCGGTCCATGGGGACATCTATTCATTCGGCAGGACCATCGAGGTAGATGGACGGGCGGGTGGCGGATTCGCCGGGTTCGGCCAGTTCATCCGCATTGGAGACTCTATCGGTCAGAGCGTCTACGGATTCGCGCAGTCGCTTCGTTCCAGCCCTGACGCAACGATCGAAGGAGACCTCTTCGCCTTCGGGGAAAACATCCATGTAGGCGGTTCGGTCGGCCGAAACGTCACGGTGTTCGGTAATACACTGACGATTTCGGGCGAGGTGAAGCGGGACGTAACCTTCGGCGGCCGTCTGGCAACGGTACAATCTTCCGCTGCCATCGGCGGGAATCTCGACGTGGGGCTGCCCGATGAGGAGAGCCTGGAGGTGGATTCCGCCGCGAACGTTGCCGGCGAAACCAACGTGGAAGTGCCCGAACCGGGCCAGGATTCGGACGAGGACGGGATACTGTCCGTCTGGACCATCGCGTGGACGGCCCTGTGGCTGGTCACGGCGTTCCTGTCGGGTCTGCTGCTGCTCTGGGCCCTTCCCGCGCTCAGGCGCGTGCCGCTGGACAATCTGAATGGCATACTTACATCCGCGGGACTCGGGTTCGTGCTGGTCACGGCCACGCCGGTCCTGGCGGTCGTGCTCGCCGTGACGCTCATCGGGCTGCCCGCCGGACTGGTCATTGCCGCCGTCTGGGCGTTGAGCCTGTACGTGTCCAAGATCGTCGTGGCCCATTTCCTGGGCAACGCGCTCCTGCGGCCGAAACAGCACGATATCCGATCGATGCTGCTGCCCTTGCTCGCCGGCCTGGTGCTGGTCCTGATCGCCGTCAGCCTGCCCTATGTGGGCTGGGTCATCAATCTGCTGCTGGTCATCATCGGACTGGGCGCCATGGGGCAAGCGCTGTACCGAAGCTCAGGTAACCGGGCGGCCGCGGCCTGAAGAACGGAAAGGTAAGATCAGAAAGGTGGAACCCGATCGGGCGGCCGCGTTCGGACTTTCGGACGTCGTCGCCCGATCTTCATATCATCCGTGCCTCGAATTCGCCGGGTGAGATGCCTCACGAGCCGTCCTTCACAAGCCGTTCCTCACGAGCCGTACCCACCCCAGAAGGCCCGGCCCCATTCGCTGTCCCCGTCACCCCATTCATCCCGCCAGTCGAAAAGCCTGGAACGAAGGCCTGCAAGCCGGTCGGCATGAGCGGCTTCGCCGGCCAGATTGCGGCATTCCAGCGGGTCGCGTTCCAGGTCGAACAGCTGGGTCGTCCGGCGCCCGTCGACCACGTATTCGATCAGTTTGAACCGGTCGTCCTTCACCATGCGCTGCCACTGGCGGTAGGCCGCGAACACCGTGTCTCTCGGGCGTGCGGCGGGATCATCGAACGTCGGCGCCAGACTCACCCCTTCCACGGAACCGGGCGTGTCCAGTCCCGTCAGATCGCACAGGGTGGGAAAGATATCGAGCAGGTACGCGTAAGCGCTGCGCCGGACACCGCGCGGGATGCCTGGTCCTGAGAAGACCAGGGGCACGCGTATGCTGTGCTCGTACATGTTCTGCTTGCCGAACAGCCCATGCTGGCCGATCGCCAGGCCGTTGTCCCCGGCGAAGACGACGATGGTGTCGTCCGCCATGCCACGGTCTTCCAGCACCTGCATGACCCGCCCCATCTGCGCGTCCAGGTGGGAAATCATCGCGTAGTATTCGGCAATGTGGCGCCGCACGCTCGCCGGATCGCGCGGAAACGTCTCCAGGACTTCGTCACGTACCTTCAGGTCGCCGTTATCGAAGGGATGACCGCCCATGAAGTTCCGCGGCAGCGGGATGTCCTCGGGATCATACATTTCCAGGAACTCCCGGGGCATCGTCCTGGGATCGTGGGGCGCCATGAACGAGACGTACATGAAGAAGGGATCTTCGGAATCATATTCCTTCAGCCACTCGGCGGCGCAGTCGGCGAAGATCTCGCTGGAGTGCCGCCCGGCGTGCACGTGGTCCCCCTTCCGTACATTCACTTTGTTCGAGTGGAAGGCATCCGGACATTGTAGCAGCTTGCCGTCGTACTTCCCCTCCGGGTCGTAGTCGAAGACCGGTACGTTCCAGTGGTCGTCCATGCCCCCGAAGAAGATCTCCGCGCCGTCCGAAAAACTGCGGGCGTAGGACGGGACGCCGTTGTGCCATTTACCCGTGCCCCAGGTACGGTAGCCGTGGGACCGCAGGTATTCCCCCATCAGCGTGTGCTCCGGCGGTATGTCCGCGCCGGCGCCGTCGAGATGAAACAGGGTGCGGCCGGTATGCAGCATGGCCCGACTGGGCATGCATATGGCGGCCGATGTACCGCCGGGGATATGGGCGTGCGTTAAGGAAACGCCCCGGGCGACCAGCCGGTCCATGGCGGGCGTGTGAACAAGGGGGTTCCCCAGCGCGTTTATCGTATCGAAGCGCTGGTCGTCGGTAAAGAAGAACAGGATATTGGGCTTATCGCGGCTCAAATCGCGTCCCTTTCCTGGCTAAGGGTTCGTACGGCTGCAGACTTCGGAGGATTCATCGTGAATCTGGATATTAACGGGTTGCCATGATCAAAGTCAAACTGGTTAGTCGGTCGGGGGGAACGCTTTGTTCTCCTTTTGCAGGTCCGCCTTCCGTCCTATATTGCGGAATCGTCAGGAGAACACGGGCACTCACGGCGGGTCCGAAACGACCGGTTCCGGCCGCCGAAGACTCGGACCGAAAGCGAGCAACCTATCGCCGCGGCAAGGACATCAAAGGTATATCGTTTGCGCGTGGACGATATCGAGGTGGAAGTCCACCGGAAGCGAATCCGGCACCTGTACCTCAGGGTAGGTCCGCCCGACGGACGCCTGAGGGTATCCGCGCCGCTTCGCATCGGAGACGATTCGATCCGCCAGGCCGTGGCGAATCGGATGCCCTGGGTCCGGCGGCAACAGGAAAGACAGCGCCAAAGGGAGCGGGAATCCGCCCGGGTCTTCGCGTCGGGAGAGCACCATTTCGTGGAGGGGATTGCCTGTGTATTGCACGTCACCACCCATGAAGGGCCGCCGCACATCGGGCTCATGGGCGATTCGACGCTGGAAATGCGCGTTCGTCCGGGTACCGGCCGGGACGAGCGGGCGGACCTGCTCGCCGCCTGGTATCGCGAAAGGTTGAAGACGAGCATCCCGCGCCTGATCACGGCGTGGGAACCCTTCATGGGCGTGTCGGTGAAGGAATGGCGGATCCGGAAGATGAGAACCCGCTGGGGAAGTTGCAGTGTCCGAAACGGCCGGATCTGGCTGAGCCTGGAGCTGGCCAAGAAGCCGATGCGATGCCTGGAGTACGTGGTCGTCCACGAAATGGCCCACCTGATCGAGCCCTCCCACAATCGTCGCTTCTGGGGCATCCTCGACCGGTACATGCCCGACTGGCGTATGCGCAGGGACGAGCTGAACCGGTTCCCGATTATGGAAGGAAAGGACTGAAATCACCGCCCGGTGATCGTTGTTTCCAGCCCGGCCGCCGGCCCGACCATCCACCCTCCCGCCGGCCAGAATTACCTTGTGTAACAGACCCTTACCGCCTATTTTCAGACCGGCGTTCCAGTTCGGCCGATATGCTCTTTCAGGCAGAAGATTCCGTATGCCGGGTGGCGCTAAATCAGCAGGAGGCGTCGTAAACCGTTTAACCTTTGGAGTATCTAGTTACCAGTGTCTGGCCAGATGTTCAAGCCCTTTGACGGAAAGATGGAATACCCCGCCATGGAGAAGCGCATTCTCGCGTGGTGGGCGGAGCATCGGATTTTCGACAAGTTGCGCGCGCAATTGGCGGATCGCCCCACCTGGTCCTTCATCGACGGCCCGATTACCGCCAACAACGCCATGGGCGTCCACCACGCCTGGGGTCGGACGTACAAGGACATGTACTGCCGCTACAAGGCCATGAAGGGGTTCAACCAGCGGTGGCAGAACGGGTTCGACTGCCAGGGACTCTGGGTGGAAGTCGAGGTCGAGCGGGCGTTGGGATTCGATTCGAAGCGGGATATCGAGACCTTCGGCCTGGCGGAGTTCTCCCGGGCGTGCCGCGCGAGAGTGGACGAGTACGCGGAGCGGATCACGCGGCAGTCCATCCGCATGGGCCACTGGATGCAGTGGTACCACGAAGACGGCCATCCGGCGTCCTACTACACGCTGGACGACAACAACATCGAACACATCTGGCACTTTCTCAAGGCCTGTGACGCCCGGAAATGGCTATACCGGGGTTACCGGTCCATGCCCTGGTGCTGGCGGTGCGGCACCAGCCTGAGCCAGCACGAACTGGTGGACTCCTACCAGGAACAGACCGACCCCTCCTGTTTCTTCCGCTGCCGCGTTGGCGGCCGTGAAGACGAGTACTTCCTGGTCTGGACCACCACGCCGTGGACCCTGACGGCCAACACGGCCCTGGCGCTGCATCCGGAAGCCGAATACGCGAAAGCGGTCCTGGACGGCGCGCACTACTACCTGATGAAATCGCTCGTCGAGACGGTATTGCCGCCGGAAGCCGAAGTCGTCGAGACGGTAAAGGGGGAGGACCTGATCGGCCTGCCGTTCCACGGTCCGCTGGAGGATCTTCCCGCGCAGCGGGAGGTCAACCGCGCCACCGTCCCGTGGGACATGGTCTCGGACGAGGAAGGCACTGGGATCGTCCATATCGCGCCGGGTTGCGGGGCCGAGGACTATCAGCTCGGACAGGAACTGGACCTGGCCATCATCGTGCCGATCGACGAAAACGGCTATTTCACGGACGACATCGGTCCGCTCGCCGCCACCCATGTTCGGGATTCGGCCGAGGGCGTCAAGCGCGAGCTGGAATCCAGGGACGTACTGTTCCGCTGGGAAGACTATACGCACCGGTATCCCTTCTGCTGGCGGTGCAAAACCCCGCTGGTCTTCCGCCTGGCCGACGAGTGGTTCATTTCCGCCGACGAGATCAGGGCGCCGATGAAGCGGGCCGCCGACACGGTCCGGTGGGTACCCGAGTACAGCGGGCTCCTGATGCAGGACTGGCTGGACAACATGGGAGACTGGTGCATTTCGCGCCGGCGTTTCTGGGGACTGCCCCTGCCCTTTTACTGTTGCGGGAAATGCGACCATATCAATGTCATAGGCAGCACGGCCGAACTGCGCGAACGGGCGGTGGATCCCGCCCTCGTCGACGATCTGCCCGAACTCCACCGCCCGTGGATCGACGAAATCGAAATCACCTGCGAGCGGTGCGGCGAGGCCGCGAGAAGGGTGACCGAAGTGGGCGACTGCTGGCTCGATGCCGGGATCGTGCCCTTTTCGACCTTGAACTATCTGCCGGAGCACAGGGGGATCGAAGGCACGATCCGGTCGGAGCGTGGACCGGAAGCCGAAAGAGACAAGGAGGGTGTTGCCTCGCCCGGTCCCGAATCCACCTGGGAATCGTGGTCTCCCGCGGACTGGATCACGGAGATGCGGGAACAGATCAGACTGTGGTTCTATTCACAGTTGTTCATGTCGGTGACCCTCTACGACCGGTCGCCGTTCAAGGCCGTGCTCACCTACGAAGAGATGAGAGACGAAAACGGCGAGCCCTTCAGCAAGAGCGGCGACAACGCCATCGCCGTGGAGGACGCCACGGGTCGCATGGGCGCCGACGTGATGAGGTGGCAGTACGCCGGCGCTCCCCTGAACATGGTCTTCCGTTTCGGTTACGGGCCCGCCGAGGAGGTGACCCGGAAGATGCTGCGGCTGTGGAACGTCTACGCGTTCTTCGTGACCTACGCCAACCTTCCGGATTGCCCGCCGATTTCCGCTTCCGCTCCCGCAACGGGCCGCAGCGAACTCGACCGGTGGGTACTCTCGCGGATTCACCAGTTGATTCGCCACTGCAACGACCGGATGGACCACTTCGATTCGGCGGCGGTAGTCCGCGAAACGGAACGGTTCATCGATGTGCTCTCCACCTGGTACGTCCGCCGGAGCCGGCGGCGTTTCTGGAAGAGCGGCGATGACGCGGACAAGCAGTCGGCCATCCAGACGCTCTACGAAGTGCTGGTGACGATGAGCAGGCTGATCGCGCCCATACTTCCTTTCTCCGCCGAGGAACTCTACCGGAGCCTGGTCCCGCCCGTAGATTCATCGGCACCGGAAAGCGTCCATCTCTGCGCATACCCTGAGGCGTCCGGCGAACTGATCGACCAGGATCTCATGGACGACATGGATGACCTGATGCTGGTGATCGAACTGGGCCGCTCCGCGCGCAACGATGCCCGGATGAAAGTCCGCCAGCCGGCCTTCCGGCTGCTGGTGAAACCCGCGAATGCCCGGCAGGGCAAAACCATCGAGCGGCTGCGGGCGCAGGTCCTGGAAGAACTGAACGTGAAGGAACTCGATCTGGTCGACAGCGAGGACGCGTTTCGCGGATACGCTGTGAAGCCGGTCTTTTCGAAGTGGGGACCCCGGTTCGGCAAGCGGCTCAACGCCGTGCGGCAGGCGCTCGAGGCACTGGACGGAGACGAGACCGGCGCTCGCGTCGCGGGCGGCGAGGTCCTCACGCTCGACGTGGATGGCGAACGGGTCGATCTGTCGCCCGATGAGCTCGAGGTCGAACGGGTAGACGCCGACGGGCTGTCCGTGACATCGGGCTTCGGATGCACAGTCGCCATCGACACCACGGTAACCCGCGAACTCCTGCTCGAGGGACTGATGCGGGACTTCGTCCGCCACGTGCAGAATCTTCGCAAGGAAGCCGATTTCAACGTGGACGACCGGATCACGCTCTTCTACGAGGCGGACGGCGACCTGGCCGAGGCCATCGATACCCACGCCGACTACATCAGGACGGAAACGTTGTCAACGGTGCTTCGTGACGAGCCCGTACCCGGGGATGTCCATTCCGGCGAACTCAGGCTCGGTGAGCACGTCGCCCGCATCGGGGTGTTGAAGTAGGCTTCGGTTGCCTGATGCGGCCCGGCCCGCGAAAGGACGGACCGATGCGACGTACCAAAATCGTTTGCACCGTGGGTCCCTCCATCCGTTCGCCCGAGATGATCCGCCAGGTACTCGAGGCCGGCGTAGATGTATTCCGTCTCAATTTCTCCCATGGCGCCCCGGACGATCACCGGCGCAGCGTCCACCACATCCGGTCCGTCGCGGACGACCTCGGCAGGCCCGTCGCGATCCTCCAGGACCTGCCCGGCCCGAAGATCCGCATTGGGACGTTTCAGCACGGTCCCGTTCACCTCGGAGCGGGCGATGATTTCACCCTGACTGCGGAACCAGTGCCCGGCAGCCGGGCCAGGGTGTCGGTGAATTACGCAGGCCTACCGGAGGAGGTACGCCCGGGACAGCGCCTGTTGCTGGCCGACGGCCTGGTCGAACTGCGTATCGAGGCGGTGGAACCGCCCGATATACGATGCAAAGTACTCCTCGGCGGTTCGCTCTCCGATCACAAGGGCATCACGGTCCCGCGTGGGGCAAAGGGTATCAACGCCTTCACGGAAAAGGACCGGGAACTGCTGCTGGAAGGGCTCGACATGGGGATGGATATGGCCGCGCTTTCCTTTGTCCGGAACCGGGATGACGTGTTGAGCGCACGCAGGCTGCTGGACGGCCGGGGGTCGAGCCTGCCCCTGATGGCGAAGATCGAGAAACCGGAGGCCGTGGATGCGCTGGACGATATCCTCCCGGCCGTGGATGCGCTCATGGTCGCGCGGGGGGACCTGGGCGTGGAAATCCCGTACGAGGATGTCCCGCTGGTGCAGAAGGACATCATCGCCAAGGCCCTGCAAGCCGCGCAGCCGGTCGTCACGGCTACGCAGATGCTGCGGTCCATGGTCGAGAGCCCACGGCCCACGCGGGCGGAGGCCGCCGACGTGGCCAACGCGGTTCTCGACGGATCGGACGCGGTGATGCTCTCGGAAGAAAGCGCCACCGGCGCCTACCCGGTGGAGGCCGTGCGAGCGCTGGCATCCATCGCGGAACAGGCCGAAGCCAGGTTGTTCCAGCGAACGGCCCATGGCAACCTGGAGCGGCGCGGGATGCCCGGGGTTTCGGAGGCGATCAGCCATGCGTCCTGCGTACTGGCCCTGGAAGCAGGCGCGAAGGCCATCGTCTGCTGCACGCGGTCGGGGCACACCGCCCGGTTGGCCGCACGACACCGGATCAGCGTGCCGATCATCGCCGTCAGCCCCGAAGTGGCGACCGTCCGCCGCCTCGCCTTGGTCTGGGGCGTTAAACCGGTGCTGTGCGCCGAGTTCGACACGACGGACGGGATGATTCGCACGTCGCTCGACGCGGCCCGCGAGGCCGGCGGCCTCAGCCGGGGTGACCACATCGTCATCGTCGGCGGATCGCCGTCGGCGGGACCGGGCCACACGGATTTCGTCCGGGTCGCCGCCGTGCCCTAGCCGCACGGGCTGCCCGGCGACCTGTTAGGTATGTCGACCTGTTGGTACATCGATCTGTAGGTATGTCGACCTGTTGGTACGTCGACCTGTAGATACATTGTATACACAACGAATTGGAAGCGAGGATCCATGACTCCCGGCGGACTGACGCCCGTCGACTGGACCATCATCATCGGATACGCCCTGGCGACCATATCGCTGGGCTATTACTACAGCCGCAGGCAAAGCACCGTCAGCGAGTATTTCACCGGCGGAGGCCGCATGCCGCCGACGCTCATCGGCTTCTCGCTGTTCGCCACGCTGCTCAGCACCATCTCCTACCTGTCCATTCCGGGCGAGGCCATCGGCAAGGGGCCGGTCTGGATGCTCAACTACCTGACGATTCCGATCATCTTCGTGGTGGTGGGTTACGGGCTGATTCCCGTTTACATGCGGACGCGCGTGACCAGCGCCTACGAACTGCTGGAGGACCGGCTGGGCGTGGGCATTCGCCTTCTGGGCGCGGTGATGTTCATCCTGCTCCGGCTGGTCTGGATGGCCCTGCTGATCTACCTGTCCGCCAAGGCCATGACCGTCATGCTGGGCGTGGGCGATGACTGGATCCCCGTCATCACCCTGGTTACCGGGCTCGTCGCGGTCATCTACACCTCGCTGGGCGGGCTGCGGGCCGTCGTGATCACCGACACGCTCCAGACCCTGCTTATGCTCGGCGGCGCCATACTGGTGATCGTCACGGTTACCCTGCATTTCGACGGATTCAGCTGGATTCCGAGCTCCTGGCAGCCCCATTGGGACGCACAGCCCGTCTTCAGCCTGGACCCGTCCGTGCGCCTGACCGTTATCGGATCCATGATGGCGTCCATGACGTGGGCGATCGCCACGGCCGGGGGCGACCAGACCGTGGTGCAGCGTTTTATGGCGACCACCGACGCCCGTGCGGCCAGGCGGTCCTACCTGACCCAGCAACTGGTGGGGCTCTGCATCGGCATCACCCTGTGGGTCGCGGGTTTCGCCCTTCTCGGCTTCTTCCAGGACCAACCCGGTCTGCTGCCCGCCGGCGCCGACCTGGACGGACAGGCCGACCATGTGTTCCCCCACTACATCGCCTACTACCTCCCGCCAGGGGTGTCCGGATTCGTGGTCGCCGCCATGTTCGCGGCCGCCATGTCGAGCCTGGACTCGGGCGTCAATGCGATTACGGCCGTGGTTTCGACGGATTTCATCGACCGGTTCAGAAGGTCCCCGGCCACCGAGAAACAGCTGACGCGTACGGCGAAAACGCTCGCCTTCGTCATCGGCGCCATTGCCGTGGGCGCCAGTTCGCTGATGGAACTGGTGCCCGGCAACATCACGGCGGTGACCAACAAGACCTCGAACCTGTTGACGACGCCTATATTCGCCCTGTTCTTCTTCGCGCTTTTCGTGCCGTTCGCCCGCCCGGCCGGCGTCGTCGCGGGCGCCGTGTGCGGCGTCGTCACCGCATCGCTGATCGCCTTCTCCGGTCCGCTCTTCGGCATGTTGCCCAATGGGAACGACCCGGTCAGCTTCATGTGGATCAGTCCCGTGGCCCTGGCCGTGAACCTCGGGGTCGGCACGGCGGTCAGCTGGATTCTGGCGCGGAATGGGAAATCGAATCATGCAACAGGATAAGAAACTGACCCGGCTGCAGACGGCGCGCGGGATGCGCATGTGGAACGTGAACGGCATGCTCGAGTCGGTGCATTCGGCGATTACCACGGGTGTCTACACCACGGGTTACGCGCTGCATCTCGGCGCATCCAGCGCCATGATCGGTTTTATTTCCGCGTCCATTTCCATCGGCCAGTTGCTACAAGCCTTCTCGCCGCTGCTGATCGAGCGACTGCAACGGCGCAAGCCGCTGTGCCTGTCCGCCAATGCCGTCAGTTCGTCGCTCTGGCTGCCCATCGCCTTCATCCCCTTTCTCTTCTTCGAGGTTTACCAGGTGCTGGCGCTCATGGGCTGCATCGCCCTCTCGAAGGCCGTCATGTCCCTGGTTTCTCCGGCCCGTCAGTCCTGGCTGACCGACCTGGTACCCGACGAGATGCGCGGCCGCTTCGTCGCCCGGCAGCGCAGTTTGACGGCGTCCGCCGGACTGATCACGTCGGTCTGCGCGGGGTTCTTCCTGAGTACGTACGCCGCGGGAGATGAGCAGGGAGGCTTCACCACCCTGTTCATCGTGGCCGTGGTCTTCTCCGGCTTCGGGGTCTGGGCATGGTCCCGCATTCCCGAACCTCAGAAGAGCCGGGGAGAGCATGTCCCTTCGAACCAGTTGCTTCGCCTGCCTTTCCGGCACGGTCCCTTTCGCAGACTGATGTTCCTGGTTTCGGGTCGGCTCCTCATCGCCCAGATCGCCGCGCCGTTTTTCACGGTCTACATGTTGCGGACGCTGGAGGTCTCTTACGCCCAGATCGCGATCTACTCGGCGATTCAGACCATCGCCACGATCATCATGAATCCCTTCTGGGGCTACCTGGCGGACAAGTACGGGTACAAGCCGGTCATGTCGCTAACCGCCGTGGGACTGGCTCTGTTTCCGCTGGGCTGGGGTTTCGTGACTCTGGAAAACTACTGGATCATGGTGCCGCTGGTACAGGTCTGGGGCGGCAGCATGAGCGCGGGGTGGGGTACCGCCCGGTTCAATCTCATCGTCAAGACGGCTCCGGCGGTCAACCGCTCCGCGTTCCTGGGATGCTACTCCGCGGTATCGAGAGGGTGCGCGGCCTGCGGCGCCGTACTGGGCGGCATTGCCGCCGATCTGTGTACCTCCATCCCCGCCGTCTCCTTCTTCGGCTACACCTTCGCGGGTCTGCAATACCTCTTTCTTGCCAACGGGGCGCTTCGCGTCGCCTACATGGGCCTGCTGACCCGTGTGACCTCCGATTCGCAGGTTTCTTCCCGGGACGTGATCAACCGCGTGCGCAAGGGGAATCCCATCGCGACCCTGTGGCACCTGGTGCGCATGGGGAAATCGAGCAATCCCTCGGTCCGGGCCCGGGCCGCCCGTGAACTGGGCGAAACGGGCAGTCACCTGGCCGTGGACGAACTGATCGCGTTGCTGGAGGACAGCGACCGCAACGTACGCCGGGAGGCCGTGCAGTCCCTGAGCAGGATCGGCGCGGTGGAGTCCGTCAATCCGCTGCTCGAATGCGTGGGCAGCCCATCGTCGGACATCGCCGAAGAAGCCGTGGAAGCCCTGGGCGCGGTGCCTTCGTCGCTCAGTCTCAACATCCTGGTGACCCTGTTGCACGACGAACGTCCGGGCATCCGGCGAAGCGCCATTCTCGCCCTGGATCGAATCGGGGACCGCCGCGCGGAAACCGCGCTGGAAGCCCTGCTCGAGCATGAGCGGGATCCCGCGATCGTTCAGTCCGCCCTGGAAACGCTGGCCAGGATGGGCAATACCGGTATCCTGGGACGGCTTCAGGACCTCATACGGAGCAGCGAAACCAGCCTTGAGCGGGGTGTCCTGGTCATGTCGGCGGGGCATCTCCTCGGCGCACCGGATCTGCTGTACCGATTGCTACAGTCCGGCGAGATGGACCAGGACCGGGCGACGGTGCGGATTTTCCGAACCGTCCGCCGGCAACTGGGTGGCTGGTCGCGTGTCGAGAGAGCGGCAAGGAACCGGTTCACGGAGGCCGTCGACCGTGCCCTGAGCGCGTTCGAGCGCCAACAGACCGGTGAGGTGCTGAAGCGGCTCGTGGAGATCGCACGGGACATCGTTGCGGAAGCGGGGACGGACCGCCCGGACCGCCCGGACCGCCCGGACCATGCAACCGAAGATATGGCGCCGGCGGAAGGACCAGCAGCGCGCCCGAATGAGATCGCACTGGCGTACAGGGTCCTGGCGGACCTGGAATCGGAAGGCCGTAACAGAACCCTGCACTCAGAGGAGAGACTGCTGGCGGTCGTGGCCTTTCAGCGGATGGCGGACCTGGCCACCGACACCGACTGAAGTATCAGCCCTTTTTCGCCTTCCAGGCCTCGTATTCGGCCAGGGTCTTTTCATCGGGCGGGTAAACGCCGATGATGCTGGCTCCCTGCTGGATCTTCTGCAGGATGAAGACTTCGCGGTCCTCCTGCGCCACGGCCTTTGCCGCCACATCTTCGGCAAGGTGGCGCGGGATCACTACGACGCCCTCCGCGTCGCCCACGATGATGTCTCCGGGGAACACGGCTACGCCGCCGCAGGCAATGGGACGTTGTATATCGCTCGGGTAGTGCACGCTCTTGCTGTTGTGGGCGTTCTTGGCCTTTGCATACGCGGCGAGCCCGGCCTCCACGATGGCCGGCGTATCCCGGAACGCGCCGTCGCTCACCACCCCCGCGGCGCCGCGCTGCAGGATCCTCGTGGCGAGGATGTCGCCCATGACGCCGGCCCGGGTGTCGCCCCGCGCGTCGATCACGAGCACCTCGCCCTGCCCGATGCTTTCGATACCGATCCGCTGCATGTCCGTCAGGTTGTCCACGGGCACGTGCGTGATGTCCTCCCGGCCGGGTATATACCGGAGGGTAAATGCGGGACCGGCCACGCGCATGCCCGGGGCCAGGGGCGCGACGTCCTGCATGAACGTGTTGTACAGGCCGAATTCCGTGAGTACGGAGGTCAGCGTGGCCGTACTCGGAATGAGCAGGGATTCGAGCGTTTCCCGCGATGGTGCTTGCTGATCGGACATGGTGTTGGATTTCCTTTCACTGGTTGGTAAGGTCGGTTGGACAGGCGAAAGCCGTCATGGCCTCCACATAGCCCCGAGGCGAGCCCGTGTCGTAGTGATCCCCGTTGATTTCCAGGGCGAAGTATGCCCGTTGAGCCGACAGCATGGCCTGTGCTCCGGTCAGTTGCAGTTCGCCGCCTTCCGTGGCGCCGCCTCCTTCCATCCGCACCAGGCAATCGAAGATATCGGGCGTCATGGCGTGCAGTCCGAACCAGCAGAGGTAGGTGTCCGCCGGCATGCCCTCCATGCGCAGCCGTTCTCGCGCCAGGTCCGGTCCGGGTTTTTCCATCACGGTGTCGATTACGTATAGCCCGTTCCACCTGGGCACGGGACGGCCCGAAACCGTCCCGAAGTGGTGGATGTCTTCGATGGATTTGCGAATCACCCCCGATACCGGCGCTTGCAGATCCGCGTAGGCGTCCAGCAACTGACCCGCGCAGCACCGGTCCTCCCCGCTGAGGTAAAGGTGATCGCCGAGCATGACCAGGACCGGATCGCCGCCGACCCAGGTCTTCGCGCGGAGGACCGCGTCGCCGAACCCCCGGGGACGATCCTGCGTAATGTAGGTCAGCTTCTCCGAAAGTTCGCCGGGGAATTCGGCCGCCGCGAGCAGGTCCGCGCGGTTTCCGATCGCGGATTTCAACGGACCGGGCAACCGCGAAAAGTAGGCGCGGATCAGTGCCTCGTCTTCCGGCGCGGTCACCAGGCCGAATTCCTCGATGCCCGCGTTGACCGCCTCCTCGATGATCAGCTGCAGCACGGGGCATACCCGTCCCCGAACGTCCACCATGGGGAACAGCGCCTTGCGCACGGCGCGGGTCGCCGGCAACATGCGCAACCCGTGCCCCGCCAGGGGGATGACCGCCTTTCGTATTTTATTCAACCTGGTCCAACTCCTTCAAACCCGCCGTGAAAGTTCAGGTGATCCGATAGACTCGGTGCCCGAACTCGAGGGCGCCGGGCGAAGTTCCCGTAAAAAGCTCCGCCTCGATCCCGGTCGCTTCGCCGTAACGTTCCAGCAGACGATCCAGATGGTCCAGCATGCGGTCGTTTCCCGCGACGGCGACCGTCCCGCCTGCTCCACCGCCCGTAATCCTGGCGCCGTAAAAACCTGCTTCCACCCCCAGTTTCCTAGTTTCCCGGACGATCCAGGCCGTTTCGGCGGACCCGAGCCCGCACCGGTGCGTGTAACTCCAGTCCGAAGCGTACATCAGCCTGCCCGCCCGCTTGAGGAGTGCCGGTTGTTCACAAGACCCCGCCCGCCGGATGCACTCGGTGAAGCCGTTCACCCTGCGGTGTTCGTACACCGGGTGTTCCACGCGGCTGCGCACCTTGTACACAACCTCCGGATCGACGGTCGTCACGGGATCGGGCGTGTTTCCGTACCGCCGCATGAACGCCCGGCCCGTGATGCTCGATGGCAGCAGGGACCGGCAGGAATCCACGTATTCGGACGTGGACAGGTTGCACAGGTGTCCCAGGCGGAGATTCGCGGCGGCTCCATTGCCGGATTGCAGCTGATCCCGCAGGATCGCGAGGCCCATGAACGCGCCGATTCTGCTATTCGTATACCTCGCGCCCTTGATTTCACGGCGGACGCCGGAATTGATGCCGATGAAGCGTACGCCGTCCGGGATCGGTATCTGTTCCCGCAAGGTATGGGGCTGGCAGAGCAGGGACAGGAGGTGGCCCCGGGTACCCATTGCGCAGGTGACCTGGTCCATGATGCCGCAGGCCGCGCCGACCACGTGGTTTTCCACCTTCTGGGAAAGGACGGCCAGCGTCATCCCGTTCAGGTTGATCCCGTAGAGCAGGTTCAGTCCATGCATGGCCGCGATTTCCAGCGCGGCCGACGAGGACGCGCCGACCCGAAGCGGTATGTTGCTCCCCAGCACGATCGTGGCGCCGTGGGGGAACCGTTCCATATGCCCTTCGCCCTGCAGCACGCTGAAAGCCCCGGCAACGTAGGCCGCCCAGGCGGATTCCGGCGTGCCGGAGAAGCGCCGTTTTACGGTATCATAATCCACGGTGCCCGAACCCGGCGCCAGGTCGTCGAGCGCCAGTGCAACGTCCGGAGAAAGGCCCAGTCCGTCCACGCCGGCGCTGTGCAGGACCACCTTCCGGTCGACCCGGGCCTGAAGGCCCATCAGAACGGCACGGTCGAGGGTCATCTCGCAGACCAGCGAACCGCTGTAGTCCGCGATGCCGCCCATGCAGTCGAGCCGCGCGGGCGCCCGTACGACGTAAATCGGTTTCCCAGCCGCGAAGCGCGTCCCCAGCGGGCCGAACGGGCTCTCTGGCGTACAGGCCAGGGCGTGCTCGAAGGCCTCCGCGTCGGCGGGCAGGTTTCCACGATCCGTCAGGCGATCCAGCATTTGCAGTGATCCCGCGTTTCATGCTCCGGACAATCGGGTTGGAATCGATCCGCCTTAATATATCCGACTGCCCTGGATATTCAACGAAACTTTGGCTTGGACGCCCTTCGACGGTCGTCGTCCGGGCCATGATTGTATTGACAGGACCGATTTTGGCCGTGTATTATGGTATCGCCCTGCTCACCGAAATTTCCAGATGGATGAAGCTGGCTGAATTCCGGGTGGACTGTACTTCTCTCTTGGCCGTTTGGGAACGGTGAATGAACCTCGCTGGCGAACTGAATCCCGCTCAAGTCAAGGCCGCGTCCTACGTCGATGGGCCGTTGCTTGTGCTCGCCGGCGCCGGAAGCGGCAAGACCCGGGTGTTGACCTACCGGATCGCCTACCTCGTCGAACATCTCGGCATCGATCCCTATCACATCCTGGCTGTCACGTTCACCAACAAGGCGGCCGCCGAGATGAAGGAACGGATCGACCGGATGCTCGGACAGGGCGACGTCCCCCAGTGGGTGGGCACCTTTCATTCCCTCTCGGCCCGGATTCTGCGCCGTGAAGCGGAGATCCTGGGCTTCCGCCGCGATTTCGTGATCTACGACGGCGAAGATCAACTGGCCCTCATCCGCCGGATGATGAAGGACCTGGAGATCTCCGACAAGCGCTATTCCCCCGAGGCGGTTCGCAGCTATATCAGCGGAGCCAAGGACCAGCTCCTATCGCCCGCCGAGTACAAGGCGCAGAACACGGATTACTTTGAACAGCAGGTGGTTTCGCGGGTCTATGAAGCGTATCAGCACGCCCTGGAAGACTGCAACGCGCTGGATTTCGACGACCTCATCATGCGGCTGGCGATAGGATACGCGACGCATCCGGACCTGCTGAACCGGTACCAGGAACGGTTCCAGTACATCCTGGTGGACGAATACCAGGACACCAACCGCGCCCAGTACGAATGGATCAACCGGCTGGCGCGCAAATACCGGAACCTGTGCGTGGTAGGGGACGACGACCAGTCCATCTACGCCTGGCGCGGCGCGGACATCCGGAACATTCTCGAGTTCGAAAAGGACTATCCCGAGGCCCGGGTCATCCGGCTTGAACAGAACTACCGTTCCACCCGGCTGATCCTGAAGGCGGGCAATGAAGTCATCCGCAACAATAAGGGCCGCAAGGGGAAAGAGCTGTGGACGGACAACCCTGGCGGGGAGAAGATCGGCCTGGTCGAGACGATGGACGACCGGGATGAAGCCCGGTGGATATCCCGGAAGATCCAGGAGATGCGCAACGATTCCAACCGGGTGCTGAGGGATTTCACCCTCCTCTATCGAACCAACGCACAGTCGCGTACGCTGGAGGACGAGTTGCGCCGCGCCGGCCTGCCCTATGTGATCGTGGGCGGCGTCCGGTTCTTCGAGCGGAAGGAAGTCAAGGACGTCCTGGCCTATCTGAAGGTCCTGGTCAACGGCCGGGATGCCATCAGCTTCCGCCGCATGGTCAACACCCCCGCCAGGGGCATCGGCGCCGTCAGCGTGTCCCGCGTCGAGCAACTGGCCGTCGAGCGCGGCATGGACTACCTGGAAGCGCTGTACCATGCCGGCGAAGCGGGCATCTCGGGTAAAGCGCACCGCGCCGCCGTGGAACTCGGGGAGTTTCTGCTGCGTCTCAGGTCGCGCCTGGCAGAGATATCGGGCGCGGAGGCGGCCAGGCGTGTGCTCGAAAAGACCGGCTACCTGCGGGCACTGGAACTGGAGGCCGCGAAAAACGTGGAGTCCGAGACCCGGGTGCAGAACGTGAACGAGCTGATGGCCGCCCTTGAAGAGGCGACCGAGCGGCCGGAGGAGGGACAGCCGGTCTCCGGTCTGGACGATTTCCTGGAGGAAGTGGCCCTGGTAACCGATATCGACCGGTGGGACGAATCCGTGGACTGCGTCACGCTCATGACCCTGCACAACGCCAAGGGTCTGGAGTTTCCCGTCGTCTTCATCACGGGCATGGAAGACGGCCTTTTCCCCATTTCGCGCGCCATGGAAAGCCCCACCGACCTGGAGGAGGAGCGGCGGCTCTGTTACGTGGGCATCACGCGCGCCCGGGAACAACTGTTCCTCACTCACGCCAATCTGCGTCGAAGGTTCGGGGGAACGCAGACCTCCCTGCGGTCCCGTTTCATCGACGAGATTCCCGACGACCTGGTTTCACGGGAGAGTACCGGCCGGCTCTATTCGCGGTCGTCCTGGCCGCAGGAAGAAAAGGTCTCCGTCCCCCCGTTCGAAGACGATATCACGACCCCCCGGACCGTGGAGACGCCCATGGGCAGGGTGCGGATTTCCCAGGGACAGGATGTCAAACACCCTATCTGGGGTAAGGGACGCATCATACAGGTCGCGGGAAGCGGCGACGACCTGCGGGCGACGATACGCTTCTCGGATACGACCAAGAAGGTGATCGTGAAATACGCCGCCCTGGAAATGATATAATGATAAATCGATGTGTTGATATATTGAATAAGCGCCGGTCGATCCGGTGCATGCGAAGGGGCAACAAACCATGACGGTAACCGTCAAGGACGTCGACCATGTCGCGGCACTGGCCCACCTGAAGTTCTCGGATGAAGAACGGGAACAGCTGGTGGATCAGTTGAACGCCATACTCGCGTACATGGAGAAGCTCAATACGCTCGACACGACGGCCGTAGGTCCGACTTCCCACGTGCTGCAGCTGAAGAACGTCTTCCGCGATGACGAAGCCGGAAAGTCGCTGAGCCAGGAAGAATCGTTGCGGAACGCTCCGGCGTCCGATCGCGGCCATTTCACGGTGCCCAAGGTAATCTGAAGACGATATGGGATCCGATATCCCGAGAATCACGGGCCTCATACCGGCCCGCTACGCTTCGACGCGTTTCCCCGGCAAGGCGCTGGCGCCCTTGCGGGGCAAACCGATGATACAGCATACCTATGAGCGGTCCAGCCGGGCGCGTTGCCTCACTGATCTGTACGTCGTGACCGACGACCGGCGCATAGCGGACGCGGTCCGCGGGTTCGGCGGCGAACCCATCATGACCGCGCCGGATCACCCGAGCGGTACGGACCGGCTGGCCGCGGCCGTACGGGAGATGGATACGGACGTGGTCGTCAACATCCAGGGAGACGAGCCGCTGATCACGCCTGAAGCCATCGAAACGGTGGTGCAGCCCCTGGTCGACGATCCGGACCTGCCCATGACGACCCTCGCGCACCGGATCACCAGGACGGAGGACCTGCTCAATCCCCATATGGGCAAGGTGGTCTTCGACAGACGGGGTCTGGCGCTGTACTTTTCCCGCTCGCCACTGCCCTGGCCGGGGGAACGGCCGGACGGGGAATACCTGCACGAACACCGGTTCTACAACACCGTGGGTCTCTATGGGTACCGGCGATCGTTCCTGCTCACGTTCGCCGGGCTTGAACCGACACCCCTGGAGCGGATCGAACGGCTGGAACAGTTGCGGGCCCTGGAAAACGGATACCGCATCACCGTGCGGCAAACCGACTACGCCCCCCTTGGCGTCGATGTGCCCGAAGATCTGTTAAAAGCGGAACGCAGGCTGGCCGGGGAGGAAGATGCGTCGTGAAAGAAGTCTTCGTGGGAGACGTGGCCATAGGCGGCGGACGGCCGCTGGCGCTGATCGCGGGGCCTTGCGTGATCGAGAGCGAGGCCGTGGTCATGGAGACCGCGGAACGCCTGATCGCCACAACCGGGCAGCTGGGCATCCCGCTCGTGTTCAAATCATCCTATGCGAAGGCGAACCGTTCTTCGGCGGCCTATTACGCGGGGCCCGGGCTGCACGAGGGGTTGCGCGTACTCCGGAAAGTCAGGGACCTGGGCGTGCCCGTGCTTTCGGACGTTCACGCGTTGCCTGAGGTAGACGAGGCCGCGGAGGTCCTGGACGTTCTGCAGCTTCCCGCGCACCTGTCCATGCAGACGGAACTTACCCTCGCCCTGGCCCGGACCGGAAAGCCCGTCAACGTGAAGAAGGGACAGTTCCTGGCGCCGGAAGACGTGGCGTCGGTCGTGTCCAAGATCGAAAGCGCGGGCAACAGGAGCATCCTCCTGACCGAACGGGGCGTCTCTTTCGGATATCACGATCTGGTCGCCGACATGCGGTCGCTGGCCATCATGCGCCGGACGGGATACCCCGTAGTATTCGATGCCACCCACGTGGTGAGGCTATACGGCCGTCCGAGCAGCGACGCGAGCGGCGGCACCCCCGAATTCATCGAACCCCTCGCCCGTGCCGCGGTGGCCGCGGGATGCGAAGCGGTATTCATCGAGACCCATCCCCGGGTTTCCGAGGCGCTGTGCGACGCCGCGAGCATGTTGCCGCTCGACCGCCTGGAGCCTCTGCTGGAAAGCCTCAAGGCGATCGACGAAGTCGTGCGGCCCCACACCGTGGATTGACTTCCATGCGAGTGCACTCTTGGCCTCTCTGATCAAGCGCATGCGAAATGCCGTGATCTATCAGGCGGTGTGCGCGATTATCGGCCTGATGAATGCGTTGCCGAGGCAGCAGGCGTTGTCCGTCGGTGGGTGGATCGGCGGACTGGCGTACCTGGCCGCCCGCGGTCCCCGGCGCCTTGCCCTTTCCAATCTGACGCTGGCCTACGGCGAAGCGCAGTCGCACGGGCAGATCAGGCGGCTGGGCCGGACTGTCTTCCGGGAGCTGGGACGGAATGTCGTGGATGTCGCCCGGCTGCCCCGGGTCACGGCGGAGAACGTGGACGGACTGGTCAAGGCCGAAGGCCTGTCCCAACTGGAATCGGCCTATGGCGAGGGGAAGGGCGTGGTAGCGGTGAGCGCCCACCTGGGCAACTTCGAACTGATGGGCGCGTTCCTGGCGCTCAAGGGATTCGCGGTAACCGTGGTGGCGGCCCCGCTTTACGACGCCAGGTTGGACGCGCTCCTGCGGGAGAACCGGGTGCGGAGCGGACTGGAAGTAGTGCCCCGCGACCGGGCCACTACCGCCATACTTCGCGCGCTGAGAAAGGGGCATGTGGTGGGGCTCCTGGTGGACCAGGATACCCGGGGGGCCGGCATCGCGGTACCCTTCTTCGGCCACCCGGCGCGTACTCCGACCGGCCCCGCGGTGCTGGCGGACCGGACGGGCGCGCCCATCGTGCCCATGGCCATTCACCGTTTGCCGGACGACACGCATCTCGTGACGGTCCGGCCGCCGATCCGGCCCACCGGACGGACGCCGGAAGACGTGGAAACAACGACGAGGGCGTATACCGGGGAACTGGAACGGTTCATCAGGAAAGCGCCGGCGCAGTGGGTATGGATGCATGACCGATGGAAGGTGTCCAAGGAGGCCTGACGCTGCGTCCATGGAGAACTGACAAGGTGTCCAAGTAGGTTTGATCCGGCGTCAACGGCCCAACTTGATCTTGCAGGTACGGATGAAATCAGGTATATTCAGTCATGCCGACTACCCGCGATCCGCATGTTCCGTCCCGCCTGAATGACCATGCATCCAATAGGCACGCCCGCTTCCGGCCGTGGCACCTGGCCATGGCTGTCGTCCTGTGCGCGGCCGCGTGTCAACCCGTCGATCCGCCGGTTCCGGAGGAAGGCGCGCAGGATGTGCTGCCGGACCAGGAAGCGTGGAACACGACCATATACCTGAGCCGGGACGGCCGGCAGGAAGCCACGATCCGGGCGGGGCACCGCCTTTATTTCTCGGAAACCAACATCACGGTCATTGATGAGGGCATCTACGTCGAGTTCTTTGAAGAAGACGGCAGCCTGGCCTCCACGCTCGAAGCGGATTGGGGCGAAATCGACGGGCAGACCCACGACCTGCGCGTCCGGGGCGGCGTAACGGTCCACAGCACGGAGCGGGGCATCCTCGAAACCGATTCCCTGACCTGGTTGAACGCGGCGAATCTCATCGTAACGGATGCCGCCGTACGCTTGACCGGGGACACGGATGTTATTGCGGGCGATGGGTTTGAAGCCGATCCGGGCATGCGCCGGTATATCATCCAGCGCAACATCAAAGGCCGTTTTCTGCCGGATGCGCAACCGCAATGACCCCTTCGCAGAGCAGTATTTCGACCGCCGTCACGGGGGGCACGCATCCTTGACGTCCAACGTAGATTCCGGTATATTGTATCACGGAACAGGGTCCGTCACGTGGCTGGTTTCGGTCTGCTGTTTCATCGTGCTTTCCGCTGCTCAGGCGAAGGGCCAGGAACGCCGCGAACCGGTGCAAATCGAGGAAGCGGGCAGCTTCGAGGCAACCGGTGGCGACGAGGTTTTCGACCTGTTCGAGTCTGTGCGGCTCAAGCACGGAAATACCGTCCTGACGAGTGACCGGGTGATCTATGATCGCTTGAACGGCTTCGTACGTCTTTTCGGAAACGTACGCATGATCCGCGGGACCACCACGCTCACCGCCGACTACGCGGAATACTTCGAGGAGGACCAGCGTGCCATCGGAACGGGGAGGGTGAGGCTCGACGACGCGCTGGACGGCGTGGTGCTGACGGGCGATCGTATGGTATTCACCCAGGATCCCCACCTCGCCGTGGCGACGGGCAAGCCGAACATGACCTGGGGGCAAAACGAAAGCAAGGTCAACATCGAGGGCTTTCGTCTTGAGTACTATTTCACCGAAACCAGCTCCCTGCTGAAAGCGCTGGCCAAGGAATCCGTCATCGTGGTGGACGAGGGCGAAGGCGTGACGATCTATTGTGAACACGCGGAGTATTTCAAGGCGACGGACAGCGCTCGATTCAGCGGGGAGCCCAAGTTGGTCAAGCGACTGGAAGGCGATGAAGGCGAGATCGTGGCGACCGGGAAGGGCATGACCTACGCCTTCGAAGACCGGACCGCCGACGTGTTCGATTCGGTCAGCGTCGTGAAGGGAACGCTGGAGGGGATTTGCGATACGTTGCGCTTCGACAGCGAAGGCCAGCAGATCGATCTCCTCGGCAATCCGGTGATACGCAGCGTTCACAGCGAGATCACCGGGGATGAGATCATCCTTGAAATGGAGGACGGCGAGGTCGCACGCGCCCGGGTTACGGGCAACGCCCGGGGTTCCTATACCGCGGAAGAGCAAGAAGGGACGAATCGGACGGACGATATGGCGGACCGGCCGGCCGGCCAGGCAGACATCCAGACCGATCAGGCGGACCAGACCGGCCAGGCGGACCAGACCGACCAGGCGGGCCAGGCTGACCAGGCGGGCCGCAGTACCATTGAAGGCCGCAGTATGGTCGTGGACTTCGAGGGCGAATCGGTGAGGATGATTACCGCGCAAGGGAACGCGGTAAGTACCTACAATCCGTCTGCGCTCGAAAGTGGCCCGACCGGCCACAACGTGGTCCGGGCGAAGGAAATCGTGATCGAACTGAATGAAGGCGAACCGGTCAAGGTGAACGCGGATGGCGGTGTGGACGGGTCCTATCTCAACCCGGAAGACGAAGACGGCAAACGTTGAATCGGAGGATCCGTGCAGTGCCTGCGAGCTGAGAACCTGGTGAAGTCCTACCAGAATCACCGCGTCGTCGATGATGTGAGCCTGCGTGTAGACCAGGGTGAGGTGGTCGGACTGCTCGGGCCGAACGGGGCGGGGAAGACCACCTCGTTCTATATGATCGTCGGCATGATCAAGCCAGGGTCGGGACGGGTGCTCATAGATGACCGCGAATCCGGGGAAAGCCGGAACATCACGCGGTGGCCGATGTACCGCAGGGCACGCGTGGGGATCGGCTATCTGGCCCAGGAACCGTCGATCTTCCGCAGGATGACGGTGGAACAGAACCTGATGTCCATTCTCCAGACTTTGCCCATGACCCGCAAGGCGAGGCGCAGAAAGATGGAAGATCTGCTGGAGGATTTCGGCATCGCGCATCTGGCCAAGCACAAAGCCTATACCCTCTCGGGCGGCGAGCGGCGAAGAACCGAGATCAGCCGCGCCCTGGTGACCGAACCGAAGTTCATTCTGCTCGATGAGCCTTTCGCAGGCATCGATCCCATTGCCGTTGAGGACATACAGGAAGTCATCGGACGCCTGAAGGAACGTAAACTGGGCATCCTGGTGACGGATCACATGGTACGGGAAACGTTGCAGATCACGGACCGGTCCTATATCATGGCCGACGGCCGGATCTATATATCGGGAACGGCCAAAGACCTGGCCGAGGACCCCGAAGCGCGCCGTATCTACCTCGGCGAGCGGTTCCGCCTGGAGTAACCGGAAGGCACGCCCATGGAATTTCAACTTCAGCCCCAGACCAGACAGCAGTTTTCTCCCCAGTTGATGTACTCGCTCAAGTTGTTGCAGTACACCACGCTGGAACTCGAGCAGGAGATCAAGGAGAAAATCGAGGAGAATCCGCTGCTGGAACTCGAGGAAGAGGCGGGCGAGGCGGCGGATGCGGCGCGCGAGGAGCCGGATGCGGCGCGCGAGGAGCCGGATGCGGCGCGCGAGGACGATCCTGGGGACCCCGCGTCCGAACGGGACCGAATCGATTGGGACGCCTACATTCAGGACGGCATGCACAACCAGATGGATGCCCGTGAAGAGACGGAAAAAAGGGAAGATCAGCACATACTGGAACGGGAAGGAAAGTCGGATACGACACTCACCGAGTACTTGAACGAGCAATTGCGGCTTCTCGACCTCTCCGTCCAGGACCGCGAAATCGGCGAATACCTGATCGGAAACCTGAATGACAGCGGTCTCCTCGACGTGCCGCTGCTGGACCTGTCGCTGGAATCCAGCGTGCCGTTCGACGAGGCGGAACGGGTGCTGAAGGTCGTGCAGACCCTCGAGCCTACCGGCGTCGGCGCGCGGGACCTGCGAGAGTGTCTCATGCTTCAACTGGAAGCGTTGAACTTGAGCGATACGCTTGCATACCGGTTGGTATCGGAACATTGGCGCGACGTCAAGTTGCGGCGCATCGCTTCGATTCGAAAGAAGATAAGGGCGTCCGAGCAGGAAATCGGCGACGCCCTGAACGTGATCGCCGGACTCAATCCCCACCCGGGGCTGGCCGTCAGCGATTCATCCGTTATCGCCATACATCCCGACCTGATCGTCGAGAAAGTGGACGGCGAATACCTCGTTTACCTCAACGATCGCAACCTGCCCAGGGTGCGTGTCAGCCATGCCTACCAGGCCATCCTGAACCGGAACGCGCAATCCTCTGAAGAAGACCGGCATTACGTGAGACGTAAGCTGACCGAGGCGAACCACTTCGTCAACTCGATCGAACAGCGGCGGTCGACCCTGTTGAAGGTGACGAACTGCATCGTCAGGGCCCAGCGCGAGTTCCTGGATGCGGGCCTTTCCGGTCTCAAGCCGATGATTCTGCAGGAAGTGGCCAACCAGGTGGGGCTGCATGTAACGACCGTCAGCCGGGCCACGCAAGGCAAGTACGTACAGACGCCCCGGGGGATTTTCGCGCTGAGGTTCTTCTTCGACGGGCGATTGAAGAAAAAGGCGGACGCGGAGACTGGGGAAGCCGCGGCGGGCCAGTTGGCGACCAAGACGGTCAAAGACCGCATCGCGCGGATCATCGAAGAGGAAGACGCGCGCGCGCCGTTGAGCGACCAGGCGATAGAGGAGATTCTCCGCACGAAGGAAGGCGTGCAGATCAAGCGGCGGACGGTGGCGAAGTACCGCGAGAACCTGGGAATACCCATTGCGCGGATGCGCAGAAGGATCTGACCCGATCAGCCATACAGCGAATCAGCCACACGGCGAAGGGAGGCGAACGTGCAGAAATCCATGACGGCCCGACACTGCGAACTGGCAGACGCTTACAAGGAGCATGCGGACAGAGAGATCGACCGTTTGAACAGATACAGCGACAACATCCTGAGTGCGGACCTTATCGTCTCGCAGGAAAAATACCGGTACATGGTTGAACTGAACGTGCACGTCGGAGGGCACGTCCTGACCAGCAAAGAGGAGAACGCCGAAGCCTACACGGCGCTCGACCAGGCGGTCAACAAGATGGAAACCCAGTTGAAGAAGCACAATGGCAAGCTGCACGATCACAGAACCCGGCGTCACTAGGTAATGGACGATGGCCAAGACATCGCCCCTGAAATCGCGCGTCCTGCTGATCAATAACCTGGTAGAGCAGGTCGACCTGAAACTGTCCCCGCTGACGGGTGAAACGGGGCTGTCCAGGAAGATAACGAACGCGGAGACGAACCGCCCCGGACTCGCGCTGGCAGGATTTGTCGAGCGGTTTTCCAGCAACCGGATCCAGATCCTGGGGGAGACCGAGTTATCCTACCTGAAGAGCCTGTCCTCGGACCAGCGGCTTGCGTCGCTGGATCGGCTGTTCGACCTCGGCTTTCCCTGCATGGTGATAACGAAGGGCATGGATCCGCCGCTGGAATTGACCGAGACCGCCGAGCGGTTCGATACCGCCGTCCTGGGTACTTCACTGACGACGGATGCCTTCGCGCAGTCCCTGATCGAGTACCTGGAACCCTACTTCGCACCGATGACAACCGTGCACGGCGCCCTGGTAGACGTGTACGGCGTGGGTCTACTGTTCACGGGACGCAGCGGAATCGGCAAAAGCGAAACGGCCCTCGACCTGGTGGAACGGGGACACAGGCTGGTAGCGGACGACGTGGTTACCGCATACCGGATGCGGCGCGGCGTCATCATGGGGACGAGCAACACGATCACGCAGCATTTCATGGAAATACGCGGCGTGGGCATTATCGACGTCACCAGCATGTTCGGCATACGCAGCATCCGTGTGCGCAAGCGGATCGAAGTCGTCGTCAACCTGGAGGACTGGAACAGCGAAGTGGTATACGAACGTACGGCGCTCGACGAGAAGACCACGACGTTGCTCGACGCGGAACTGCCCTATGTCCGGATTCCCATCAACCCGGGCAAGAACCTGACGGTCATTTCCGAGGTCGTCGCACTCCGGCATCTCCTGAAAGTCGTCGGGATCAACCCGGCGTCCATATTGAATCAGCGGGTGCTGGAGGTCATGAAGGAAGGCGAAAAGATCCGGTATCGCAGGGAAGACTACGAGTAGAATCATGTCACGCAGTTCTGAATGGATCGGGCAGCGACTTGATAAGGAAAACCGTTTCCGTAAAGAACAGGAAGGGGTTGCACATGCGACCCGCCGAGCAACTGGTTCGCACGGCGTCCAGATTCAAGTCGGAAGTCACGCTGGTCAAGGACGACATGCCGGTGAATGGAAAGAGCATCCTGGGGGTCATGATGCTGGCCGCCGAGCACGGCAGTTCGATTACGGTGGAGATCGATGGACCGGACGAAACGGATGCCCTGAAGGCGATTACCGACATGTTCGACCAGGATCAGGAGGCGTAGCATGAGCGAAGAGCGTCGCGTACTGAACGGCATACCGGCATCGCCGGGTATCGCCATAGGACGCGCTTTTGTCTACAATCGCCGCTTCGCCGCCATAAACCAGCGTCCGATCCCCGCCGACGGCGTGGAGACGGAAATCCGCCGATTCCGCACCGCCGTCGACGAGGCGTTGGACGACCTCACCCGGTTGCAGCGCCGCATCGCAGTGGATTTCGACCAGGACGTCGGGAAGATCTTCCGCGCGCACCAGGCCGTACTCGAAGATCCGGAAGTGGTGGATGTCACCATCGTGCGCATCCGGCGTGAACGGACCAACGCGGAGTATATCTTCGATGATGTGATGAGAGGATGGATCGCCAATTACTCTTCGATAGAGAATCCATTCTTCCGGGAACGGACAGCCGATTTCGAAGACGTGCATTACCGGGTGCTGGCGAAGCTCACCGGCAGCGCGCATTCCGGGATCGAGGCCACGGACGGGGAGATCGTACTCGTGGCGCACAGCCTGTCCCCGTCGGATACTGCGGAATTGGACCGGGATGCGGTCTGCGGCTTTATCACCGATGCCGGAGGTCAGACGTCGCATACGGCGATTGTCGCCCGCGGTCTGGCCGTGCCGGCGGTGGTCGGGACCAATATCGCCACTCAGGCCATTTCGGACGGCATGATGATCATCATCGACGGCAACAGCGGGATGGTCCATCTCGATCCGGATGCCGATACGATCGGGCGGTACCGGGAAACGAAGTCCCAGTTGTCGGTGCTGGAGCATGAGCTTCAGGAACTCCACGACCTGCCCGCGGAGACGCGGGACGGAAGGCGCATCGAACTGTCGGCCAATATCGAACTGCCGGCTGAACTGGAAGACGTCCTGAACCACGGCGCGGACGGTATCGGCCTGTACCGTACCGAGTTCCTCTACCTGGTTCGCAACGAATTGCCTTCTGAAGATGATCAGACCCTGACGTATCAGCGCATAGCGCGGCGCATGGCGCCGAACCAGGTGATCATTCGGACGCTGGACCTCGGGGCGGACAAGATGCCGAAGCAGATGCCGGACGAAGCCAATCCCGCCCTGGGCCAGCGGGGTATCCGGCTCTGCCTGGACCGGCCGGAAATGTTCAAGGTCCAGTTGCGCGCAATCCTGAGGGCCGGTGCGGAGGGAAACGTGCGTCTTATGTTCCCCATGATATCGGGATTGCAGGAGCTTCGGAGGGCGAAGGCGCTTCTTGAAGAGGCGCGGAATGAACTGCTGGAGGACGGGGTGCCCGTCGACCCGTCGATGTCGACCGGCATCATGGTCGAAATCCCTTCGGCCGCACTGACGGCCCACGACCTGGCGAAGGAGGTGGACTTCTTCAGCATCGGCACGAACGACCTGATCCAGTACACCGTGGCGGCCGACCGGGGCAATCCGAGCATCGCCTCCCTGTACAATCCGTGCCACCCGGCCGTGCTCCGCCTGGTCGCGTCGGTGATCGACGCCGCGCACGACAACGATATCTGGGTCGGCGTGTGCGGCGCCATGGCCGCGCATCCCCTGGCGGCCTGCATACTGCTTGGCCTCGGCGTTGACGAGCTCAGCATGAGCCCCATCGACATACCCGAGATCAAGAGCCTGATCCGCTCGGCGGATTACCAGGAACTCAAGGCCATCACCCGGGAGGCGCTGGACCTGTCCACGTCGGAAGAGATCATGCGTTTCCTGAAACCCTACCAGCCGAAGACCGAGCTGGACGTATCAGACATGATGCGCATCTGACAGTCAGCCTGGCCGGCCCGGTCAGCCTGGCCGGCCTGCCGTCACCGGGACATCCCGGCGCGCCGGCGCGGACCAGGGAACAAGAGAGGCGTAAATGGGTTTATCTCAGGCAGAAACCACGCAATTCGATACGCGGGGATACCTGGTCAAAGCCGGACTGCTTTCCGAAGCCGCGTTGCGGCCGCTGATCCTCGCCCTGAGCGGCATCGTGGACGAAGGCGCGCGCCGGCTGCACGTCGAAGGAAAACTGGCCAGCCCCTACGAGGAAGAGGGATTCGAGACCCGGTTGGCACATATCTACAGGGAGTCCGAAGAAGCCGGCGAGGCCGTCCTTGCGATGATTATGGGCCGGGGCGGAGGGCAGTTCAACGGCGAGTCGATGCTGGAGTTGCTGCGGAATACGGACCTGGTCGACTGTGTTTCAGACCTGATCGGTCCGGACATCGTGGGCGCTTCCGCCTATCGAATCCGACCGAAGCTACCGGGGCATACGCGGACGGAAGTGCCCTGGCACCAGGATTCCGGCTACTTCCTGCCCCACTGCGACCGGCACCTGATCGTGACCTGCTGGATCCCGCTGGTCGACACGACCGTGGAAAACGGTTGCCTGCACGTGATTCCCGGAGTCCACAAGGGCGGCGTGTTCCGGCACTACACGGGCGGGCACGGCGGCTACCTGGAGATCCCCGGGGACGAATTGCCTGAGAACCGGCCCATTCCCCTGGAAATGAAACGGGGCGACGTCCTGTTCATGACCAATCTGACCCCTCACGCCTCCTTCGTGAACCATACCGGGATCGTTCGCTGGAGTATCGACCTGAGGTACCAGTCCATGGACGCGCCGAACAACTCGGAGGAGGACCCGGCGACCTACACGCCGGAACGGGACCCGGTCACCATGGCCTGCTATCCGAGCGAGGCCGATTTCGTGATCCGGGATTCGAGTCATCCCGAGCGGGAGGTCACGACGCCGGAAGCCTTCAGGGAACTGCGTGACCGCTACCACGAGGCGAAGCCCTACAACCCGGGCAGGGGCTGGACCCGTCTCAAGGACAGGAAAGAGGCATGAACCCACGGATCACCCGGTATATGCGGGCGCCTTACAGTGCACCCAACGGCCTGCAGGTCACCGACGAAGGCCTGTGGGTTGTCGATCAATTCACCGATCGCATCGCGCTCCTCGCCCTGGAAGCTCCCCACGAGTACGGGGTCAGCAGGATACTGCGCGAATTGCCGACGGAATCCTCCAACACGAGCGGGATGTCCTATGGCGAAGGCGGGCTGTGGCTGGCCGCGAACGGTCCGGGCGAACGGTGGCGATTTTCGAGGGAGACCGACGCGCCGCCCGGGACGGGCGAGATCCTCAAGGTCGACCCGCGGACAGGCGCTAACTTGCTACGCCGTCCGCTACCCGCACCCGGCGGCACCCATGGCTTGGACTACGATTTCGTGGAAACGGGCACGATCTGGCTGAGCACGCTCCATGAGAAGACGCTCACGCAGGTCCACATTTCGGACTGGTCGGTAAAGCGCGTCATTCCATTGCCTTACGACGCCGGCCACGGAGTCGTGAGGACCGGTGACGGCGCACTGTGGATGGTGTTCAAGGTGGACCGCGTCATCGCGAAGATGGACGTCGAGACAGGCGACGTGCGCGACGAGATCCGTATCGGCCCTGATCATCCGGAACCGCACGGCCTGGCGCGTTGCGGAGACGACCTGCTGTACTGCGACGCGATGACGGGCTGGATCGCCCGTATCGAAGGCGTTTTCACCGGATAGCGTCTTGCCGTCTTACCGCTCTATCCCATGGCGCCCGAGTAGTAGATCTTCTCTCCCAGGTCCGTCCATCCGGCAACCGTGTTCCGGAAAGACGTGAAGGATTCGTACACCCGCCTGCTGTCTTCGTCCGTTTCGACCAACTGGGCGATGACTTCCTCCGAGTATTCCTTGAGCGTCGTGAGCACGGAATCCGGAAAGCGCCTGAGCTGTACCCCTTCTTCATTGACCAGCTTCTGGAGGTACTCGTTGTTCCGGGCGTCGAATTCGGACAGCACCCAGTGCGTCGACCGCGCCGCCGCGGTCCGGATCACCGTCTGCAGATAGGCCGGTAGTTCCTCGAAGGCGCTCTTGTTGACCATGAGTTCCGTCACGGTGCCCGGCTCATGCCAACCCGGATAGTAGTAGTACTGGGCCGCCCGATAGAAGCCCATGAGGTAATCGTGGTACGGACCGATCCATTCGGTCGCGTCGATAACGCCGCGTTCGAGGTTGGTGTAGATCTCGCCGACGGGGGACAGTATGGCCGAGCCGCCCGCCCGCTTGATCACGTCGCCCCCCAGGCCCGGTATCCGCATCTTCAGTCCCTGGAGGTCGTCGGCGGTGTTGATTTCCTTCCTGAACCAGCCCCCCATCTGGAAGCCGGTATTGCCCGCGGGCATGGGGATCAGGTTGAATGGGGCGTAGATTTCCTCCCATAATTCCAGCCCGCCGCCGCTGTAGAGCCAGGCGGTGACCTGTTGCGCGTTCATCCCGAAGGGTACCGAAGAGAAGAACTGCGTGGCGGGCGCTTTCCCCGCCCAGTAGTACGCGGCGCCGTGGCCCATTTCCGCCACACCCTGGCTGACCGCTTCGAATCCCTCTAGGGCCGGAATCAACTCGCCGCCCGCATACACCGTGATCTTCATCCTCCCCTCTGACATTTCCTCCACCCATTGGGAAAGGAGTCGCGCACTCTCCTGCAATATGGGCAGATTCGGCGTCCAGGTGGTGACCATCTTCCACTCATAGGTCCTGTCCGTGCGGATGGCGGGACCACTGCTTTCCTGCCCGGATCCGCAACCCGCCATCAGTGCGGCCCCACCGGCCAACCCGGCCGTGGATGCCGTCTTCAGAAACTCGCGCCGCTTTAACTTGTCCATCCTCATTCCTCCATGAATCGGGTTAGTCCCGCGTTTGGTTTTAAAATGTCGTCCCGCGTCGTGCAGCCGGGCGGGAGCAGCCCGCCCGGCCGGAAGCAGCCCGCCCGGCCGTACCCTACATCGTATCGGCAAACAGGCTGCTCACCGATTCTCCGTTGTGGATCCTTCGAATCGTCTCCGCCAGCAGCGAAGCGACGGAAAGGATGACCATGTGGGAAAGCCGCTTGTCTTCACCGATGGGTACCGTGTTCGTCGTGACGATCTCGTCGATCCGGGAACACTGCCTGAACCGTTCTATGGCTCCTCCGCTGAATATGCCGTGCGTACAAACGACGGAAACCCGCTGTACATTGCGTTCTTCCAACCGCTGGATCAGTTCGATGATGCTGCCGCCGGTTGCAATCTCATCGTCCATGATGATCGCGTTCTTGCCGGTAACGTCCCCCACGATCATGTCGATAACGACCTTTTCATCCGAGATGCGGCGCTTGTTGCCAGCCGCCACCGGCAACATCAGCTGCCTCGCGAAATGGGCCGCGTTCTTAGCGTTGCCCAGGTCCGGAGAAACCACCACCGTATTGCTCAGATCCCGCTGTTGGAAGTGCTGGGCCAGTACCTTGATCGCGTTCAGATGATCTACCGGGATACTGAAAAAACCGTGCACCTGCGGTTGGTGCATTTGCAGGGTGAGTATGCGATTGGCGCCGGCCGTTCCCAGCAGATCGGCGACAAGGCGACCGGCGATCGAAATACGGGGAGCGTCCTTCTTGTCGGATCTCGAATAAGAGTAATAGGGCAGCACGGCGGTGGTGCGCGCCGCCGACGCCCCGCGGGCGGCATCCAGCATCAACAGCAGTTCAACCAGGTTCTCCTGCACCGGAGGACCCAGTGGCTGAATGATGTAGACATCGCCTTCCCGGCAGTTCGCATTCAACTGGACCTGGAGGCAGTCGTTGCTGAATCGCGTCAGGGCACTGGCTCTCAGCGGCACGTTCAGATAGTGGCAGACCTCTTCCGACAGCGCGGGATGGGAAGAGCCGCTGAATACCACGATACTGTTCATGTATCCGTCTCTGTACGCGCGACCCGATTCAAGCTCCGGGCGGCCTGGAACGATGCTGCTTGAAGCCACCGTCAATCAAGGGAAACCAGGGTCTCGTGTCAAGTACAATATCCGGCCGTTCACGGCGTAATCAGGCCGTTCACGGCGAAGCGGCGATCACGACCAGATGCTTGGAAGCCGTCAACCTGTCGAGTGTGGGCAGCATCTGTTCCACGTATAGGATGTACGGACCTGCAGGCAGCCCGCGTCCGTGCTGATCCGTTCCGTCCCAGGTAAAGACATGTCGGCTGGCTACCGTCGTCTGATCGATGAGCGTCCTGAGGAAACGGCCCTGGATATCGAACACCATGGCGTGCAGAATACCGTGGGGTGCGGGCAGGTCGATTGTCACCAGGCAGACGTCTTCGAAGTTGTCGCCATCCGGGGAGAACGGATTGTTGCTGAAATGCACGGAGACGCCGTCCGGTATTCGGGAAACATAGAGTGCGTTTCGCCGTCCCGGAGTACCGCCGCCCGTGTCGGCCGATGGTCCCCAGACCGGTGGATCGAAGTCCGGGTTCACCAATTCCACGGAACGACCCGGGTCGGGATTCGAGGCCTCGTCGTATTCCGCGCCATGGACGGGTTTTCCCACCGCGTCCAGCAGCCATATCGTCGCACCGCTGTTCCGTAGCCTTTCCCAGCCGCCCATCGCTTCCACCACGATACCGCCGAAGCCGGGATGCGTTTCCCGGAACAGGGCGACATCATGGGCAATGACGACGTAGCCCTGGCCCTCGATCGACAAGCCGCCCGAGGAAATGAGGCGCACCCGTTCCAAGTGATCCAGCCGCAACGCGCTGCCGGCAAGATCAACCGCACCGCTCCCCTTGTTGTACAATTCAATCCATTCGGTCCGGTTGGGACCCGGGTTGAACATGATTTCATTGATGACCACGTTTTCCATCGAGCGCCCGGTGTCTACAGGCGCCATGGGTTCCTCGGGCGTCGCTGGCTCTTCCGGCTGCGCGGGTTCCTCGGGCTGCGCGGGCTCCTCCGGTTCCTCGGGCGTTGCTGGCTCTTCTGGCTGCGCGGGTTCCTCGGGCTGCGCGGGCTCCTCCGGTTCCTCGGGCGTTGCTGGCTCTTCTGGCTGCGCGGGTACCTCGGGATCGGTGGGCTTTTCTGGCTCCGCGGGTTCCTCGGGTGTCGCTGTCTCCTCCGGTTCCTCGGGTGTCGCTGGCTCTTCCGGCTCTGAGGGTTCTATCGGCTGCTCGGGTTCCTCGGGTTCACTGGGTTCCACCGGTTCTTCGGGTTCCTCAGGCTGTGCGGGTTCCTCAGGCTGTGCGGGTGCCTCCGGTTCCTCCGGCTCCTCCGGCTGCGCGGGTTCCGTGGGTTCCTCGGGCTCCTCCGGTCCGGGCATGACGGGAGGATCGCTCGCCGTGCTGTTTCGGAACCCCGGAGTGGATCCGCCGGGATGTGTGGACGGCGAACGGTTGGACTCGTCCGCGGGAAGGTCGAATCGGGGCCGCTCCCACGAGATGCCGTTCCCGCCGGCCGATTCGGTCCACGCGAACTGGTCGATCGTAACCTCGTCTCTTTTGATGAAGACCAGGTCTCCACTGTTCCCGAGCCCGTTGCCCAGTGTCCGGTCTCCCTTGATGGTCAGCATCAGTAGACTGACGGGATCGCCTGCCGCGGCAACTCGCTCGTTGTATTCGCCTTCGTAATCCGGATCTACGACCAGCGCGTATGCGCCCGGTGCCAGCACCGTACCCGCCAGGCCGAAGTCATGGGGGCCGGTGAAGTCCGTAATCGTGTCGTTCACGTCCCGCGAATCGCCGAGTGGCCAGCCTTCGAGATCCACCGGTTCGTCCCCCATGTTGTAAAGCTCGACAAACTCTCCTTTGGATTCCGAATGGGGATCGGCCAGTACCTCTGAAATGACGATGCCCGAGCCCGCGGCCTTCCCCGCGAAACAGAGGCATAGAACGGTGATGGCGAGATGGTGTTTACGTATCATGATAAGGAACTCCTTTTGATGATGGTGATTCGCGTGACTTGACCCTCGATGCCCGCCTGTTCATATCAGTCGAAGCCCTGTCATGAATCTCGTTTTTGTGTTGACACCGCGGGAAGCCCTTGCGTTAAATGCGATGGGTGGTAACCGGGACCTTGCAGGGGGAGCGTTGCATGGCGGAACTCCGAAAAACCGCGCTCTATGACCGCCACGTGGCGTTGGGCGCGAGGTTGGTGCCTTTCAGCGGCTGGGAGATGCCGGTCCAATACGAGGGGATTCTGGCTGAACACCACGCGGTCCGCACGACGGCCGGTCTCTTCGATGTCTCTCACATGGGCCGCGTAGAGATATCCGGACCGGATGCCGTTCCCTTCGCAAACCACATCACGGTGAATGACGTCGAACGGCTTAAGCCTTATCGGTCCCAGTATACCCTGGCCTGCCGGACCGACGGCGGCGTCATCGATGACTTCCTGGTATATCGAATGCCGGACCGGCTGCTGGTCGTTCCCAACGCGGGCAACCGGGAAAAGGACCTGGACTGGTTCCGCGGCCATGCCGTCGCGTACAACGTCGAAATCCGTGACCTGAGCCAGGAGAGCATGCTCATCGCGTTGCAGGGCCCCCGCAGCGAGCAGATACTAGATCCGCTGGCGGAGGCCGGACTGGATGCGCTCAGGTTTCAGGGGTTTGTCGAAACCCGGGTCGGAGGCATCGATGCCCGGATTTTTCGAACCGGATACACGGGCGAGGACGGCTTCGAGATCTGGTATCCGGCGGAGCATGCGGCCGCGCTATGGGACCTCCTGCTGGAATCCGGCGCTTCCAGGGGCTTGAAGCCCTGCGGACTCGGGGCAAGAGATACCCTGCGTCTGGAAGCCGGACTCGCGCTCTACGGGCACGAGATCGACGAATCGATCAATCCCATCGAAGCCGGCCTGGGATGGACGGTCAAGCTGAAGAAACCGGACTTCATCGGCCGGGATGCCCTGCTGGGAGTTCGTAGTGAAGGCGTCAAAAGAAAGCTGGTCGGACTGAAGTTGCTGGAACGGGGGATACCCCGGCAGGGCTATGAGATCCTCCATGACCGGGTTCCGGTTGGCCGGGTCGTCAGTGGAGCGATTTCACCCACGCTGGGGCTGGGGATTGGCACGGGTTTCGTGCCCGTCGGACTGGCGGAACCCGGAACGGGCCTGGCCATCGGCATCCGAGGCAGGCACATCGCCGCCGAAGTGGTGACACTTCCCTTCTATACGGGGAGCCGGAAGTAGGTCGACCGGCCGAATCACGCTATGCGTTTTCCCGAAGGAAGGCCCTTACCTCATCCGACCCGGGCAGACCCTCCGACGCGCCGGGCGTACCGATCTTGATGGCCGCCGCGGCATTGGCGAAAGCCGCCATTTCCTCCAGGTTCTCCTTCAATAGAAAACTGTAAAGCAGTCCGCTGGCGAACGCGTCGCCCGCGCCGACCGTGGACCCGGTCCGGACGCGGAAGGCAGGCTGTTCGACCATGCGGTCTTCAGTGGCCACCAGGCAACCACGGCCACCCAGCGTCACCGATACGATGCCGACGCCCGCCTCCAGCAGGTCGGCGGCGGCGTCACGGGGAGCATGCCGGCCCGTGAGCTGTTCCGCTTCCTCCTGGTTGGGCAGGATGATGTCCGTATACTTCACGGCCTCGTGCACGCGGGATTCCAACGCGGGATTGAGCCAGTACTTTCCCGGATCGAGGGCCACCGTAACGCCGGCGTCGCGGGCCGTGGCCATCGCGTCGAGGATGACCGCGCAGGTCGATTCGTCTTCGGTCAGCACATGGCCGGTGACATAGAGGATGCGCGCCGACCGGACGAAGTCGCCGGCCAGGCAGTGGGAGGGTATGGTCCGGGAACCCGGGCACACGTAGAACGCGTACTCGCCGTCCGGCGTCTCGAACATACAGGCCAGCGAAGTCGCCCGTCTCTCCATGACGTGGAGATGGGACGTGTCTACGCCGACGGCCCGCATGCCCTTCACGAATTGGGAACCGGGCGCGTCGTCGCCGATCGCGCCGACAAAGGCCGCACTGGCGCCCAGCCGAGCCATGCCCATGGCCACGTTCGCTGCCGCCCCGCCCGGTCCGACCTGACAGGCCTCACCGACCACGCCGGATCCCCGAACGCCTCCACGGTGCCGGTCCGGATGGCGCGGCACACGCATCCACACGTCGAGGTTGCCGTCCCCGACCGCCAACACGTCCAGCGCACGATTCATTGGCTGTCCCCGAAACCCCGCCGCACGGAACGACACGATTCTACGAGGTGACGGTCCTTCCGTCTGGTCACGGTCTTGCCCTTCCCGTCGTTACGAGAGCATGTCCGAACTGTGCACGGTGGGACACCAGTGCTTCTCGATGAAAGCGACCACCAGGCGGGTGCCCTCATCATGGCTGACGTAGGGCGGCATGGCGGGATTGTACATGGCGTCGGTGAGATCGCGGACCAGCGCCACGGGAACGCCCCAGCGGACCATCTGCTTTATGCCGAAGGTCCGGTGCAGGATGCACATGTTGGTGTGCACGCCCATCATCAACATGTTGCGGATTCCGTAGTGCCGGAAACAGGCGTAGACCTGCGCGCCGCTGTCGGACATGAGGTCCCTTTCCTGGTCGATGACGATGTCCGGATGCTGCCGGGACCAGGCGCTGAAGGTCTCCGTTTCGCCCGTGTCCGCGCCTTCGTCGGACGCATCCACGGGGAGCGGCGGGTCCGGGAGGTCCAGGTCCGGCGGCGTATCCACGGACGGCACGGATTCGGTTCTTTTCACCACGGGCGTATCCCGGTAGAAATCCAGGGTATCGGACGGGGCGTGCACGATCAGGACGCCCCGGGACCGGCAGGCGGCCGCGACCTCGTTCATCCGGGGGGTCAACGCGTTCAGCCGCTCGACCGCACCGCGGCACCAGTGGGCGTCCCAGATGTCGCACAGTACGAGCGCGGTGCGTTCCGGCTCCCAGCGGGTTTCGGTCGTGATCGTGTTCCACGTTGCGAAGCCGTTGTCGCGCGCCAGCTCCTGGCGGCGCAGCTTCAGGTCAATCCCGTTATCTGCCATGACAGCATTCCTTTCTCGATCGAACGGCGCAGAGCGCATCGCAAACTGGTTGCTAACGAATCTGACTCATAGAAAATCCAGGTCGGCCCCCAGGTGGGCGGGCTGGACGTGTTCGGCGTACAGCCGGCGCCAACCCCGGTCGGGCGGCGGGGGAGGGACGTGTCCGGCCTTCCGGCGGGCCAGCTCCTCCGCGGGCACGCACAGGTCGAGCCGCCGGTCCTCCACGTCCAGTTCGATCGGATCGCCGTCCCGGACGAGCGCCAACGGACCGCCGGCAGCAGCCTCGGGGCAACAGTGCAGCACGACCGTACCGTAGGCCGTACCGCTCATCCGCGCATCGGAGACGCGCACCATGTCCATGACCCCCTCTTTCGCCAGGTAAGCCGGAATGGGCAGCGAACCGGCTTCGGGCATCCCCATGGCCACAGGACCGGCGTTTCGCAGGACGAGCACGTGATCGGGGGTCAGTCCCAGTTTCGGGTCGTCGATACGCGCTGCCACGTCGTCGGGGGATTCGAATACGGCGGCCGGGCCCCGGTGGCGCTGGCGGTCCGGCGCGGCGGCGGCCCGTTTGATCAAGGCCCCGTCGGGCGCCAGGCTGCCACGCAGGACGACCAGGGCGCCGGGTGGACCGATGGGTGCTGCAAGGGTGCCTATGGTATCCTGCCAGTCGGAAGGCGGGGGCGTGTCCTGCAGGATATCCCCCAGGGACACGCCGTTCACGTTCATGGCATCGAGGTCCAGCCTGGATTCCAGGGCCTTCCACAGTACGGGGAGGCCACCCGCCTTGTGGAAATCCTCCATGTATCCCGTACCCACGGGTTTGCAGTTCACCAGCACGGGCGTTTCCCGCGCCGCCTCGTGGAGGTCTTCCAGCGTAAGGGGGACGCCGGCGCGGCGGGCAATGGCGATGAGGTGAATCACCGCGTTGGTGGACCCGCCCAGCGCCGCGAGCACGACCGACGCGTTGTGGAACGACGCCCGGGTGAGGAACTTGCGCGGAACCGCGCCGCACCGGGCCAGATCCACGATGCGCCGGCCCGACATCACCGCCTGCCGAAGCCGGTCGCCCGATCCGGAGAGCGGCGTGGCGCCGCCGGGCAGCATCAGCCCCAGCGTCGCCGTGAGGCAGGCCATGGTCGAGGCCGTTCCCATGACCATGCACGTTCCGCCCGTGGGGCACAGGGACTGTTCGATTTCTTCGATTTCTTCCCGGTCGATTTCACCCGCCCGATGCCGAAGCCAATACCGCCGGCAGTCCGTGCAGGCGCCGAGACGTTCGCCCTGCCAGCTCCCCGTGCGCATGGCGCCGGTCACCAGCGAGATCGCCGGCAGGCCGGCCGAAGCGGCGGCCATCAACTGGGCCGGCACGGTCTTGTCGCAGCCCCCCAGCAGCACGACGCCGTCCATCGGCTGCGACCGGATCATTTCCTCCGTGCCCATGGCCATCAGGTTGCGAAAGAGCATGGAAGTGGGCGAAAGCAGCGTTTCGGCCAGCGAGATGGTGGGGAAGGCCAGGGCGAGACCGCCGGCCTGGGCGATCCCGCGCCGGACGCCTTCCACGAGAGCCGGCATGTCCCGGTGACAGGTGTTGTAATCCGATGACGTGTCCGCGACGCCGATGATCGGGCGGTTGAGGTCTTCGCCATCATAGCCCGCGGAAGACAGGAACGCCCGCCGCAGATATCGGCTGAATTCCGTGTCGCCGTACCGGGTCAGGTTAAGGTCTATTCCCTTTATGCCAGTATTTGCCATGGCTGTTCCAGGTGGCGCATCCGCTCCGGCGTCGCCGTCCTGCGCATCAGGTCCCATCGCAGTTCGCTCCGGTCGGCAGGGAGCCTGCGCCGAAGAAAGGCGAGTTCGGCCTCCGAACGGCAGGACGAACAGGCCGTCATGTTCAGCATGCGACGGCGGTTTCCGCCGCCAAGAGCATTGTGCAGGGTCATCTGGTTGAACACGACGACGTCGCCGGGCTGGTTATCCGGAGCGACGCAGGGTACTTCCTCCATGCCCATGCCCCAGAGTGCCTGGGTATCGAGATTGCCCTGCCATCCCTGCCGGTGAGAACCCGGTACGAATCGAAGGGCGCCGGTCTCAGGGGTCAGGGGATCGAGATACATCGCCCATTTGACCTGGACAACCGGGTCACCATGGCAGTCCGGATGCCACATGCCGTCACCGACGTACAGCTCGCCGCCGCTGCCCAGATAGTTGTAGTCCTCCCCCAGAAGGCCCGACAGCAAGCCGTCGACACCGGGGTGGTCGAGCAACGTACAGAGTCGTTCGCTGCGTTCGATAAAGCGCCCCACGCTCGACCGGGCGGTACCGTCGTGCACGATCCCGGCCTCACGGAACACCCGTTCGAATTCCTCGGAGATCCAGGGAATCTCCTCGCGCAGGAGGCCCGGAAGGACCAGGTAACCGAAATCGCTGAAAAACCGCTGTTGCCCGTCGTTCAGTATCATATCATGGGCCTCCGTTCCGGTCCGGGCGGTCTGGGTAGCCCGTACGGTCCAGCTCGATAGCGAGCCGCCTGCCGAAGCATTCTTCAAAGAGTTGCACGCGGTTTCTTGCTTCCGACAACTCGACGGTGACGTCCCGGCCGTCCCGTGGAACGACCTTCATGCGCACCTTCCTGCTACCGGTCTCCAGCCTGACGTCCTCGACGATCTGCGACCGGCTTCTGTCCAGGTACTCGGACAGCCTGAGCAGCGAAGACAGCCGGTACACCATGCTCCGGTCTTCCTTCTTCAACAGGGTCTGGTACCGGGAGAAGTCCGGCTTGCCCCGCCGGTGATTGAGGCAGAGCCAGGCGATGATCACGATTTCACGGTGGTCGAATCCGGGCAGGCCGGCGTTCAGGATGATATAGGCCGAGTGCTTGTGATGATCGTAGTAGTCGATCACCGTGCCGATGTCGTGCAGCATGGCCGCGGCCCACAGGTACTCCCGTTCGCTCTTGCCGTAACCGTGCGTTTCCTGGAGCTGATCGTACATGGAGAGCGACAAACGGGCGACGTGGCCGGTGTGAGCGCCCTCGTAGCCGTACAGCCGCGCCAGGTTCAGGATTGTGAACCGGCGCAACCTGCCGATGCTGTTCGGTCTCGACGAGGGCTTGAACGCCTCTTCGAAGAACAGCCCCTCGCGCAGGCCCTGGCCGCTCACGGTCAGTTTTCGCGCGCCGGTCTTCCGCATGACGGAGGCCACGATCATGGCGCCGGCCAGGATGATGTCCTCTCTTTCCTTCTGCAACCCGGGGATCCGCCGCGACCGCTCGGAGACGGGCATGGACGCGATGCGCCCAATCAGCTTTTCCAACCGTCGCCGTTTCAGTTCGTAACCGTGCACGAGTCCGAGGGGGTACTTGCGTTCCATCCGGTCGATGCGGACCAGGGCGCGGACGACGCCCCCTACGCCGGCGATCGGTACCGTTCCGCGGGCCTTGAGCCAGTCGATATCCTCCAGCGCCTGGTCGATGTCCGCATCGAGCCGCTTCGTCTGTCCGGTGGTAACCTCCGGTCCGGGAAAGTAGGTCTCGGTGGTCCTGACCGTACCGAAGGGCGTGGATGCTCCCTTCGCGAACGCGCCGTCCCGGACCAACCCGATTTCCGCGCTGCCGCCACCGACGTCCAGGATGATCCCGTCGAAGAGACCCAGACTGTTGATCACGCCCACGGTGCTGTAGAACGCCTCCTCTTCGCCGCTGATCAGCCGGAAGTTCAACCCGGTGCCGCGGGCGATCTCCTCGAGGAAGCCGACGCCGTTCCCGGCGTCCCGCACCGCCGCGGTGGCCACGGGCAGTATATGGTCTATGTCCTGCGCGTCGCAGAACGACTTGAACATGCGGACGGCGTCCAGCGCCCGGGACCGCGCCGCGGAGCGAAGCCGCCCGTCCACAGCGATGCCTTCACCCAGGCGGACCCGCCTGCTGACTTCGTCGGTGATCTTGAAAACCCGGTCTTGCGTGTACTGGGCGATCATGAGCCGGGCCGTATTGGAACCCAGATCGATTATGGCGACCCGTCGATCGAGCGGCGCGAAGGAATACAATGGGGCCTCATACGACGGAGCTCGCGAGGGGCCGTCCGGCGAGTCCCGCCTTGAGGTTCTCGACCGTCCTTCGAGCCATCGCGTCGCGTGTGCGCGTGGTCGCGCTGCCCAGATGCGGCGCGATCACCAGGTTGTCCAGTTTGAGCAGGGGGTGGTCCCGCGGCAGAGGCTCCGGTTCGGTGACGTCCACCGCCGCCGCGGCGATCCAGCCGTTGCTCAGGGCATGGTGAAGGGCGTCATGATCCACGACGGCGCCCCGGGCCAGATTGATGAGGATAGCGGTCTTTTTCATGCGTCGCAACGCGGCTTTGTTGATCAGTCCCCGCGTTTCCTCCGTGAGCGGACAGTTCAGCGTCACGAAATCCGAGACCTCGAGCAGCGACTCCAGCGAGACGTACCGGGCCCGGTAAAGATGGTCATCCGGGTCCGGCTTCCGGTTGTGATAGACGATCTCCATGTCGAAACCGCTCGCCCGGCGGGCTACCTGCTTCCCGATGCTGCCCATGCCGATGATGCCGACGGTGCTCCCATGCACTTCGTATCCATGAAGGATGCTGGGGTCGTAATGGGTGAACCCCGGGCTTCGGGCGAACCGGTCGCCCACGACGACGCGCCGTGCCGCCGCCATGAGGAGGGTAAAGGTCATATCCGCCGTGGCGCCGTCGAGCATGTGGGGCGTGTTGCCCACGGGAATCCCGCGCTCGCGGGCCGCTTCCGTGTCGATATGATCGACGCCTACCCCGAAATTGCTGATGACCTTCAGGTTCGGCATGCGGTCCATCACTTCCCCGTCCGTGGGGGGATGGCCATAGGTGAGATAGGCGTCGACGAGATGCCACCGTTCGTCACCGTCGGCCAGGTCGTCGAGCATATGGAAACGGTCTCCGTCATCGAAGAGTTCCATAACCGAGTCCGGCAGGGGTACGTCCAGTAGTATGTGAATGCCCATGGAGGTTCCTGCTCATGCCGAACCGGGATACGACGGGCGTCCGGACCGGGCGGTTTGGCTAACGATGTGCCTAAACGACGCCCGGCTCGTCGATCGTGAGGGTGCAGGCATCCCCGTCGAGGGTGGCCCGCACGCCCAGGGGCAGCGTCGCCTTGTACGTGCCGTGGCCGATTCCCAGACCGTAGACTACCGGAATCCCCAGTGGTTTCAGCCGGTCGATGAACACTTCCTCGATACTGAAACTGCCGTAAGGGAACGCGGGGTTGTGCGGCGCACTGCCGCACCCGGCGCATTCGCCGATCACGATGCCGGAGGCGCGGGCCAGCCGGCCCGACTGGAGCAGTTGCGTGAGCATCCGGTCGATCCGGTGGGGCTCTTCGCCCACGTCCTCGAAGAAAAGGATGGCGCCGTCGTAATCGAACTCGTAGGGCGTTCCCACCGCGGCCGCGAGCAACGAAAGCGTGCCCCCGATCAGCGGTCCGCTGGCCCGGCCGCCCTGTATGGTCTGCACCGGCGGCATGTCGTCGGGGTGTGGAATCTCACCGATGGGATCGGTTCCCGCAACCGCCTTCACGAAGGCATCCCGATTATACGGTTGAAACACGGGGCTCATGTCGGAAGAGACCATGGGACCCCAGAAGGTGACCAGTCCGGCATGCCGTTTAATCGCCCCGTGGAGGGCCGTGATGTCGCTGTAGCCGACAAATACCTTCGGATGGGCGCGGATGACGTCGTAATCCAGGTCGGGCAGCATGCGGACGGACCCGTATCCTCCGCGCAGGCATGCGATGCCCTTGATTTCCGGGTCGGCGAACATGGCCCGGAGATCGGCCAGGCGGTCGGCGTCCCTGCCGGCGAGGAATCCGTGCCGGTCCGAAAGGTGCGGGGCGGTCTCCGTGCGGAATCCGAGGGCTTCGATCGACCGGCGGCCGTTCTTCAGGGCACTCGGTAGGGCGGAGCGGCTGGCCGGTGCGACGATCCCGATGGTATCGCCCGGTTTCAATGCCGGCGGTTTCAGAATATCCATGCTAAATGAATATAGATTCGCGGGTATCGCCGTCAACTTCTTTGCCCGCCGGTTTGTGCGTGGTCGAATTCTGTTGTCAACCCGGTGTCCATCCGTATTTTTGGAGCGGATAGTTTGAATAAACCGGGCTAAATCGTGTATACATTCCTGATGTGCGTACGGACCTGAAAAACGCCGGATTCCGGAGCCTTGAAACCATGACGAAGAAGCGCTTTTCCCGCCGTTCGTTTATCGCCAGCACCGCGCAGGCGACCGGGGGCGTGATCACCCTCGGCGTGCTGTCCCGTACCGGCGCGCTGGATGCCCAGGAAGCGCCGCCCTTCGAACACGCGTGGCAGCACCTGGACGCGCACCAGGGACGTACCGTCGACGCGCTGACCCGGATGATCATGCCGTCCGACGACAACGGTCCGGGCGCGGCGGAAGCCCGGGTAGTCGTCTATATCGACCGGGCGCTGGGCGCACACCGGGCCGAATACAGGGAGACGTATGAATCGGGCCTGGCCGTCTTCGATCAGTACTGCCTGAATGCGCACGAAGCGCCTTTCCTGGAACTGGACGCCAGGACACAACGTCGGGCGCTGATGGGCATAGACCGACCGAGGTCTCCCGGGACCTGGCCGGAGGACGCCCCCATGGGCGCCCGGGACTTCCTGCGCATGGTGGTTACCCATACCATGGAGGGCATGTTCAGCGATCCGTCCTACGGGGGCAACTACCGCGAGACCGGCTGGAAGCTGATCCGGTTTCCGGGCAGGGCGCCGTTCGGCTACGATCCCCCCTTCAGCGAATTCGACATGACCATTCCGGAAATCGAATATCCCGAATGGAAACCTTACGACGGTCCCATGAAGAGCCGGATTATCGGCGAGGAGTAATTCCGAAGCCTCCATGTCCCTACCCAATCCCAACATACGACGGCCGGACGTAATCATCATCGGCACCGGTGCCGCGGGCGCGGTCCTGGCGAAGGAATTGAGTACGAAGGGGCTGCGCGTGGTCGCCATGGAAATGGGATCTTTTCTTAAGACCCGCCATTTCGACCAGGACGAGCTTCAGGCCATGCATCCAGCCAGCAACAATCCGGACCATCCCAACATCTACCGCCACGACCAGCCCAATACGTACCGGCAGTCGGCGGACGTGCAGGCCACCGAAGACCACGGGATCCACATGCATAGCACCGTCGGCGGAAGCACGCTCCACTACACCGGCATTTCATGGCGGCTTCACGAGAACGATTTCAAAGAGCGAAGCCTCTTCGGCGACCTGGACGGCGCCGACGTGCAGGACTGGCCCATCGACTACTGGGACCTGGAACATTACTACGAGAAGGCCGAGTACGAGATCGGTATTTCGGGCCTGGCCGGCGCCAATCCCTTCGATCCGCCGCGCCGCCGCCCCTATCCCATGCCCCCGGTGCCGCGGACCAGTTCGGGCGCCCTGTCCGACCTGGCCGCCCGGAAACTCGGCTGGCATTCCTACCCGGCGCCCCTGGCCATCAACTCCCGGGAATACGGCGGAAGATCGCCGGTCATGAATTGCGGATTCTGCGAAAGCTACGTCTGTACCATCCAGGCGCGGTCCAGCATGCTGGTCACCATGATTCCGCAGGCACTGCGTACGGGCAACTGCCAGATCCGGGCCGACGCCTGCGTGCGGGAGATCGTGGTCGACGAGGACGGCAGGGCGGAAGGGGTCATCTATTTGGACAAGGATCTGCGCGAGCACCGGCTGGAAGCCCGCGCGGTCATCGTGTGCTGCAACGGCGTCCATACTCCCCGCCTGCTACTCATGTCGAAATCCAATCTCTTCCCGGACGGCCTGGCCAACAGCAGCGGCAAGGTGGGCAAGCATCTGATGTTCAACTACTACCAGTCCGCGCGGGGTTTCTTCGAGAAGGACCTGAACGAGTACAAGGGCGTCATGGATACCCGGATCATACAGGATTTCTACGACCCGGACCCGGACAAGTATGGTTTCTTCGGCGGGGGCGTGCTCGAACCGCGGGGGGACGGCGAGACCATCTCTTTCGCCAACCTGAACATGCCGCGCCTGCGCAGGTGGGGCGCCCGGCGCAAGAAGTGGATCATGGACAACTACACCCGGTACATGGTCGCCCTCACCAGCATGCAGTCCATGTCCCAGGAGTCCAATACGATCGACCTCGACCCCGACGTCAACGACAAGTGGGGCCTGCCCGTCCCGCGCGTGACCTACAATGTGCATCCCAATGAACATAAACTCGGGGACTTCTTCCGCGAACGCGCCCGGGAACTGCTCGATGCAGCCGGCGCCCACGGGGTCGTGGCCTCACCGAACTTCGTACCCCGCGGCGACGCCCATCTCATGGGCACCTGCCGCATGGGCAACGATCCGGCGACGTCGGTGGTCAACAAGTTCAACCAGGCCCACGACGTGGACAACCTGTTCATCGTGGACGGATCGTCCTTCGTAACCAGCGGCAAGAGCAACCCGACGCTGACGATTCAGGCGCTGGCCTTCCGCTGCGCGGATTACATCGTCACCCAGATGGCAAGGCTCAATATCAGGTAGCGGGATCGGGCTTTTAAAACGTGTTTAAATCACTTTAACTGTGGAGGCAAGATCATGGGTTTCGCGAGTGTACTGAAGAACGGCTTTACGCGGCGGCGGTTCATGAAGGGTGCTCTTTTGGGTGCCGGCGCCGTGGCAACCGGCTCTGCGTGGGAGATCGCGCAGGCGATGGCGACCGGAAAGAAGGCCGGCGACGTCCGCGGATACGGCGTCGAGCCGGGCCGGGTAAATATAGGTTCCAATGAGAACCCCCTCGGCGCGTCCCCTCGTGCTGTGGCGGCCATCGCCGAGAACCTGCACAAAATCAACCGGTACGATTTCGGTGTGGACCTGCCCGTCCGCCTCAACAAGATGCACGACGTCCCGGGCGTAGAGGGTTTCGAACTGAGTTTTGAAGACATGCGGTCGTTCATGCGTTTTCGTGAGCTGAACCGGGTCATGGTCACGCCGGGTTCCGGTCCCATTCTTCAGGCGCTCGCTGTCATCGCCGCTGGGAACGGCGGGGAATGCATCGAGGCGGTACCGGGATATGGATCGGTCGCCCGGGGCTTTCAGAGTTTTCAGATGATGGGGAAAGACGTCAGTGTCGTCCGCGTGCCGACCACGGGTGATTTCGTGCATGATCTCGGCGCCATGAAAGCTGCCATCACCCCGACGACATCCCTGATCGTCGTCACCAATCCCAACAACCCCACCGGAACGATCGTGCCCTACGATCAACTCGTTTCCCTGGTGGATGCGGCGCCCGAGCAGGCCATCGTGCTCATCGACGAAGCCTATATCCACTTCGTTCGCGACCCGAACTACCAGGATGCCGTCAAACTCGCCCTGGAGCGGGAAAACGTGGTGGTCGCCCGTACCTTCTCCAAGATCTACGGCCTGGCCGGCATGCGCATCGGTTACGCCGTCGGCGGCCAGCGCATGATGAATATGCTGATGGCGCACATGGGATTCTTCGGCGGAGGGTTGAGCACGCTGGGCATGCACGCGGCGCTTGCGGCCATTGACGACGTTGAATTCGTCGACCGTACGCTGAAGGTCGTGAACGACGGCAAGGACTACCTGTCCGCCGAGTTCGACCGTCTGGGACTGGAATACACGCCGAGTCACGGCAATTACATGATCGTGAACGTCGGGCGGGACAGCCGCCGGATGTCCGGTGAACTGTTCAGGCGCGGCGTCATGGTTCGGGGTGGTTCCGGATACCGCACCCGGGAGGTCGATCTCCTCGCCAATCACCTGCGGGTGACCATCGGCAAGCCCGATGAACTCGAGGTCTTCGTGAATGAACTCGAGGACATTCTGGGAGGATCGGGTCAGGGCTAGCTGCGCGATCGGTTTCGAAATAAACAAGACCAAGCCCCTGGTGGTTCCTGCTGCCGGGGGCTTTGCCTGTTTGTGTGCCGCCGGGAATGGAACATCGTCTAGTACAAGAAGCGAGGCATTCCGAACCCAACGTCGACCAGCGGAGAGCGAAAACATGGTTTCGAACGATCGGGAAAACATACGGGCAGACCGGGTATCCGATTCAGGGAGACGTACATCCCATTTCGTGCGGGAAGCGCTGCTTCATCGCAAATACGCCATCGTCGCGGTGGTTGCCCTGATGCTCGCGGGGTCGGCCGTCATGCTGATCCAGCCTTTGTTCTTCAAGATGCTCTTCGACACGGCGATTCCGGAGTCCGATACGACGCTGGCGTGGAGACTGCTGGCGGCCATGGTCGCCACGCCCCTGGTGGCAATTGGTTTCACCTACTTCCAGGGACATCTGCGGGTCCGCATCGGAGCGTGGGTAACCCTTGCCCTGCGCAAGGCGGTCCTTGCCCATCTGTTGCATGTCAGGCTGGACGCCCTGGAAAGAGTTCCCAGGGGGAACATCGTTTTTCGCGTGACGAGAGATACCGGCAGGATTGGAGAGCTCTACATCGCACAGGAACTGCTCCCGGTCTTTTCAAGTTCGATCATGCTGACGGGAACGCTGGCCATGGTATTCCTGCTGAATGTCGAACTCGCGGTGATTTTCTGTGTCGCCCTGCCATCGACGTATCTCGCCACGCGATTCCTGTCCAGGTACTCGAAGGAGATGGACCGTCAATCGAACGAACAGAGCAAAGCCGCTGAGAGTTTTCTCTACGAGATGGTCAGCGCGTTTCGAACGATACGCCTGTTTAACGGGGAGGCCCATGCAAGGCGGAAAAGCGGAGGTCTGTTTGAAAGACACACCCGGCTTAAGATGCGGGGATCGGCTCTCCACGATCTGGTGCTCAATTTCCCAAACGAAGTAATCAACGGATTGGTCCTGGGCGCCCTTCTCGGTTATGGCGCTTTCCAGGTCATAGACGGGGAAATCACCATAGGCAGTCTCGTGGCCGTCATGGCCTACACGCCGCGAGCCTCAGCCGCGTTGCGGTCTGTGCTCATGACCTATACCGGTACGAAGCTCATCGACGTCTCCGTGAAGAGTCTCGACGGTCTGTTCGCACTTCCCCCGGAGGCCGGATTCGGCCGTGGACGCGAGCCCGAACGAATCGACCTCGAACCTCCGGTAATCGCGTTTTCCAACATATGGTTCAGTTATGATCGGGGATACGAGGTAAAGGATCTGTCATTTACGGTCAACGGGGGAGAGTTTGTCGGCATCGTGGGACCGAGCGGCGGCGGAAAGACCACGATCATCGACCTGCTGACTCGCATTCAGGAACCCGAAAGGGGGAGCATTTCGATCGGGGGAACGGATATCCGCGAAATGACGCTCACATCGCTCCGGTCGCGAATCGCCGTCGTACCTCAGGATGTCTTCATCTGGAACGATTCTCTGGCAGACAACATTGCCTACCCCAATGAGAAATACGATATGGAGGCGGTGGAGCAGTCCGCGCGTTCTTCTGCGCTGCACGCGTTCGTTGAGAAACAGCCGGAGGGGTACGCGACCACGACGGGTGAGGGTGGAGTCGCACTTTCCGGTGGCGAGAAGCAACGCATCGCCATGGCCCGGGTCCTCATGCGAACTTCGGCCGGGATACTGGTGCTGGACGAGGCCACTTCGGCCCTGGACGCCCTGGCGGAAGAGGAGATCCGCATCGCCGTCGAACAGGCGAGGGCCGGCCGAACCGTCCTGGTCATCGCCCACCGCCTGTCGACGATCCGGCACGCGGACCGCATCCTGGTCATCAGCGAAGGCCGGCTGGCCGAATCGGGCACGCCGAAGGAATTGGTGCAACAGGGTGGCCTGTTCGCAAGGATGTACGAGGCCCAGTCGCTGGATTTCGAGTAGAGATGCCGTCGCCAAGGTCTTTGCGTCATAAGACCGTCTCTACAGCGCCGGCGTCTTCCCTACAGCACCGGCGATTCGAGGAAGACCGTGACCCCCATGTCGGCGTATTGCTGTCGGTTCTCCGGCGCATAATTCCTGAAGCACACCATCGTTTCCGAATCCCCGAGTTGGTCGACCACGTGCCGGACGCAGTCGTCCACGTCCCGGAAAGGGTGTTGCGGGTGTGCTTCGATACTGTACATGAGGTCGTTCGGGCCAAAGGACAGGCAGTCCACGCCCGCCCTGGCCAGCCGCCGCGCACCGGTCACCGCCGGGATTGATTCGAGCTGCATCATCAGCACGCCGTAGTTGTTCCACCATGCGGCGTACTGCAGCCGGTCGTCCCCGACTTCGCTCACTTTGCGCCGCGCCCCGCCGCCCCAGCTTCGCATGCCCTGCTGAGGATAGTAGAAGAAGTCGATCGCTTCCTCGACCGTCGCTTCAGTTTCAACCTGGGGCACTTCGATCCCCGCGGGGCCGAGATCGAGCAGGTTGCCGACCAGGTAACTGTGATAGGTGTGCTTGATGCGGAACATGACGTCGGCGTCCAGTGTATCGGCCCGGTCGCAGAATTCCACCAGCCTGTCCTCGCTGAAGGCGCTGTGCTGTCCATCCACCCAGAGAAAATCGAACTGTCCGGATTCGACGATCTTTTTCAACTGGTCCAGCGTATGGTCCATGCCCACATTGGCGCCAATGATCTGCTCGCCCGTGCCGATGCGCTGTTTCAGGTTGCGCTCCGCCATTTGCTTCTCCTGTCTTGATTGCCTGCCATTCATTAGAGTGTATTAGAGTGAATTCATTGGAGTATTAAGGTTCTGTGGACCTGCCTGTCCCGTCTGAACCGTCCTTGCACGGTCCGGGCAACCACGATTATAATGTGCGATGTCCCTTTTCGATAGCCCAATTTGCGGATATGGACATTCATCTGCCCATTTCGCAGTTGCCGAGCCTTCCGGCCGGTCTATCTTGACATCAGACCGCCATCCCCGAGTTCAGGCTGAACATCCCCGGCGTTCAGGCTGGGCAGGCCCGGTACCCAGTCCGCCATGACCGCATTGGAGGAACCCGATGTATCTGCACGACGTCGTAAACTGGACCGATTTCGATGATGAAACGCTCAGTTTCTATCGCGCGATAAGCGTGGACATGATCCAGCTGGACCTCAGGACGGGGGGAGCATCCGAGGCCGAACGGCACGTGAGGGCCGGCAAGGAGAGCACGGAACTGTTCGAACGGGCCCGGGAGAAGTCAGAGTCCCACGGATTGAAGCTGCAGACCGTCTTCATGCCGGTCCTGGAGGGGATCACCCTGGCCACAGGGGACCGGGACGAGGAACTGGGCGCCTTCCTGCAGCTCATCGAAAGCCTGGGGAAGGCGGGGATACCGACCCTGGCCTGGAATTTCAAGCCGATGGGCAATTTCCGGACCACCTCCGACATCGGGCGCGGCGGCGCGGTGTACAGCACCTTCGACTATGCCGAATTCAACCGGAACCGTCCTCCGCCCCACGAACCGCCCGTCTCCGAGACCGTGATGTGGGACAACATGGTCTCCTTCATGGGCGCCGCGGTCCCGGCCGCCGAGAAGGCCGGCGTCGACCTGGCGCTTCACCCGGACGACCCGCCCATTCCCGAACCACTGGGCGGCGTCGCGCAGATCTGTTCCACGCTGGAGCAGTTCGGACGCATCTTCGACGCGGTGCCCAGCGATCATCACCGGATGCTCTTCTGCCAGGGCTGCATGACCGAACTGGCTGGTCCTCAGCGGGTTTACGATATCATTGCCGAGATGGCCTCCCGGAACAAGATCGCCCTGGTCCACTTCCGGAACGTACGGGGTCAATTACCGAGGTTCGCCGAAGTCTTCATCGACGAAGGCGAAGTGGATATGCGCCGGGCCATGGAAACCTACCGCGATAACGGGTACTTCGGACCCTTCGGCATGGACCACACGCCGGGGTTTCCCCAGGCACGGGCCGGATGGGCGGGCAGGGCCTTTGCGAACGGCTACATCCGCGCCACGATCCAGACGGTCTACGGCCGGTAGGCAAACGACCCGACCACAGGGAGACAAATCGAACATGCGAATCACCCATTTTGAAATCCTTCGCGTTCCACCGAGCTGGGTGTGGCTGAAGATTCACACGGACACCGAGTTGTTCGGCTGGGGCGAGCCCTACCTGGAAAACCACCCCGAAAGCGTCATTGCCGAGGTGCGGCGCCTGGAGCCGCTGCTCGTCGGGAAGGACCCCTGCCGCGTCGAATCGCTCTGGCATACCATGTACGAGGGCGGTTCCGGCTACGTTGGCGGTCCGGTGAAGATGAGCGCAATCAGCGGGATCGACATGGCGCTATGGGATCTCGCGGGCAAGGCCGCGGGACTGCCGGTCCACGGCATGCTTGGCGGGGCCTGCCGCGACCGGATTAGAATGTACCGCGCGGTCGGCGGCCAGTTGCCCTGGTGCGTGGAACCCGGACAGCCCTACGATGCAGGTTGGGATCCCTCCCTGGAACCGGATTGGAATTTCCCGGAGGGCCACGAGGAAGCGGCCCGGGTCATCGTCGAAGAATGGGGCTTCCGGTGTATGAAACTGCACGTGGGCATGGGCACCGGGCTGGAGCCTACCGCCGAAGTCGACCGGATCGCCGAAGCCTACGCCGCCGTGCGGAAGGGCGCCGGTCCCGATGTGGAGGTGGCCGTGGACATCCACAATCCCCACCCCGTGATGGCCAAGCAGATGATCTCCGCCCTCACGCCCCATCGTCCGCTGTTCATCGAGGAACCCATGCCCGTGGAACGGGTCGACGTGCTCGCGGACATCGCGCGCAACAGCGAAGTCCCCATCGCTGCAGGGGAACGGTGGATGGGCAAGTGGATCTTCTACGATGCCCTGCGCAAGAACGCCCTGTCCGTGATGCAGCCGGACCTGTGCCACGCCGGCGGCATCACCGAGTGCCACAAGATCGCGGTGATGGGTGAAAGCGCCTACGCGAAACTCGCCCTGCACTGCCCGTTGAGCCCCCTGGCCCTGGCCGCGTCCATCCAGATCGACGCCTGCGCGTCGAATTTCCTCGTCCAGGAACACAACGAGGTGAACTGCTGGCGGGAGGGGGGAAGGACGTTCATCGGCAAGGGCTACTTCGCCGAGCCTTTTATGCTTGATGAGGGAGGTTGCGTGGCGGTGCCCCAGGGACCGGGACTCGGTGTGGACATCGATCCGGAGGGTTTCGAACAGATCATGGCCCGGCCGTGGCGGGATGTGCGGGGCTGATACAATAAAACGCGCACCCGCGTTTAACGTGCCGTCTTGAGTGCATCATCGTCTGCTAAACGCCCACCCGCGCCCACCTTGCGGTCTTGACGGCATCATCGCCGGCGTAGTAGACGACGAAGATCTCGTTGCCGGGCAGCCGCACCATCCGGGGGTGCCCGAAACGCCAGCGTTCCATGTCGCCCCACAGTTCCGACTGGGTTCGCCCGCCCCCGGCGCCGGATTCCGTGCCAACGGTGCTGTCGTAGACCAGGAGATCCCGCTCGCGATCCCAGTGCTCCCCGAAATCTTCACTGATGGACAGCACGATGCCCGGAGGATCCCGCCGCCGCGAATAGACGGCCAACAGCCGGTCGCCGCCCAGGGACAGCGGCTGGCAGTGCTGGCCGGGAAGGCCGGTACTCCGAGGGATGGTCCACGACCTTCCATCCGAGGTTCCGTAAGCGATATGGATATCGATGTCCGACCCCATCCTGAAATCATGGGTCCAGAACGTGGCGGCGAGGCGCCCGTCAACAGAGTGGATGGCCAGCCGCTGGTCCCAGTAGGCCAGCGCGTTGTCCGGATGCCGTGCCACGGTGACGAACTCCGGCCAGGTCCGGCCTCCGTCCCGGGAGAAGCGCAGCCGCGCCGCGGGCCGGCCGGGTGTCGGGTCCTCGTATTCCTTCCACTGTTCGTAGGGCTGTGCAAGGACGCCGCCGGGCAATTGGATGACGGCATGCGAACAGGGTGAAGTGGCGAGGTGGGGCGAGGTGTCCATGGGCCGCGGCGGGCTCCAGGTGCAGCCGTCGTCCGCCGACTCGACGTGCAGGATGCGCATGGGCAGCAGGCCCTGCGTTACCGGGTGGATGAAGGGAAGATCCGGGTCGGAACGGTCGACCCACAGGGCCGTGGCCGTGAGTCTGCCCGGTAAAAGCTCCGTACTGGTCAGCCCCTTCATTTCGCCCGGTGTGCCGCCCCAGGATCCCTTCCCGTATCCGTCATAACGAAGTTCCCAGGTCCGGCCGCAATCCGGCGACGCCCATATGCAGGCGTGCCCGTCCACCGAATCGCGTGCCGACCCCCACCGTCCCGACACGAGCAACGTGCCTTCTTGCAGCCGGTTGATGGTGGTGAAGGCACAGATACTGCGGTAATCGGGGATTGGATGGCCGTCGCAGACCGTGCCGCAATCCAGGACTCGCACGCAAGTCTCCAGAACCGTAACCCACTCGTGAACAAGTCGTTACGCGTTTTTGGTCCAGTGGTGGATCAGGCTGGATTCATCGTAAGATACGACCTTGCAGGCGACGTCCGAAGCACGGAACATCTCCCACTGCCGGTCCGGCGTCCCCGCTGTGTAGTAGGCCGTGACCAGCCGGCCGTCTTCGAGGCGGGCCGTGGAGGGATAGCCGATGTCGCCGCCGGGCAGGGTATCGTCGAGCACCAGTCTTTGGTCGTCCCAGGTCGTCCCGCCGTCCCGGCTTATCAGACCCTCCACGCCGAAGGGCGGATGCCGGCGCCCGAAGACGAGCAGCAGCCAGCCGTTGGACAACAGGGTGAGGTCCGGCGGGTGTTCCTTTGCGTCCGTGACCCGGCCGATCCCGCGCCAGGTGTACCCGCCGTCCTCCGACACGCAGGAATACAGCGCCTGCTCCGCGCGTTCCTCGGATCGGGCGACGAACAGCCAGCGGCCGTCCGGCAGGATGGCTGCGTCCGATTCGTTCAGTCCCAGCGCCACCAGGGTCGGTTCCCCCCATGAACGGCCGTTGTCCGTCGACCGTAGTATGTACGTCGGCGTCGTCGCGGGGCCGACCCTGACCGTGCCCTCGCCAGGCTCGCAACACGGCGAACCGCCGTAGATCAGCATGTGCATGACGCCGCTGGCGGTGAAGATCTTGCCGAAGGGCGAGGCACCGTTGATCGGGGTGTAATCGATGAGTTCGTCGCCGTTCCAGGTCCGGCCGCCGTCCGTGGAGAAAACGACCCGGGTATCGGCCCGGCCCATTTCCGGTTTCCAGGCCCCCTTTTCGTCATAGGAGCCTTGCCAGTGGTAGGCGAGCACCAGCGTTCCGTCCGGCGCCAGGCCGAGTGCGGGGTTGCGGTCGTCTCGTTCGCTGTCGGCTACCGTCACAGGCGCGGACCAGGTCAGCCCTCCGTCTGTGGAGCGTCCCACGTCCAGCCGTCCGCCCAGGCCCATGTGCGCGGCGCCGCCGCGGTAGGCCATGAGCAATTCATCGCCGTCCAGGCGGGTAATGACCGGAAAATAACCCTGTCCCGCCACCGCGTCGACGGTCCGGGTACCGGGGAGTAGGCGTACATCGAGTTTATCGGGCATGGATGTTTTGCTTCCTTCGTTTGAGCGTTCGGTCGGTAAAGCGGATTCGGCAAAGCGGATTCGGAACCGACGGTAACGCCGGCTGCCATCGATGTCAAGGAGATCGAGCAGGTAATGGCGGCGTCACTCCTTGAGCGCCCGGCACGGTTCAGCACTGCAGAATACGCACGCGACAATCGCTTCGATACGCACCGGATTTAATACTTGACATAAAAGTCAGGTTTGCTATATTCACATAGGCAATTTGACGTCAAATCAGCCCGCGAAGGAGACGTTTTCATGAAAGTGACCGCCCAGGAAGAATACGGCCTCCGGTGCATTCTGCAGCTGGCGCGATACCATTCCCGCGACCCGGTTACGGGACGGCAGATTGCCGAGTCGGAAGGCATTTCCCTGGACTACGTATCCAAGCTGCTGATGATCCTCAGGCGGGCGGAACTCGTCCGAAGCGTGCGGGGGATCCGGGGAGGTTACGCGCTGGCCAGGGAACCGCGAAGCATAACGCTGGGCGAAGTCATGCGCGCCCTGAGTTCGGAAGAGGGGATCGTGATTACCAGCCCGGACAGCCACATGTGCGATCATTTCTCTGGCCACCTGGAGGCGTGCGCGCACCTGAACGCCTGCGCCATCCGGCCGGTGTGGACGGTCCTGGCCCGGTACATGTCCGGCGTGCTTGATCACATTACCCTCATGGACCTGCTGCAGACCGAACACCGGGTCCTCGAGGTGGTGGAGCAGGTCTCCCAGGATACCATGCGGGACCAGGCGATGGGCGGCACGATCCAGATAGGCCGTTAGCACGGCAGGTTCAGTAAGACAGGTTATAATCGTTTCAAGGAGACGTAATGGAAGCCATCGAAACGCTGGCCCAGCAGGAATACAAAGAGGGCTGGGTGACCGACATCGAGATGGAAACGGCGCCGCCGGGGCTCAACGAGGATATCATCCGGTTCATATCCGCCAAGAAGAAAGAGCCCGAGTTTCTGTTGGAATGGCGCTTGAAGGCCTACCGGCACTGGCTCACGATGAAGGAGCCCAACTGGCAGTACATGACCTATTCGCCGGTCGATTACCAGGATATCGTCTACTATGCCGCACCGAAGAACACGCCGCAGTACAACAGCCTCGACGAGGTGGATCCCGAACTGCTGGCGACCTACGACAAACTCGGCATCCCGCTGGAAGAGCAGAAGGTGCTCGCGGGCGTGGCCGTGGACGCGGTCTTCGATAGCGTATCGGTCCACACGACCTTCAAGGACAAGCTGGCCGAACTGGGCATCATCTTCTGTTCCTTTTCCGAGGCGGCGCAGGAGCATCCCGACCTGGTAGAGAAGTACCTGGGCACCGTGGTGCCTTACCGCGACAACTACTTCGCGACGATGAACTCGGCCGTCTTCAGCGACGGTTCCTTCTGCTACATCCCGCCCGGCGTCCGGTGTCCCATGGAACTCTCCACCTACTTCCGCATCAACACAGCCGGAACCGGCCAGTTCGAGCGCACCCTGATCGTCGCCGACGAGGGTTCCTACGTGAGCTACCTGGAAGGCTGCACCGCGCCCATGCGGGACGAGAACCAGCTGCATGCCGCGGTCGTGGAACTGGTCGCCCTGAAAGACGCACAGATCAAGTATTCCACGGTGCAGAACTGGTATCCGGGCGACGAACAGGGCAAGGGCGGCGTCTACAACTTCGTGACCAAGCGCGGGGCCTGCAAGGGGGATAACAGCAAGATCTCCTGGACCCAGGTGGAAACGGGATCGGCCATCACGTGGAAGTATCCAAGCGTGATCCTGCAGGGCGACCATTCCATCGGAGAGTTCTATTCCGTGGCGCTGACCCGCAACAAGCAGGTGGCCGACACGGGGACCAAGATGATCCACGTGGGGAAGAACTCGCGCAGCACCGTGGTCTCCAAGGGGATATCCGCGGGCAACGGGCAGAATGTCTACCGGGGACGGATCCAGGTCCTGAAGAAGGCGGACGAGGCGCGGAACTACACGCAGTGCGATTCGATGCTGATCGGCGACCGCTGCGGCGCCCATACCTTTCCCTATATCGACGTGGGAAACAACTCGGCGAACGTGGAACACGAAGCGTCGACGGCCCGGATCAGCGAGGACCAGCTCTTCTACTGCAAGACCCGGGGCATATCCACTGAAGACGCCATTTCCATGATCATCAACGGGTTCTGCAAGGAAGTCTTCCAGGAACTTCCGATGGAATTCGCCGTGGAGGCGAAGAAGCTGCTCGGGATCAGCCTGGAAGGCAGCGTGGGTTGACAAGGACGGGCGGACAGGCTTAAGGACGGCCATGCCCAAGGACGGCCATATCCAGGTCGGCCAGGCCCAAAACCGCGGATCACAAGAGGAGAGAGCAAGCGAGATGGCATTACTCGAAATCAGGAATCTACGCGGCGGGATCAAGGACCAGGACATCATCAACGGGATCGACCTGACCGTAGACCGGGGGGAGGTCCATGCGATCATGGGACCCAACGGCTCCGGGAAGAGCACGCTGGGAAAGATCCTGGCCGGCCACGAGGAATACGAAGAAACCGGCGGCACGGTACGGTTCCAGGACAAGGATCTCTTCGAGCTCACCCCCGAGGAACGGGCCAACGAGGGCATGTTCCTGGCTTTTCAGTATCCGGTGGAGATCCCCGGCGTCAGCAACGCCTACTTCCTCCGGGCGGCGATGAACGAGCGCTTGAAGTACCGTGGCGAGCCCGAGATAAGCGCCGGCGCGTTCCGGCGGCTTTTGAACGAGAAGATGAAGCAGGTCGACATGGACCCCGAACTGGCCCGGCGCCCGGTGAACGAGGACTTCTCCGGCGGCGAGAAGAAACGCAACGAGATCTTCCACATGGCCGTGCTCGAACCGACCCTCTCCATTCTGGACGAGACCGATTCCGGGTTGGACATCGATGCCATGCGCATCGTGGCCCACGGGATCAACCAGCAGCGCACCGCGGACAACGCGATGATCGTCATCACCCACTACCAGCGGCTGCTGGACTACGTCGTGCCGGACTACGTCCATGTCATGTACCAGGGCCGGATCGTGAAGTCGGGCAGGAAAGAACTGGCCTTCGAGCTGGAAGAAAAGGGCTACGAGTGGATACGGGAAGAAGTGGAAGCCGCGGGTTGAATTCATCCAGGGAGCATGGAACAACGAAATGACGGAATCACTGAAGCAGGCGACGACCAGTAGATACACCACGTTTTACGACGCTTACGACCGCATCCGGTCCCTGGATGCGCCGCTCTGGCTGCACCGGATCCGTTCGGACGCCATGAAGCGCTTCCGGGAACTCGGCATGCCGGTCGCCCGCGAGCTTTCCTTTCCGCTCAAGGAAGACTGGATATACACCGATCTCCGGCAGATCGCGGATACCTCCTACCAGGCCGCACCAGGCGGACCAGGCCGGCCAGGCGGACCAGCGGAAGCGAAGCTGGACGAGGAAGCGCTCGCGCCTTACGAGTTCGGCCAGGACGGCTGGCATCGGCTGGTATTCGTAAACGGCGTGCACGCACCCGCGTTGTCGCACGGACCGGACTTGCCCCGGGGCGTCGTGGCAAGCAGCCTTGCCGATGCCCTCGTGGAGCATCCGGAGCTTGTCCATCCGCACCTCGCGCGCTATGCCGATTACGAAGGCGCCGGGCTGACGGCATTGAACACGGCACTGATCGAAAACGGCCTGTTCGTCCACGTACCGCGCGGGGGAGCGCTGGAAACCCCGGTGCACGTGCACTACGTAACGACCGGGCAAGACGCGCCCCTGGCCACACAGCCGCGAACGCTCATCGCGGCGGGCGACGGGGCAAGCCTCAAGGTGGTCGAGAGTTACTCCGGCATGACGGATCAGGCCTACCTTACCAACGCCGTAACGGAGATCTCCGTGGGGCGGGACGGCAACGTGGAACACTACCGGATCAACCGGGAAGGCGAAGGAGCCGCCCATCTGTCCACCACCCAGCTTCACCTGGAGGGGAACGGCCGGATCTCCACCTTCAATATGAGCATGGGCGGCGCGTTGACCCGGAACGATACGAACGCCCGGCTCGCGGGCGAGCACGCGGTGGTGCGCATGAACGGGTTGTTCCTGGTCGCGGGCAACCAGCATGTGGACAACCACACCGCCATCGATCACGCCATGCCGAACTGCGACAGCTACGAGGTGTACAAGGGCATCCTCGAGGGCCGGTCCCGCGGCGTCTTCAACGGCAAGGTATTCGTGCACCAGGATGCCCAGGAAACGGACGCCAAGCAGCTGAACAAGAACCTGATGCTCTCGTCAGACGCGATGATACACACCAAGCCGCAGCTCGAGATCTACGCGGACCAGGTGAAATGCACCCACGGCGCTACCGTGGGCCAGCTCGACGAGGACCAGATCTTCTACCTGCGGACCCGCGGCCTGTCTCATGACAGCGCATGCCACCTCCTTACCTACGGGTTCGCGGCCGACCTGATCCGGCGGCTCGGGATCGAGGCCGTCCGTACCTCGCTGGATACGCTGTTCGAAACCACCATCCGGGATCTTTCGACGGCCCGGGGCCGGACGGAAAGATAGCCGATACCTTACACGCGCACAGGGGCTGACGAATGGATACGGATGTTGTTAAAGAACGGATTGTGGACGTATTGAAGACGTGCTACGACCCCGAGATCCCGGTCAACATCTACGAAATGGGACTCATCTATGAAATCGACGTGCGGCAGGATGGCATGACCAACATCAAGATGACGCTCACATCGCCGAACTGCCCGGCCGCCCAGTCGCTGCCCGCCGAGGTGGAAACCAAGGTCAAGGAACTGGACGAAGTGTCGGACGCCCTGATCGAGATCGTCTGGGAGCCGCCCTGGCATATCGACATGATGACCGAGGACGCCAAGCTCGAACTCGGCATAGACTACTGATCGCAGACGGCTATCGCATGCAGCCGTCGCCATAGCCATTGCAAATGGTTGGGGAATCATGGAAGAAGCACTGGTAGAAACGCCACGCAAACTGGATGACACGTTACGCCTGTCTGACGAACACGCCCGGCGTTACCGCGGAGATTTCCCCATCCTGGACCGGAAGGTGCACGGCAAGCCGCTGGTCTACCTGGACAACAGTGCCACGTCGCAGAAACCCCGGGCCGTGCTCGACGCCCTGGACGACTACTACACGCGGTTGAACGCCAACGTGCACCGCGGGCTCCACACGCTCAGCGAGGAGGCGACCAACGCCTACGAGGCCGCCCGCGAACGGGTGGCGCGCTTCATCAACGCGCCGGCCCGGAACCTGGTCTTCGTGCGGAATACGACCGAGGGCATCAACCTCGTGGCGAGCGCGTGGGGCCGGAAGAACGTCGGGGCGGGCGACGAAATCCTGCTTTCGGTCATGGAGCACCACAGCAACATCGTGCCCTGGCAGATGCTTGCGCGGGAAACCGGCGCCGTGCTTCGGTATTTCGACATCCGCGATGACGGGTCGCTCGACATGGACCAGGCGGACGAACTGATCACGGAGCGGACGCGCATCGTGTCCATCGCGCACATGTCGAACGTGCTGGGCACCGTCAATCCCATCGAAGCCATCGTGGAACGGGCCCACGCCGCCGGCGCGCTGGTCTTCGTGGACGCCGCGCAGAGCGTGCCGCACATGCCGGTGGACGTGGCGCGGCTAGGCTGCGATTTCTTCGCGTTTTCCGGCCACAAGATGTGCGGTCCGACCGGCATCGGCGGACTATACGGCCGGCAGGAGCTGCTCGAAACGATGGATCCCTACATGGGCGGTGGTTCGATGATCGACGAAGTCCGCCTCGATGGGTTCACCTGCGCGGACATCCCGGAGAAATTCGAGGCGGGCACCCCAAATATCGCCCATGCTATCGTCTTCGGCGACGTGGTGGACTACCTCTCCGCCGTCGGGATGAAACACGTACACACCCACGAACGAGCACTGACGGACTACACGATCGAGCGGCTCGAGGAAATCGACGGACTGACGGTCTACGGCCACGCGCCGGACCGGGGAGGAGCGATCTCCTTCAACCTGGACAACATGCATCCCAGCGATCTGTCCACGGTGCTGGACCGCCAGGGCATCGCCATCCGCGCCGGGCACCACTGCGCGCAGCCCCTCATGCGCCGAATCGGGACGCCCTACGGCGCCACGGCGCGGGCAAGCCTGTATTTCTACAACACCTCCGAAGAAATCGATACCATGATCGGAGCCATCCACCGGGCGCGGAACCTCTTCGGCGCGTAATCGTCCGGAAGTCCGATCGCCGTACCTGGTCTATCCGGCCGATCTCCGGTTCCCGCCGTACTAGGTCCATACGGCCGGTCTCCGGTTCCCGTCTGATCCGTTTCCAGCCTGATCCGTTTCCAGCCTGATGTCGGATCCGTCAACGCGGTACCATGACGCCCTTCACGGTCGACTTGGGCATGTCGCCCATCATGCGCGCGGGCCGCACGCCTCCGGCCGTTTCCCTGGGGTTGAGGGCGTCGCACGCCGTGCCGAACTTCGGCTTGGCGAAGGGCAGGTGGGAGTTTCCCCTGGCGAGGATGTGAAGGTGATTCGCGGTCGGCCCCTCGAATTCGGCGCCATGGTTCCACGGCACCCAGGACCTCGCGTTGCAGTAATGGCCCACGAACGCCCGGCGGAACCGAGTCCCGGTCCGGTTCTCGTGCGACCGGTGCAGGAGATGGCCGTGAAAGAACAGGACATCCCCCGGCGCCATCCGCGCAGCCACCTCGCGACCGGTGTACTTCCCGGCCACTGGGGCCAATCCGTTCAGGGACTCATCCGTCGCACTGGCGCCCTCGATGATCCCGAGGTCTCCGATGGCGCCGTCGGCATGGTTCTGGCCGAGCTTGTTTTCATCCGGATAAATGGGTTCATGATGCGATCCCGGTATGACCATCATGCAACCGTTTTCTTCATCCGCGGGATCCACGGCCAGCCAGGAACCGATCAGCGTGTCGGGATAGGTGGGAATGTAGTACGAGTCCTGGTGAAAACCCTGGCCTTCGCGGCCGGGCGGCTTCAGGAACAACATGGTCTGGAGCGCCAGCACGTCCGGACCGATCAGGGCTTCGAGCACGTCCAGGATACGGGGCTGCAGCAGAAACCGCTCATGCAGCGCGTGCTTACGGTGGAGCATGTGTATGCGCAGCCAGTGCTGTCCCATTTGTTCGGAGGTCAGTCCGGGCGGCGGCGGATCGACCTCGTCGATGGTAATCCGGCCATGCATGAGTTCTTCGGTATGGCGGCGTATGTCCTCCACCTCCGCTTCAGATACGAGTCCACGGACGACGAGGTAGCCATCGCGGTGGTAGTCGATGTAGTCCTGGACGCCGATCCGGTATCGGTCCGTCGACATGGTGCGGTCCTCCTGGTTGAACGATGATGGATGAATCGATTTCGGCCAGGCGCCGTACACATTCCGGCCGGGTGTTGTACCGTTTCCGGCCGGCGCCGTACACATTCCGGCCGGGCGCCGTAATGTCGAATAAAACCCACGAGTTGTGAAAAGGGGTTGAAATTTCTTGCTCGTAAGTTAATTTACGTTATTCGTGCGAAATTCTGCACTGAAATGTTTATTGTTGTTGATTTGTATAGGCTTGGACTATATATGAGTTATGCGTTCCAGTCCCCGGGTTCTACAGCGTTATGAATCCAAATCACATTGGCGCCGATGAGGTTGAGTTCTTTCAGGAGTATGGCTATCTCCAGATTCCGGGGTTTTTCTCGAAGCGGGAAATCGCGGAACTGGCCGACGCGCTGGACAAGACGGTCGTCGAGAAGAGAGAACGTATTCTGGGCGGTGGACGCGAGTCGGACGACGATTACAACCGCGTATTCAACCAGATGGTCAACCTGTGGGTCGACTACGAGGTCATCCGGAAATACTCGTTTGACGCGCGGCTGGCGGAGATCGCCCGGAAGATATCGAAGTGCAGGCGCCTGGTCATCTACCATGACCATGGACTGATCAAGCCCGGCGGTGAACAGAGCAAGGCAACCAACTGGCACCAGGACGCACCGTACTGGCCCATGGAACAGGTCGGCGCGCTGTCGGCATGGATCGCCGTGGACGATGTAACGGTGGACAACGGTTGCATGCAGTTCATACCCGGATCGCATAAGTACGGCCGGCTGGCGCCGGTGCCGCTGAGCACGGAAGGTGCTAGCGTCCTGAAAGATATCGAGAGTACGGACGTCGAAGTCGAAGTCGAACCCGTCGTGATGGACATGGAAGCGGGCGGCGTGACTTTTCATCATGGATGCACGTTCCATTACGCTACGCCGAATCGCACCGCATCGCCCAGGAGAGCCCTGGCGATCATTTACATACCGGAATACGTGAACTACAACGGCCGATGGGACGCGGGCGGCGACCAGAACCTGAAACCGGGCGAACCGTTCGGAGGACCGCTGCATCCCATCCTGGCGTCGGGTTGAGCAGACGCGTGGCCGGGCAGATCCTGGCCGGACCGGGCCAGGCAGGTCCAGATGTACAGAAACCAGGGAAAACCTATGGAGTACAGATTGCTGATTTTGCCGAACAAGGCAGTATTATAAACCTGTAAAGGGGGTTGGTTTCATGGAGATCAGTGTCGACCGAGCAAACGAAGTACTTATTGCGAAGGTTGAAGGTCGAATCGACGGCGCCAACGCGCGGGAATTCGAAGACGCGCTCAACGGCGCCATCGGTGAAGACGACAGCAAGGTGCTGCTGGATTTCAGTGCCTTGTCCTACATAAGCAGCGCGGGCCTGAGGGTCATCCTGCTGATCGCGCGACTGCTCCAGAAGCGTAATGCCGCGTTCGCATTGTGCTCGCTTTCGGATCCGATCCGGGAAGTCTTCGAAATCAGCGGTTTCGACAAGATCATATCCATTCACGATTCCCAGGCCGAAGCAGTGGATAAGATCGGCCGGTAAACGCCTCTATCTGTTTCCACACTGCGTCGCAGCGTTGATTCCAAAGCGCTGTGTGGCGTATAGCGAAACAGTATAGTCCGCGGCGGTTTCCGGGGGTGAAATGACGCAGACTCCGTACAAAATCCTTGTTGTGGACGACGAGCCGGATCTCGAACACCTGATGCGGCAGCGCATGCGCCGTGACGTGCGTTCCGGCCTGTATACGCTGTATTTCGCCCAGAATGGCGTAGAAGCCCTGGAACGCCTGAACGAAGTGCCCGATATAGACATGGTCCTCTCCGATATCAACATGCCCCGGATGGACGGCCTAACGCTGCTGGCGCAGATACCGAACATTGCCCCCGACATCCGCGCCGTGGTGGTTTCCGCCTACGGGGACATGAAGAACATCCGCACGGCCATGAACCGGGGCGCCTTCGATTTCATTACCAAGCCAATCGATTTCCAGGACCTGCGGGTAACGATTGAGCGTACGCTGAAGAACATGGAGGAATGGCGCGAAGCCCTGGAGTCGCGGGACAAGCTTGTACGGCTGCAGAACGAACTGAACGTGGCCAGCAAGATGCAGCAGTCTATCCTGCCCACCGAGTTCCCCGAATCCGATCATTGCGAGATTTTCGCGAACATGGAACCGGCCCGGGAGGTCGGCGGCGACTTTTTCGACGTATTCGGCCTGCCCGGCGGCAAAATCGGCCTGGCCATCGCCGATGTATCCGACAAGGGCGTTCCCGCCGCCCTTTTCATGATGTCCAGCAGGACCCTGCTGAAGGGCTCGGCGATCGGCGCCATTGAACCGGGTGCCGTGCTCAAGGAGGTCAACGACCTGCTTACCGAGGAAAACGAAGCGGCCATGTTCGTCACGACTTTCTACGCGGTATACAACCCCCAGACCGGACAGGTGGACTTTTCCAACGGAGGGCACAATCCTCCGCTGGTGGTGCACTCCGACGGCTCGTCGACCCTTCTCCCCGGTACGGACGGCCTGGCGCTCGGGGTTTTTCCGGGCGTAAATTTCGGCCAGTCCGTCGTTGTGCTCTCCCCGGGCGATCTCCTGTTGCTTTATACCGACGGCGTAACGGAAGCGATGAACGCCGATGGGGAGGAATTCGGGATGGACCGCCTGCAGGCGGTTTTCACGGATGCCCCTCCCGACAGTACGGAAGCCGCCAACAAAGCGGTGTTCAAGGCGGTCCATGATTTCGCCGGAGAAACGCCGCAATCGGATGACATTACCTGTGTTACCGTGCTTCAACGCCAGGTCTGATCATGAGCAGAAGACTGTCCCTGAGCCTGCCCACGAAGCTCGACCAACTGGAGCGCATCTACGAAGCGGTGGATGAACTCGGCGAGTCCGAAGAATGGCCGCCGGGTATGGTCTACCAGGTCAAGCTGGTCCTCGAGGAACTGGGCGTGAACATCGTCACGCACGGCCACGGCGGCGATCCCGATCATGAATTCGAAATCGTGATGAGCTCGGATTCCGAGGCGCTGACGATCGAGTTGAGCGACGAAGGGCGGGCATTCAACCCCCTGACCGACTCGCCGGAACCGGATGTCGACTCCGGACTCGACGATCGGCCCGTGGGCGGCCTGGGCATCTACCTCGTCCGGACCATGATGGATGAACTGAGCTACCGGCGGGAAGACAACAGGAACATACTCACGATCGTCAAACGGAAGGAAAACGGATGAGACGAACGCGCGAACACTGGGCGGTCGTCCTGCTCGCCCTTTGTGCGACGGCGTTCTCTCCCGCTCTATCCTCCGAAAACAGCGGCGCGAACGCCTCTCAGGTTGAAGAGCCCGGTGTGACGGCCGAACGCATACTCTTCGGCCAGTCCGCGGCCTTCAGCGGTCCGGCCCGCGAACTCGGGCGGAATATGAACCTCGGGATCGAGGCGGCCTTCCAGGAAGCGAACCGCCGGGGCGGCGTACACGGAAGACGGCTCGAGTTGATCACGCTCGATGACGCCTATGAACCGGAAGCCGCGATCGAAAATACCCGCAAACTGATCGAGGAGGAAGGGGTCTTCGCGCTGATCGGCGCCGTCGGAACACCCACCTCCCGCTCGGCCGTTCCCATTACCTCGGAGGCCGGCGTACCTTATATCGCGCCATTCACCGGCGCGATTTTTTTACGAGACAACACGGATACGGGCGTCATAAACCTGCGCGCCTCCTATTTCCAGGAGACCGAGGAAATCGTCGACCGGCTTTCGCGCGATCTCGGCATCACGCGCATCGGCGTGATGTATCAGAACGATTCCTTCGGCCGGGTCGGATACCGCGGCGTACGGCGCGCGCTGGAGCGCCGGCAGCTCGATCCCGTGGCGATCGGCGTATATCCCAGGAACACTACCGCGATCAAGGCCGGTCTGCTCGATTTGCAGCGGGGAAAACCGGACGCTGTCGTGGTGATCGGCGCCTACCAGCCGGTGGCCACGCTCATTTCATGGGCTCGGCACGTGGGTTTCAATCCCGTTTTCGCAACGATCTCGTTTGTAGGGAGCAATGCGCTGGCCGGTGAACTGGGCCCCGACGGCCGCGGTGTCCTGGTCTCTCAGGTCGTGCCCTTTCCCGCGGCAGGAAACATCGCCATCGCCGTCCAGTACCGCAGAGCGCTCTCCGCGCACGCGCCGGGCACGACCCCGGGATTCGTTTCCTTCGAAGGATACCTCGCCGGCAAGCTGACGATCCACGCCCTCGAGGGCTGCGGCCCCGACGTAAGGCGCTCCTGTCTCATGGAAAGCCTGAACCGGGCGGGAACGATCGACATGGGCGGTCTCCGTCTTGAATTCGGCGAAGGGGACAATCAGGGTTCGGACGCGGTCTTCCTTACGGTGATTGGACAGGATGGCCGTTACCATCCCATACGTACCCTCCGGGACGTGATGCCATGATCAAGCAGTGGCTGTTGTGGTTGTACGACAAGGGTCCATCCCGCATATCGGGGCAGCTGTATCTCGGCATCGGGGCGGCGGTAGCGCTGACCATGATGACCAGTATGGTGGCGTGGTTCGCCTTCAACGAGGTCGGCGAAGCCCAGCACGAAGTAAACGAGGTCGCCGTACCCGAGATCGCGGCGGCCTTCGGCGTAGCCCAGCGGAGCGGAACGCTGGCGGCGGCCGCGCCGCGCCTGACGGCCGCTGAAACTCCCGAAGCACTCGAATCCGTAACGGCGAGCATCTCCGAAGAGCGGGAAAGTTTCGCGGTGCAGCTGGAAGCCATCGCCGGCTACGGCATGGAAGACGAACGCTTTCTGCGCATCCGTGAAGCCGGCAACACGCTGATGTCGAATATCGAAATGATCGAGGAGTCCGTAGCCAGGCGCTTCGAACTCCAGGCGCAGGGCCGGCAACTTCGTCTTGAACTGGAACGGCTGCAATTCGAGCTGACGAGCATCCTGGTCCCGGCGATTGACAACCAGTTGTTCTACACGGTAACGGGATACCGGGATATTGATCAGCCGGTGGCGCCCCGCGAGGAATATCTCTCCGAAGAGGAACTGCAACGATACAGGCACCTGGCCGATCTGCAGGCCGAAGCGACCGTCAGTACCCGAATCCTTTCCAACGTCTTCAATCTGTCCGACGCCGATCGGCTGGAACCCCTGCTGGAGCGCTTCGAGTCGGCCGACGGCGGCGTAGAGAGAAGCCTCGCCGGCCTGGGTACGGCGCCCCTTCGGCAACGGCTCGAACCGGTATTCACCCAGCTCTTCGAACTGGGCAGCGGCCAGGGAAAGATCTTCGAGATTCGCGGCGAGGATCTCGACCTGATCGCCCAGCAGCGGGCCTTGATCGAAAACAACCGGGATCTGTCCGTCGAACTGGTGGCCGAGGTGGAAAGTCTCGTGAATTCGGCACAGGAGAGTACCGAGGCCGCCACGATTGCATCGACACAGACGATCCAGGTGGGCAGGCAGCTGCTCCTCGCCTTGAACGCGGTCAGCCTGACCGGCGCATTGCTGATCGCGTGGCTGTTCGTCGGAAAGGTGCTGCTGCGCCGGCTGGAGTTTCTATCGGAACACATGCGGCGCATGGCGGGGGGGGATCTGAAGCAGAAAGTCGAACTGGACGGCCGCGACGAGGTGGCGGACATGGCCGCCGCGCTGGAAGTCTTCAGGCTTCACTCCATCGAAGCGCAAAGGCTGAACCTCGTGGAGAAACTGGCCGAGGAACTGCGCGGAAAGAACGACGAGCTGGAGAGCACGCTGGCGGAACTCCAGAAGGCGCAGGATCAGATCGTCATGCGGGAAAAACTGGCGGCCCTGGGCGAGCTCACCGCGGGCGTGGCGCACGAGATCCAGAACCCGTTGAACTTCGTCAAGAACTTCGCGGAGTCTTCGGAAGAACTTCTCGATGAAATGAAGGAAGAATTGCCAGCGGCCGGCGGCACGATCGACGAGGAGCAGGACGGGCTGATCCGCGAGATCGGCGGCGACCTGACGGAAAACCTGCGCCGGATCCGGGAGCATGGCGAACGGGCCAACCGCATCGTGCGCGATATGCTTCAGATGGGCCGCGGCTCGGGAGAGAAACAATCGACCGACGTCAATGCTCTCCTGGAAGAACACGCCCGCCTCGCCTACCACGCCGCACGGGCATCGAACGCGGACTTCCAGCTCGAAATCCACGAAGACTTCGAATCCGATCTGGGTGAGATCGAGATCGTCTCCCAGGAAATGGCCCGGGTATTCCTGAACATGGTAAACAACGCCTGTCACGCCACCAACGAGAAGCGGGAGGATCCGGACACTGAATCCGGTTACGTCCCCGGCATCTGGTTGTCCACCCGACGCGAGGAAGATCAGATCGTCGTCCGGATAAAGGACAACGGCAAGGGAATACCGCCTCACGTGATCGACAAGATCTTCAACCCCTTCTTTACCACCAAGCCTACCGACCAGGGCACCGGCCTCGGCCTGGCCCTGTCGAACGATATCGTCCGCGAACACGGTGGTTCGATCGTGGTGGATTCGGAACCGGGACATTACACCGAAATGGCCATCAGGCTGCCGATGGCCGCGGTCGAGACCGGGCCGGAAACCCCCGCCACATCCCCTTCCGACCAATCAGCCTGAACAGGTTAGATGCCCCGATGGACCGGCCGCTCGTGGTCCGGCCGCTCGTGGTCCGGATACCATTGAACCTACCTGTTTCCGGGACGCCAGGAACGGAGCGTCAACGAGTTCAGGACGACGCTGACGCTGGAGCACGCCATCATCGCCGCGGCGAATGCGGGGACGAGGAATCCCAGCGCCGCGAGGGGCAGTCCGATTACGTTGTAGATAAACGCCCAGAACAGATTCTGCTTGATTTTCCGAATCGTCTTCCGGCTTACGTCGATCGCCCCGGCCACCAGGGTCGGATCGGGTCTCATCAGCGTGATCGCGGCCGTTTCCATGGCCACGTCCGTACCGGAGCCCATGGCGATCCCCACGGACGCACGGGCGAGGGCGGGCGCGTCGTTGATTCCGTCTCCGACCATGCAAACTTTGGCGCCGCTCTCCATCAAACGGCTTACGATACGCTCCTTTTCTTCCGGCGTAGCAGCACCGTAGGTTTCGTCTATGCCGGCCTGCCGTCCGATACGCTCCACGACGGCCTCCGCGTCGCCGGACACCAGCAGAGGCTTGACCCCCAGCTTCCTGAGACCATCCACCGCCAAGGCCGCATCGGGCCGCAACGCGTCGATGAGTTCGAAGCGTGCGAGGAATGCGCATCCGGCATCAGTTCGGGCCGCCAGCCAGACCAGGGTGGAACCCCCGCTATCCCATGCGTCGGGAGGCTCGATGCCCGGACAGCACTCATCGAAGAGCCTCCGGTTTCCAAGCAAGTAGCCTGCGCCTTCGATTTCTCCCTGGACCCCTTTCGCCACCATGCTCCTGAATCCACTTACGTCGGCCAGGGCGATGTCCCGTTCCGTGGCCGTGCGCAGAAACGCGGTGGCCAGGGGATGCTCGCTGCCCTGCTGCAGCGACGCGGCGATGCGAAGCAGATCGCCTTCGTTCCGCTCGGCCAGGGGCGTAACGGATGCGATGGCGGGCCGGCCTTCGGTCAGGGTGCCCGTCTTGTCGAAAACGACGTGCGTCAAGTCATTGGCCTGTTCCAGGGATTCGATGTCCCTGACCAGAATGCCCGCCCGGGCCGCCACGCCCGCACCGGCCACGATGGCCGTCGGCGTCGCCAGGCCCAGTGCGCAGGGGCAGGCGATGACGAGGACGGAGACGGCATTGATCAACGCAGGTTCCAGGCCGGCCCCCGAAAGAACCCACGCGACGAAGGTGATTAGGGCCAGACCGACGACGGCCGGTACGAATACGGCGCTTACGCGATCCACCAAACGCTGGATGGCCGGCTTGGCGGCCTGTGAGCTTTCGACCAGGCGGATCACCCGCCCTAGCGTCGAATCGCTGCCCACGGCCCGGGCTTCGATTTCCAGGAGGCCGTTGATGTTCATCGATCCGGCGATTACCGTGTCGTCCGGGTGTTTGGGTGCCGGGACGCTCTCACCGGTGATGAGCGCTTCGTCGACTTCGGCTTCGCCCCGGAGCACGACGCCGTCCGCGGCCACCCGGTCGCCCGGACGGCAGATGACGACGTCGCCGGGCTGCAAGGCATGTACCGGCGTATCCCGCTCAGAGCCGTCCGCCGTACGTACCCGCGCGGTAACCGGCCGGATCGCCAGCAATTCCCGAATCGCCCGGCTCGCGCTGCGGCGCGCCCGGCTTTCGATGTGCTTGCCGATGAGTACGAGGGTAATGATGATCGCGGAGGCTTCGAAGTATAGTTGACCCGCCGCGCCGGCGCCCAGGCTGTAAGCAAGGTAGGCGCTGTACGCGTAGGCCGAAGTGGTTCCCAGGGCCACCAGGACGTCCATGTTCGCACCGCCGCCGCGCAGCGCGTGGAAAGCGCTCCGGTAGTAACGGGCACCGATGCCGATCTGCAGCACGGTCGCGAGCGTCGCTTCCGCGTATACCGGCATGTGCCCGTCGAAACCGGTCCAGCTCCGCAGCAGCCCGGCCAGCATCTGCAGCAGGAAGGGAATCGTCACGCAAATCGCGACGACCATGGCGACACGGTCCCGACGGGACTGTCCGGGATCCTCTTCGGGCTCGTGCCGGTCGTCCTGAACTGCGCTCAGCCGGTACCCCGCGGCGGCCACGGGGCCGGACAGCGCGTTGCCTTCCACGCCGGGCGCAACCGTTAGCGTCGCTCGTTCGAGGGCGAGGTTTACGTGAGCGGCAGCGACACCGGGGACCTGGGAGAGGACCTTCTCTACCCGCGCCGAGCACGCGCTGCAGGTCATGCCCTCGACGTGGAATACACGGGTTTCGGTATCCACGCCGAAATCCGTTCCCTGGGTGGAGGTCGACATGGGCGCTGCTCGCGGTGCGGGGTGATGCTAGTGGGAATGCAACGTGTCCAGCCCGTGCATGGTCTCGGATTCGAAATGGAAAAGAGCGTACGCGAGACCGATGCCGATCAGGAAGGCCAGGATGAGAATGCCGCGGTCATGGCTGTGAAACTGGATCTCGGGCAGCAGGTCGCTCAGTGAAATGCACAGGAAAACACCGGCGGCGAAGGCCATGACGTAACCCACGACGTGCAGTTCGTCGAGTTGACTCAGGAGGCCGACGCCGAAAAAGGTCAATATGGTGACGAGCGGACAAAGCAGGGCGAAACCGATGTTGGTCAGCGTGCAGGTCCGGTTCCCGTAACCGGATACCCGCATCAGTCCGATGATGGAGTACGCGTCCAGGGGCTTATGCAGCATGATCGCAAGAAACACGCCCAGTCCCGCGAGCATCGTGCCCCCGTCGTGCATCAAGCCGACGCGCATGCTGGCGCCGAGGGCGATCCCCTCGGTGATGGTATGCAGGCCGAGGCCCGTGGCGACGCCGAACACGCTTCGGGGATTGACGTCCATCGCACCCTGGTGGTCGTGGTGGTCATGGTGATCCGGTATCCGGACCGCTTCCTGGTCTGGTTCGTGCTGATGAAACCGGAAGATACGCAGCAGTACGATGATCATGATGACGCCCAGTACCGCGCAACCCACGGCGATTTCACCGGCATGCGGACCGGGGATATCTTCGAGGCTGTGCAACAGCAGATGGTACATGGCGACGCCCAGGAGAAACCCCGCCACGAGACTCATGACCAGTTGCGTCCGGGTGTGGGTCATGGTGACGATGGCCGAAAGCTTGCCGCCGAGAAGGGACACGGCGAGGATCGCCGTCGAATACGCGAGGAGTAACAGCAAGATATCGTTCATCTCGTTGGACGGGTCCTGACGTTGACCGGAGTTGGCATTGACCTGGACGACAGAGGATGTCGGGACGGCGCCATAAGGTCCTAGAAGAAAATCATGAGCAGGGCAATGGTGATCAGGCCGCCGACCATGAACCCCAACGCGCTTACGACCCCGGAAACGGTGGCCGAATCCGCGAGGCGGAAAGTCTGTTCTTCGATGGTAAACATGACCTGCGACCGGTTTATCTCACCGTCGACGAATCGCTTCAGCCCTTTCTCGGCGCCGTGGGTTTCCTTCACGGAAACCACGGCCACCAGGATCATCGTCATGGCGGAGGCCAGGGTGCCCAGGGCGAAGGCGAGTAGCGAAAACAGGCTGAACCAGTGGTAGGAGGATCCCTGGTCGCCCGTCGCCGTGCTCATGAAACCGATGATCAGCGCGGCGCCGCCCGCATTGCCGAACAACAGGAGGCGGGCCGATTCGGTGATCATCCTGAACATGGTGCCGCGTCGGAGCGCAACGACCTTGTATAGCTCGCGCAGCCACTCCTCGCCGATTTCCTCGACGGTGAACTCATCTACCTTCTTCAATGGCCGTACCTCGCTTGCAGGTTGTTATTCGCCCAGGTTGGTGAGCCGGATATAGGTGGATCCGGTATTCGTACCCGGCGGAAATTCCAGGCTCCAGTCGTCCAGCATGACTTTTTCGGGCGACAGCGCGACACTCAGGAAATGCTCCCTTGTCAATTCGCCGCCCATGCGTTCGAGCACGTCGATGACGTATCTACCCAGGATGTAGCCTTCGAAAGCCACCTCGTTCACCAGGGTTGCCACGGATTCAGCCTGGCCGTATTCCGGCCGCAACGCGTTTCTGAACCGTCGTGCGATCCGGCTGCTGTTGCTGTTCGGATCCGGAATCACCTCGGTCACCAGGATCCTTTCACTGCGGTTTTCCACCATCATTTTCAGTTCCTGGGAAAGGACGAAAGAGAGATTTGCCACGATGTAGTCGTGACCCAGCGAGTGGGACAGGTTGATGATCTCGGAGTTCGCGGCGTACGACCCCACGATCAATATGGCGTCGAGGTCTGCCTTGGAGATCATGAACAGGCCCGCGTGGACCGCGTGGGTATTCCGCGAATGGGCGGTCTTGGCAAGTATCGGGAGGTCATGGGCTTCGAGGGCGATCTGGAAGTTCTTCAGTACCGATCGGCCGAAGGAATCGTCCTGGTAAATCACGCCGAACCGGTTCTTGCCCAGGTCGTTTACGATGTAATCGACCATGGTCACGACTTCGTCCAGATACGCCGCCCGCAGGTTGACGACGTTGGGGAACCGGTCGAAATTGCGGAGAAAATCCGCACCGGTGAAGGGCCCGACAAAGGGGATGTCGGCACTGCGCAGCACGGGAGCGATTCGCTTGGCGGTCGGCGTTCCTACGCCGCCGATCACCGCGAACACGTCGTTCTCCGCCGCAAACCGCTCGGCGTTGGCGGCGGCCTGCTCGGGTTCATACCCATCGTCCAGCGAAAGCAGCCTGAGCGTTCTTCCGTTGATGCCGCCTGCGCGGTTCAGTTCTTCGAATGCCGAAAGGATGCCCGCCCGGTAGTACAGGCCCAGGTTGCGGTTGGGACCTGTGAAGCACGCGCTCTGGCCGAACACGATGGCTTCGGAGGTTACGCCGGTCTCCGCCCGGACCGGCGCAGGATGCGCCAGCGCAGCGATGACGAGCGCGGCCGCAAGTGACACAAGGCCGAACAGTCTGTTGCCGGGGATCACGCTATTGCTTTGGATCACTTTGGCTCCCTTCGGTACCCGTTTTTTCTTCTTCGCTTTCATCTTCGTGCATGGTCTCGGCCAGCGCTTTTTCACCGGTCTGACTCGCCTCGTCTATGCTGCTGGTCGTTACGTGGCCGTGGCTGAAAATGGACGGCGTGTCGAAAATGAGCGATCGAGGCGCGGCCACCGGAAGATGATCCCGCTCCGTGTTGCGGCTATGGAACCTTCCATCGATGAGGAATCCATCCCGGTCGATGTTCTCATAACGGTGTATATCCGGTGGAAGCGTTGAAAAAACCGGCCTGTCCAGGGAGTCGGGACCGGAAGCGGCCAGGGCGCCCGGTGAATCGAAAGCCAGGTCGGCGGGCGTCAGTCCCGATCCTTCGTCGATGAGATTGACCTCGATATTCGCGTCGTTGCCGGGATTGACCGCCGCCAGGTTCGCCTCGGCAAAGATCGTGCGCATGCGCTGCCAGTACCGGGTGATACCGACCTGGGCCGGCTGCCTTCGGTATTCGGCCAGCAGCATGGTGAAAGCGCCGGCGCTGCTCTCGGCCTGGAGGACCCGTTCCCGCGCCGTGGCCCGGGCATCCATGATGATCGCTTCCGTCTGCCCTTTCGTCCGGGCGATGAGCTTCTCCCTGCGCTGATTGGCGTTGCTGATGGACTGCATACGTTCTGATATGGCGTCATTGACGTCCCGGAACGCTTCCACGGTCTCCTCGATGGGTCGGATGTCCACGATGTTCAGGTCGACCAGCTCGATGCCGATGTCGATCGCCTCCAGGCGTCCTGCGAGGTAGTCATGGAGGTGGCGCTCGATGATACTCCGGTTGGACGTCAGGATCAGGTCGATGAAGTTCTGCCCCACGATGTTGACCATTTCCTCCCGCACGATCATGGTCATCAGCATCGTCGGGTCCGTAACCGCGAAGAGGTAGCTTCGCAGGTTATCGATCTTGTACTGCACGGCAACGTCCAGCTCGACCAGGTTCGTGTCGCCGGACAACAACGTGACGTGCGTATCCCCCATCGTTGCTTCGCTTGCGATGGGCACGCGGACGATGCGCTTTACCTTGCGGATGTGGGTTTCATAGATGAACGGCACGCAGTAATGGATACCGGGGCCGATGTTTTCGTCCACCACTTTGCCGAACCGCACGAGGACGCCCTGTTCTTCTTTTTTGACGATATAGAACCCACTCGCCATCACCGCGGCGACGGCCAGGGCGGCCAGGCTCCAGAACAGCCGGTTCCAGCCGAAGGCCCGGGCCGAATCGAACAGGGCGTAGATGACGCGCGTGCTATAGGGTAGAGGCCGGTTTTCGTTTGTCATGGAATCAGCGCTCGTTTTACCGGGGAACCGTTCGGCTGTCCAGGTACCTGAACAGCTCGTTGTCGGCCGGCAGCATGAGGGTCGTGTTCTTGTCGATAATCAGGTCGTAACTGTCGAGTGCACGGATGAACCGGTAGAAAGCCGGGTCATTCCGATAGGCCCTGCCGAGCAGCGCCATCGCTTCCGCCTCGGCCTCGCCGAGAATGGCCGTGGCTTCCGCGTGGGCTTCCGCCATGAGCTTCTCGTGTTCGTTGATCGCCAGCGCTTCGATGCGTATGGCCATCTCTTCGCCCTCGCTCCGGTATCGGGCCGCGATGCGCGCGCGCTCCGAGATCATGCGCTGAATCACGGCCGGGCGGTTCTCCACGGGAAGCGTATACTCGATGATCCCGGCTTTCAGTACCTCGATGCCGTAGTTCGCACTGGCGATCGGCGCGACGTTGCCGAGTATGTCACGGGCCGCTTCATGCAGGTCTTCATGTTCCAGCCCGAGGCTGATGAAGGCGTCCCGGGCCTTGTTGCTGATTACGATCCCGCTGCTCGACAGATAGAGGTCCCGCAGTCTTTCAGTGGCGTTTTCGCCGGTACGAATCGCCTCCACGTAGAGAATGGGATCCACGATACGCCAGAGCAGGTAGCCGCTGATCAGGATATTCTTCTGGTCTTCGGTAATCAGTTCATGGGACACATCGGTCAACGTCTGCAGCCTTCGGTCTACCTTGTAGACTTTCGAGATCGGGCGGGGCCACTTGACGTGCAGTCCCGGCTGCTTCACCGGAGGAGAAATCCGGCCGAAGTTCGTCAGGACCCCTTGCTGGGTCTCGTTGATCACGTAGAAACAGTCGTAGACGATCGCCGCCAGCACGAGCGCGACAATGGCCCTCCGGATACCACGTCCTTTACCGGTCATTTGCCTTTACCTCCTGTCGTGGCCGTCCGGGGCGGCGGCCTCCGCCGTTCTCTTCTTCCAGATCGCGACCTTGTTGAAACTCTGTCGGTTGGGCACGATGATCTTGGGGTTCCCCGCGAGTGCGGTTTCCAGCTTCTCGCGCCAGAGCATGTTCCTGAGGACTTCCGGCGCCGTCCGCATCGCCGATGAAATGACCAGGATGGCATCCGCTTCCGCCGCGGAGGTCGCCACCTTCCTGAAAGCCTCTCCATCGGCCTGCTCTCTTTCATACTCGGCGTTGCCGTAGGCACGCGGCACCAGGGAGACCATGAACCTCTGCGCGTTGACGATGATCCGCTCCCGGTCTTCCTGGGCGCTGGAGATCTCCCGGAACGAGTTCATCGCTTCCGCGGCCGGAGTGATGTCCAGCAGGCTTACCTTCACGAGATCGACAGTGCTTAGAATGGTCTTGTCTCCATGCATCTCGGCGTCCACGACGAAGAGATTCGTCAGTTCGTCGACCATGTCCGCCCGGTATGCGGTAAGCAGGCGATCGAGGTCGCGGGCATTGATGAAAGTGCGCAGGTGCTCGCGGACCGCGTCTTCAATGATCTCCTCCGGGTCGATCGTACGATAATGGTAAGTGTACGGGTCTTTCACGCGGTACTGTACGTCCAGGGTGAGCGTGAGCATGTTCAGGTCGCCCGATACGTACTCGTACGGGGTGTCGGACATGATGGACTTCACTTCCTTGACCGGCCACTTGTCCACCCGCACCAGGGGGCGGGGCGCCAGGTAGTGCAGCCCGGGTTGCAGGTCTTTCCAGTATACCTGTCCGAACAACAGGCCGTATCCGACGTGCCCGGGCGGCACGGTCGTGAACCCGCTGCCGAGGAACAGGACCAGCAGCAGGCCCCAGAGCATCATGCCCAGCGGCGTGGCGGGCGAGACCGTACCCCGGAAGGACCGGTCCCGCGTCAGCCGCTTCCAGGCGTTGCGCCAGGGCCTGGACAACGGACGGACGTTGACCATCATGTCTTCGTACCCTCTGCGCATGGCGCCCGCGCGGTACCGCCAGAGGATCAGCGCGATTAATAAGATCGCGCCGCCCCACTGGATGAACTGGATCGCGGGGGATTCGGAAGGGAGCAGGTTGACCGAAATCGCGAAGCCCGTCGCCAGCAGCATGAAATCGATGGCGATGCCGATCACGGCCGTAACCACGATGACGGTGGTCACGTAGATGGCCGCGAAACGCGCACCGAATTGGCTCATGATGATGGCGATGGTGCTCGTGTTGGTAGCCGGTCCGGTCATCAGGAATATCAGCGCGGCGCCGGGGCTCACGCCTCGGGCTACCAGCGCGGCCGCTATCGGGGTGCTGGCCGAAGCGCAAATGTAGAGGGGCACGCCTACGATGATCATGACGGGGTAGGACAGCCAGCGCGCGTACTCGTTCGACATCAGGTCGGCCGGAATGACGAGAAAGAGCACGCCGCCCAGTGCGATGCCGACGAGCAGCGCGAAGAGGATATCGTCGGCGATCTCTACAAAGCCGTAGTGCATGATGTGTTTGACGATCTTCTTGAAATCGAGACCGGGATATTCCTCCGCCACCCGGTCCACTTTGACGGCCTCACTGGACTTTTTCGCCTGTTCCCCGGCGATTTCGCGGTAGAATTCGGGTTTGATCCACGATCCGAACTTCCAGGTGGAGGCCACGGTGGTTATACTCTTGATCCATCGCGCCATCAGGACCTTCATGGCGGCGGGACTGACGTAGCAGTCGTCCTTGTCCGATATCAACGGATCGTGGACCGCGTGTTCATGATCGTGGTCGTGATCGTGGTCATGGCCGTGGTGGTCGTGATCATGGCTGTGATGGTCGTGATCTTCCTCGCCCGGTTTGACTTCACCGCTGTCGTCCCGGATCAGACCAATGCAGAAGATGCCCGCCACGACGGCCGTTATGAAACTGATGGCGGGGCGTACCACGGCGGCGATGAACCCGAAAAACGCGTTGGTGACGAGGATGGAGTCCGCTCCGGTTTCCGGCGCGGTGATCAGGAAGGCCATGCAGGACGACCGGGAAGCGCCCTTCCGGCGCATTTCGGCCACGACGGGAACGACGGAACAGCTGCAGAGGGGGACCGGCACGCCAACCGCGGAACTGACGGAGACCGACCGGAGGCTGTCGTCCTGGAGCCATTTGAGGATCGCTTCCCGGGAGATGAACACGTGGATCAGGCCGGAGAGCAGCAGACCCAGGATCAGCATCGGCCCCAGCAACAGGAACGACATCCAGATGAAGTCGAAATACGCGGTAAGTGAATTCGCCAGCGTAACGCCCATCAATACATCTCCCGCTGTTTTGACTGACGCGGAAACCTCGGGTTCTTATTTCTCAGGTCGTGAATGCAGGACGATCAGACTGAAGCAACGGATATCATCAAAGGATTCGCGCGGATGATACGTGTAAAAGTGATTATACCGAGAGAACCTGAAAGTGCAATAGAAATGTACATAACGGAAAGCAGGTTCGCGATCGATCCGGCCGAATACCGCACCGTATTCCGCATTCATGCCGGCCGGGCGTTGAACACGCGGCAGACTTCCCCTTGATCTGCCGCATGACCCAATATAACATGTTAGCCGGTGTAAAGCATGAGCAAGATATGAGCATTGCATGAGCAAGGCGTGAGGGTCAAACCCAGACCGCTTCAAGCCTTGCGATTCCAGTACAGGGATTTCACGGGTCCGACGATCGGAGACGGAGACCCTCGTAATGGATTTCGACGCATACGACCTGGATAGCGCTTTCTACGACGAGATGTTCCTCCCTGACGGTACGCCGCGCGCTCATTGCCGCAGTCTGCACGAATCACTGCTCCGGCTTCCCGTCGAAGAACTCGTTCGCATGCAGGAACGGGTCACGCATTCCTTTTCCAGCGAAGGCATCACGTTTACGGTATACGGCGGAGATGAAGCCGGCGAGCGCATCATGCCCGTCGACTGCCTGCCCCGGATCCTGCCCGCCGAAGAATGGCGGCAGCTCGAAGCCGGACTTGCCCAGCGGCTGAAGGCGTTGAACCGGTTTCTCGCCGATGTATACGGTCCCGCCCGTATTGTCGAAGACGGTGTCGTCCCGGTCGACCTGGTGCGCGGCTGTCCCCAGTACCGCGTCGAAATGCGGGGGGTGCCCGTGCCGCACGGGACGTATGTTGCGGTCTGCGGCACCGACCTGGTCCGCACGAATGAAGGATTCCACGTGCTCGAGGACAACCTGCGCGTGCCGTCCGGCGTATCCTACATGGTCGCCAACCGGAAAGCGGTCAAGGCCAACCTGCGCCGGCTTTACCGCAGCTGCCGGGTGCGGGAAGTCGAGCAGTACGGGCGCCTGCTCCGCGAAACGCTTAAGGAACTCGCGCCTCGCGGGGAAGACGATCCCTGCGTGGTGCTGCTGACGCCCGGCGTATACAATGCGGCGTTTTACGAGCACATCTACCTGGCGCACGAGATCGGGGCGACCCTGGTCGAGGGCCGGGACCTGCTGGTCGACGGCGGATATGTGTACATGCGCACCACCTCGGGGCTGCAACGGGTGGACGTCATCTACCGCCGGGTGGACGACGATTTCCTGGACCCGCTCGTATTCCGGCCGGACTCCCTGCTGGGTCTCCCGGGTCTCATGGGCGTCTACCGGGCCGGGAACGTCACCCTGGTGAACGCGCCGGGCACGGGCGTCGCGGACGACAAGAGCGTATACGCGTACGTCCCCGACATGATCCGCTATTACCTGGCCGAAGAACCGCAGCTGCAAAACGTAAAGACCTATATCTGCCGCCGGCCGGAGGACCTCGAATTCACCCTGGACAACCTGCGGGAACTCGTCGTGAAGCGGGTGGGCGAGTCTGGGGGATACGGCATGCTGGTCGGACCGGAATCGACGCCCGATGAACGGGAAGCCTGCGCCCGTGATTTGCGGGAAAACCCCGCGGACTTCATTTCGCAACCCGTACTGGACCTTTCGCGCGCCCCCTGCCTGATCGGGGGCCGCGCCGCGCCGCGGCACGTGGACCTGAGGCCCTTCGTGCTCCATGGCCGCGAGACGCGAATCGTGCCGGGTGCGTTCTGCCGGGTCGCGCTGCGGGAGGGCAGCCTGGTGGTAAACTCCAGCCAGGGAGGCGGAGGCAAGGACGTCTGGATACTGGGGGACTGAATGCTGTCCAGAAGCGCACAGGGCTTGTACTGGATGGGCCGGTATCTCGAACGCGCCGCACACCTCAGCCGGCTGATGCAACTGCAGGTGGAAACGCTGGTGGATCGTCCGCTGCGCGAGATCCACTTTGGATGGAACCGTGTGTACAGCAGCATGAACCAGTTACCGCCCGCCGGTACGCTGGAAGCCTTCGGGAGCGACGACTATGCGCTGGCCGACTCCTATACCCTGGCCGATCATCTTACTTTCGAACCCACGAATCCGGATTCCATATGGAACTGCTTCGCGTACGCCCGGGAGAACGCGCGGCAGGTCCGCAATTACATCAGCGCCGAGATGTGGCTGTCGCTGAACATGACCTTCCTGCGCCTGCAGGGATTGACTATCCAGGAGATTTGGAAGACGGCCCCGGAGTCTTTCTACGCGGGAACGGCAAAGGATATCGCCACCTTCACCGGCGTGGCCGAGTCGACCATGTACCGCGATGAAGGGTGGCATTTCATTCAGCTGGGCAGCTACATCGAACGGGTGCAGCTTTCCGCATCAATCCTGTTGTCGCAGATTGCGGCACAGGACGGGCAGGACGAATCGTTTGACGCGGACTGGGCGAACTTGCTGCATGTGTTCCGCGCCTTCGACGCCTACGTGCATTCCTACAGCGTCGTGGTTCAGCCCGGACAGGTGCTCGACCTGATCGTAACGGACGAACTGCTTCCGGGTTCGGTGCGCCGGTCCCTCGACGGGATCGCCTCCGTGCTGGACGCCATCGGTTCGGGTCCGTCTCCCGGCGCGGGCAGGGAAGCGGCGGTGCTCATTGCCTCCCTTAGCGCGATCGTCCGGGACGGCAGGAACGACGTTACGGCATGGCGCGCCACGCTGGAACAGGTGAACGGCGACAGCCGGAAGCTTCACCAGCAGATTATGGGTGTCTACATCGACTATCCCCTGGAATCCCTGTCTGTCCGCTGACGCCATGGCCGAAAACGTGCGATACCGGATCGAGCATGTCACGAAGTACCGTTATGGCTTCCCCGTGCGAAACTGCGCGATGTCCCTGGCGCTCAGACCGCTCGAGGATCGCTGGCAGCACGTCACCGCCTTCCGGATCGGGACGGAACCGGTAGGCACGGTCTTTCCGGTCTCGGACGCCTTCGGCAATACGCGCCACCAGCTTCACCTGAACCGCAATCACCAGTCGCTGTCCATCACCGCGCGCTCCACGGTGGACGTTACGCCACGGGACACACCGCCCGGGGAATGCGAAGAAGGCGCTTGGGAGACCATCCGGGGCTGGCGAGACTCGTTCCACCAATGGGACTTTATGGATCACAGCGGCCTGGCCCTTCCTTCGCCCGCCCTGGAAAGGTTCGTGCAACGGAACGGCATTGCACCCGCGGGAGACCCGCTGGCCGCGCTGAAACGGCTGTCAGGCGCACTCTTTGAACGCTTCGAGTACGTGCCCGGGAGCACCACGATCTCTTCCACGATCGAACACATCCTGGATACCGGCCGCGGCGTATGCCAGGATTACGCCCACGTCATGATCGCCGTAGCGCGGACCTGGGGCATTCCCGCCAGGTACGTATCCGGCTATCTCCATGACGAGTCCGCGGCAGGAGGGGGAACGACCTCCCACGCCTGGGTGGAGTGCCGGTTGCCCGGACCCGGCTGGACGGGATTCGATCCCACGAACGCGACGCTGGCCGACGAACGACACGTACGGGTGGCGGTGGGGCGGGACTACCAGGACGTGTCCCCCACGCGAGGCATCCTGTTCGGAGGGGGCGATATCGAGCTTGAAGTGGAGGTGAATATGGAATCGATACCTGAAAATACCGTCGATTCATCCTATTCGATGCACGAGGAGCTGTAAAGATGAATGACCTGGACAACCCCGGGCGTCAGGATGGCCCCGTCACACCGATCGGGGAATCGCACACGGTGGACACGCTGAAGGCTTACTTGCTGAGCCGTATCCCTCGATTTGACCTTCCCGATCCCGCGACCTGGGAGGAAGAGGCCGGTAAGTTGCGACAGACCGTGCTGGAAGAAGTGATTTTCAAGGGCGTGCCCGACGCGTGGAGAAACGGCGCGCCCGACGTCGAGTGGAGCGACGTGATCGAAACCGGCAAGGGGTACCGGATTCGCAAGCTGACCTACCGCGCACTCCCCGGTCAGGACGGCCAGCCGGGTCATCCCGGTCAGCCCGGTCAGCCCGGCCTGGTCATTCCCGCCCTGCTTTACGAACCGGATGATCCGACGGTTTCGGCGCCGGGCGTGTTGAACCTGAACGGGCATGTGGGCCCGCCGGGCAAGGCGGTAGATTACAAGCAGATACGTTGCGTCAACCTGGTCCGCCGGGGCGTGTTTGCGCTGAATCCGGAGTGGATGAGCTTCGGAGAACTGCAGGGCCCGGGCTACCAGCACAACAACGCGAGCTACCTGGATCTGTGCGGTGTGGCCGGCATTGCCGTGTTCTACCTGGTCATGTGCCGCGCGCTGGAGGTGCTGCTGGGCCTGGAGCAGGTCGACCCGGAGCGTGTCGCAGTGACCGGACTGTCCGGTGGAGGCTGGCAGACGATCGTGCTCGCCGCCCTGGACACGAGGGTGCGCCTCGCCGCGCCCAATGCCGGTTACATCGGCCTGGACAGCCGCGTCAACCACAGGGCCGACCGTGGTGACATCGAACAGAACGCCTCGGACTTCGCCGTGACGGCCGACTATCCCATGCTCACGGCCCTGCTGGCGCCCCGTCCGGCCCTGCTGATGTATAACGAATATGACGATTGTTGCTTCCAGACCGCCAGGGCGCGTCCCTCGGTCTATGAACCTGTTCTGCCGCTGTACGCTTCGCTCGGAAGACCGGACGCCTTTGCATTCCATAACAACCTGGATCCGGGCACCCACAACTACGAGCGGGAACACCGGGAGCGTTTCTACAGGTTCTTGAACCGGCATTTCCTGGACGGCCGGCCTGGTGCGCCGTCCCGCGAAGAAGAGATTCCCTCGGAAGACGAAGTCCGCACCGAAGAAGCACTGTGGGTCGGAACGCCGGCGGATAACGCCGATTTCGTCTCCCTGGCACGGTCCCTGGCCCGTGGACTGAAACGCCGGAAGCCGCCGGAGAATCCCGCCGCGTTCCCCCGGTGGCAGGCGGCGGGCAGGGAACGGCTGACGTCCTTGCTGCGTTACCGGTCCCTGACCGTTGAACGCGTGACCGGTCAGGCTTCGCGCACAGGAAACGGCCGCCGGCCGGCATACGCCTGTTACCATTTGAGGGACGGATGGGAACTACCCGCCGTGACCACCGTACCCACGGGCCAGGGCTCCGGAAGGAAGCTTCTGATCCTGGCGGATGAAGGGCGGCAGGGGACGGAAGTCCTGGCAGAGGAAGCCCTGCGGGACCAGGCCACGGCCACGGAGGTGGAAGTGGTCATGCAGGGCGCCTGCGGACTGGGCAAGGCACCGCATCAGTGGACGATGATGATGGCGTCGAGCGGAGGCCGGATGCTGGGTCTCCAGGTCGCCCAGCTCGCGGCGGTCATGCAGCATATGAGCCCGGCCCGTCCGGACCCGGTCCGTCCGGGCGTGGCGGCCCCGCTGGGGCTCGCGTCGCAAGGTCCCGTGTCCTCGGTCATCGCCCTGATGGCAGCGTCCCTTTGCGGCCGGGCGGTCGACAAAATTATACTGCATCGCGGCCTTGCCAGCCTGCACCGGTTGATCGATGAACCCGGACGGTACGAATCCCTCTCGCCCCTGTTCTGCTTTGGACTGTTGGCAGAATTCGATATCGAGGATCTCATCGCGCTGGTCCGCCCCGCCCGGGTCGAACTCAGATCGGCCGCCGAACTTTGACGGCACGGAACTACAATGCGTACCGGATGGCCTCGATGACCAGCCGGGAAGGCAACGTGCGGAGGCAGAGGGCGCCCCGGGTGATCGTCGACGTGAGGGGTTCGTGACGGCAGGTCATGAAACAACCCCGGCACGGCAGGTAGTCCGAATGTGAGACGGTGTGCAGGTTGCGGAAACCGTAGCTTTCCGGATAGGGAAAGAAGTACCCGAGGTGGCTGTCCGGACAGACACATACCGTGGGTGTTCCCATGACCGTCGAGATGTGGCTCAGTCCAGAGTCCAGTCCGACAAACAGGCGTGCTTCCCTTATCAACTTCATCACCCCGGTTAGTGAGGTTTCAATCAAGCGAACGCCGGGTGGCACCGTCCGGTTCACTTCATCGGCCCTGCCGGGCTCGGCCAGTGCTACAAACTGCAATTCAGGGAATGCGCGGATCGTCTCCGCCCAACGCGCCGTCGGGTAGTCCTTCCTCCGATTGTCGCTGCGAGGTTGCCACGCCACGTACTCCCCGGGTTCGATCCCGAACCGATGGCATGCGTCGGCACCCGATCCGACGTGATCCAGTTCCGGCCGCCACGCTTCCCCGTCATCCGATTCGACACCACAGTGCTCCAGCACGCGTCGGATGTAATGGCCGTTGTGATGCAGTAGATGGCCTGGGGCGCTGTCCTTTCCCCCGCCATCCCCGTCCTCGAACTTCGGCACGACCTCGAACCCGGCCGGATAGGGCCGTTCCGGTGCCAGGTCTTCGCCGAGGTGGTATCCTTCGTAGACGAACCTGTGGTCCGCCCGCACGGCGGCTAGCACGGCATCCAGGGCGAAGAGCCCGCCGTAGAACGTGTGGATGTCTGCGATGACGCATCGGAACGACCGGTCCGCGATACCTTCGAGCGATGCGGCCGGGTTGACGCCGGACCCGGTCAGGTGTGCGGCCGGTTCGGGGAACGGCAGGAAGGCGTCCACGTGCGGTTCGACGAGCGGCCTAACGCGGGACCTTCCCAGGAACCAGACCGGACTGGGGTGAAACCACCGCCGCATCCGTTTGAGATGCCCGGTGGCCAGGACCACGTCTCCGATCCTTCCCCATGCCACGTATAGCACGGGTCTGGGCTCCGGGTCCGGCGATCGTGCAACCCGGACCGTCCATCGCCTGTTTTCACGGCGCGATATCCGATTCCGGTACGCGAAGTAGAGCCGGTACGCGATGTTGTTGATCGTTTTCCACATAACCTGTCGGCGACGTGCGCGGCGTGGTTCCCCGGACATCGAATCGACCTCGGTACGTACCGCGGTTTTATTGAATGACGCCCCGTCCCCTTTTGTATAGATGTACTTGACAGGATGTCCTGATATTACGTTATTTCGGCCGTCCCGGCAAGTCGGTGTTGGCCGTTGGAAACGGACACGGCAGATATGCAGAGATAATGGAAACCATTGCCCCGTGCCCGTTGTCATATGGAACAGTTCAATACTTGATAACTATACGTGAGATACGAGATTTTGCGAAGGAGCAGACATCGATGATCAACCGCGCCAGGCACTGGTTGGGTTCGGCCGTATGCATTGCGGTCGTACTGGCGGCCGCGGGCTGCAGTGAAAGCGGCAGTGCCGCCAACGAAGCGTCCGCCGTGGAGGAGACGCGGTCTGTAAACGTGGTGACCCGGGTGGTCGAGCCTCGGGAGTTTATTAATCACCTCAGGCTGGTGGGCGAGGTCAAGCCGGTCCGGCGCGTCGTGGTGAGTATCGAAGCGACCGGTCTGGTTGAGCGCATCGAGGTCGAAAAGGGCGAGTCTGTACGACAGAATGCCGTGTTGGCCCGTTTGGACGACGAGCTGCTCACGGCTGCCGCGGACGAGGCCGAAGCAGCCGTGAACGCCAGTGGCCTGACCCTGCGCAACCAGAAACGACTGTTGGAGCAGAAAGCCCTGGCGGAATCCGTATACCTCGACACCAAATATCGCCATGACATGAATCTCGCGCGGCATCAGCAGGCCCAGACCTACCTGAGCAAGACGATCATCCGGGCGCCGATCTCCGGGGTGGTGGACAGCCGCAATCTCGAGGTGGGCGAACTGGCCGCACCCGGAGTAGAGTTCATGGACCTGGTGGAGATCGACCGGGTCAAGATCGTGGCCGGTGTCCCTGAACGGCATCTGCAACACGTCACCGACGGCACGCGGGCTACTCTGACGTTTCCCGCTTATCCGGACCTCACCCTGGAAGCGGACATCTCCTATATAGGCACGACGCTGGACCCGGACAGCCGCACCGTACCGTTCGAGATCATACTGGACAATCCGGCGCACCGGCTCAAACCAGAAATGGCCGCCACCATCCGCGTCGTCAAAGATAACATACCAGAAGCCATCGTCATCCCCCAGGACGCCGTAATCGACACCGACCAGGGGCGGATCGTATTCCTGGCGGATCAGAACGTCGCCCGGTCCGTACCGGTAGCACTGGGTTCGACTTCGGGCGACCAGGTCCTGGTCACCAACGGACTGTCGGTCGGTGATTCCCTGATCGTCGTGGGCCACCGGAACCTGGTCAACGGTGAATCCATTCAGGTCAGAAACGAAGGGATGTAGCCCGGTGACCCTGTTCGCCCCACACATCCACTGGAGTATCCGTACTTGAAAGTCTCTGACCTGGCGATCAAAAACAGAATCAGCATCTTCGTCTTGACCGGAGCCGTCATACTCCTCGGCTTCATGTCCTACCTGTCCCTGCCGCGCGAATCAACCCCCTCGATCACCATACCGATCGTCTTTGTCGCCACCCCCTATTTCGGCGTGGCTCCCGCGGACATCGAGAACCTCGTTACCCAGCCGATCGAGAAGCATCTCGAAGAACTGTCCAACGTGAAGGTGATCACCTCTACCTCCAGCGAGGGGATCTCGACGGTGGTCATCGAATTCGAAACCGACGTCGACATCAACAATGCGCTCCAGAAGGTGCGTGAAGAGGTCGACAT